>CAMOCK010000027.1 GCA_946610645.1 uncultured Bacteroidales bacterium
GACGTGCGCCAATTGATGTATAAGGTGAAGAAAGCCCAAGGCGTCGACATCACCCGTATCTTCTGCGGACTAAACGACGTGCGCAACATCATCCCGTCCATCCAATGGGCCAATGAGGCTGGCATGATCTCGCAAGCCGCCATGAGCATCACCCACTCGCAGGTGCATACTGCCGAGTATTACATGAAGATGGCCGACGAACTCATCGCCGCCGGTGCCAAGGAAATCGCGTTGAAGGACATGGCCGGCGTGGGTCGGCCTGTCAGCTTGGGCCGCATCGTCGAGCATATCAAGAAACAGCACCCCGAAATCAAGGTGCAATACCACGGCCACACGGGTCCGGGCCTCTCGATGGCTTCGGTGCTCGAGGTGTGCAAGGCTGGTTGCGACTACATCGACGTGGCTATGGAGCCGCTGTCGTGGGGCACCGTACACCCCGACGTCATTTCGGTGGTCGAAATGCTGAAAGACGCCGGCTTCCTCGTCAAGGACATCAACATGAAGGCCTACATGGCCGCCCGCACGATGACCCAATCGTTCATCGACGACTTCCTCGGCTATTGGATTGACCCGCGCAACCGTTACCTCAACTCGCTACTCGTGGGCTGCGGCTTGCCCGGAGGCATGATGGGCTCGCTGATGGCCGACCTCAAGGGTGTTCATGCCGCCATCAACATGAACCGCAAGAACAAAGGCATGCCCGAACTGAGCGAAGACGACCTGCTCGTCGAACTCTTTGAAGAGGTGCAGAACATTTGGCCGAAACTCGGCAACCCGCCCTTGGTGACACCTTTCAGCCAATACACCAAGAATATCGCCCTAATGAACCTTTATGCGCTGAGCAAGGACGAGCCGCGCTACGAGAACAGCATCGACCCCGCCGCGTGGAACATGATTCTCGGCAAGGCCGGCAAGTTGCCTGGCACCTTGGACAAAGAAATCGTTGACTTGGCCAAGAAGAAAGGCTTCGAGTTCTTCGCAGGCAACCCACAGGACAACTATCCCAACGAACTGCCACGCTTCATCGAAGAGATGGAGAAAAACGGCTGGGACCGTGGGCAGGACGACGAAGAACTCTTCGAGTTTGCCATGCACGAGAAGCAGTACCGCGAGTTCAAGTCGGGCGAGGCCAAGCGCCGCTTCAACCAAGAGCTCGAAGCCAAGATGAAGGAGAAGTTTGAGAAGGCTGGCGGCACAGCCAAGTTGCCGGACCTGCGCGCCCTGCGCCATCCCAATGCCGAGCCTGTCATCGCTCCCGCGAGCGGTGTGGTGATGTGGGAAGTGGACTTCGACGACAAGTCGATTGCGCCCGCCCCCGGCACCATATATAAAGAAGGTGACCTGCTCTGCGCCATCCAAACAAACCTTGGGTTGGAACCCGTCTACGCCCTCTGGCCCGGCAAGATCGTGGAGGCCACGGCTGACCAAGGCAAGCGCGTCAGCAAGGGCGAAACCATTGCATTCATTGAAAAATAAGGCTTGTTGGGAAATTATTCGATGATACATGGCATAGTATTTGCTACCTTTGCCGCGTCTAACAAAAGACCAAAAGAACTAACCTAATTATTAATTAAAACCATTTAAAAATGAAAAAGTTATTTTTGACCTTGGCCCTTGCCTTCGCAGGCATCATGGGCGCAAACGCACAAGTTTGGATTGGCGGTTCTGCCAACGCTGGTTTTGAGAAGAACAAAACCGAATTCAAGATTGCTCCCGAAGTCGGTTACAGTTTCAACGAACACTGGACGATTGCCACAGGCCTCACATTCCATTATGTTGCCGACAAAACCGGTCCGATTAGTGTGAACTTCAACCAATTCATCCTTTCCCCTTACGTCCGCTATACTGCCTGTAACATCGAGAAGTTCTCCTTGTTCCTTGATCTTGCCGGTGACATCGACATCCTCAGCCCTGAAATGTACGCCGTTGGTCTCAGACCCGGTATCGCATGGATGGCCACCGAGCACTGGACTGCCGCTTTCCGCTTTGGTTTCCTGGGCTATGACCACCTCTTCGAAAGAGGCAATGGCTTCTTCCTGGATTGCGGTTTAGGCACTTCTTCGATTGGCCTGTACTACAACTTCTAATCGAAGGAATAAAAAGAGAATTCAAAAGCCGCTCGTTTCGGGCGGCTTTTGTCGTTTATGGAATGCGTTGATACACCGTCGCCACGCGGCTCACGTTGTAGACCTTCATCGTGATGCTGTCGCCGTGTTGCTCGGAAGGGAATCTGGTGGACACGTCGATGTTGCCGAAGCCGCCAAAGGCCGCGTCGTCGGTGGTGAGAAGGATGCTGTAATCGCCTGTTTGCCTGACTGGTATCACATAGTCAGGGATGGAATGTGGCCCCCAGTTGAAGACGAAAATCAGGTTGCCACGCTCGTAGACGATGGTCTTGTTCGCCTCGTCGGCCAACAAAAGCCACGCGGGCAAGGCCTGCATCACGACATGGCTTTTCACCAAGTCGAGCATGGCGCGGTCGAAAGCGCCCATGAAGCGGTATTTCAGGTGCTCGTTGTCGACGAGCGACCATTGGCGACGGGCGAATTGGTAGCTCCAGTTGTTGCCCGCGCGCGGAAAGTCAATCCATTCGGGATGGCCGAACTCATTGCCCATGAAGTTGAGCCACGCCTCGCCGCCCAAGGTGAGCGTGAAGAGGCGGATCATCTTGTGCAGGGCAATGCCACGGTCGACGGCCATCGAAGGCGTGTCTAAGCTCATCGCGTTGTACATCTCACTGCCCATCAGGCGGAACGCGATGGTTTGGTCGCCCACAAGCGCCTGGTCGTGGCTCTCGGCGTAGGCCACCGTCTTGGTCTGCGGATTATGGTTGGTGATGGTGAAGAAAAACTCGTTCATGTTCCACCGTTCCTCGGGCTGGTCTTTCAGCACCTTGATCCAGAAGTCGGGTTCGCCCATGCCTAAGCGGTAGTCGAAGCCCATGCCGCCGTCGGCAATTGGGTTGCAAAGGCCGGGCATACCCGTCACTTCCTCCGCGATGGTGACGGCGTTGGGGTTGAGTTGGTGGCAAAGCGCGTTGGCCAATTGCAGGTAAGTAACCGCATCAGCATCAACATTTCCGTCGAAATACTTCCACGGGCTGTCGATGACGAGGCCGTTGCCGTGATCGAGATAGAGCATCGAGGTCACGCCGTCGAAGCGGAAACCGTCGAAGTGGAAGTCTTCCATCCAATAGCGCACATTCGAGAGCAGGAACTGCAGCGTCTCCTCCTTGCCGTAGTCGAACAGTTTGGAGTCCCAAAGGTTGTGGTTGCCGCGCTCGCCTGCATGAAGGTATTGGAAATCAGTGCCGTCGAAGAGATTGATGCCCTCGCGGATGTTTTTCACCGTGTGAGAATGAACGAGGTCCATGATGACCCACAGACCCATGCCGTGTGCCGTGTCGATCAGTTCCATCAAATCCTCGGGCGTACCGAAACGCGAACTCGGCGCGAAGAAATTGGAGACATGGTAGCCAAACGAACCGTAATAAGGATGCTCGGCGATGGCCATGAGCTGGATGGCGTTGTAGCCGTCCGCCTTGATGCGTGGCAGGATGTTTTGGGTGAATTCCTTGTAGGTCCCTACCTTTTCGGCCTCTTGTGCCATGCCCACGTGCGCCTCGTAAACCAGCAGCGGCTCGCCGTTCAGTTGCGGCGCGGTGTGCTTATATGTATAAGGTGTGGGCGGATTCCAGAACTGGCCGTCGTAGTCCTTGGTGCCCTCGTCCTGAATCACGCGCTTGATATACACGGGAATGCGCTCATGCTCCCCAATTTGCGACTGCACCACGACCTTCAGCTTGCTACCATGCACGAGCGTCTTCCCAAACTCGCTGTCGGGCAAGAAGATTTCCCAGATGCCGTTGCCGACGTTCTCCAAAGGGTATTCGTAGCGGTTCCAGCCGTTGAACTCACCCATCAGCGAGAGGTAATGCGCGGCAGGCGCCCATTCGCGATACCACCAGCCGTGGCGACGCTTGTCGTAGTTGAAGCCCAAGAACTGGTGCGCCGTGGCGAAAGCCTTGAGGCTACCGTAACGATTGACAATATCGTGAAGCCGTCCTTCATAGCGGTTGTGTCGGTCGTCCACCGCTTGCGCGACGGGATTGAGCCACGGGTCGTTATTTACGAGAGGGAGCATATTATTCTGTTTTTTCTTTGTTTTCGATGACTTCCCAATGGCCGCCTTTGTCGGGACCGACACGGCGGATGAGGCCTTTTTCTTTCAACCTTTTTAATTGGTCTTCCACGCTTCTCCGCTTTATCATCAAAACATCCGCAATTTCATTAATGGTAATTTGAGGTCTTTCTTGTATCAATAATAGTATCTTCTCCGATGTTTTCTCCACGTGTTTTTCGTCTTTCTCCACGTGTTTTTCGTCTTTCTCCACGTGTTTTTCGTCTTTCTCCACGTGTTTTTCGTCTTTCTCCACGTATTTTTCATCTTTTTCCACGTGTTCTATATCCATTTCCACGTGTTCTTGGCCTTTCTCCACATGATTTTGCGAGTTGGCATTTCCTTCGGTGACATTATCGGTGACATTCTTATAAAACGGCACAGTAAACCGAATGAAATGCTCCATAAAAGTGAAGCACTCGCGTCCGTAAACCTCCATAATTCTCGGCATACCCGAGCCTAACGACTCGACCATTTCAACGTCCCTGAAAATCCGCATCAGTTCCTTATTGCGCGGGATGGAGACGCGAGGTTCATCAGTCAGCTCGCGCTTGAATTCTATTCTGTTGGATTCCGTCATATTCAACAATTAACACTGCAAAATTACCAAATCCTCCTCAATTCCATGTGTTTTGGAAAACAACCTCGCCCGAATCCAAATCCACGACCTTGGTTTCCGAAGGCTGCAAATGCATCGGATGCACCTCGTTGGCGAAGTCGTTCATATCGAACTCGTTGGCTTTTCGTTTGCCCATCAAGGCCAAGGCATCGTGTGGGATTTTCACCTCCACGTCGCGGGCTTCGTTGCGGTTGAAGTTCACGACGACGAGCAGACGCTCCGTATCGGTGTAGCGCAAAAAGGCATACACAAACTGCGGGTCGAAATTGGAATACCACGGGTTGCACCACATCAAGTCATAGAACTTGCCTTTGCCGATTGCAGAATGTTCCATTCTGAAATGCAACAGATTACGATAGTAGCCAAACAGTTTCTGTTGCGCTTCATCGAAGCCACCGCTGTCAAATAGGCCTCCGTTCATCCATTTTTGATGCTGCGGCATGTGGCAGTAGTCGAAAATGGAAGTGCGGCCATCGTCGCCGCTGTAGCCAATTTCTCCAAGCGCCTTTTCCCCACTCTCTTGGCCATTGTAAACCATGAATGGTCCCGTATTCATCAAGGCGGAAAGCGCCACGGCGGGCAAAGCCGCAAAGGCATTGCCAACGAAATGTGGCGAAGCCAAACGCTTCTCGTCGTGGTTCTCCATGAAACGCAGCATGTGCGGATCCAAGTCGTGCAAATCCTTCCAAACTTGGGTGATTTCCTTCGCCTCGTGACCGTGACACAATACATTTTCCAAAGTGTTATACAACCCCACCTTGTCGTACAAATAATCAAACCCAGCCTCCAAGAATGGATCATAAAGCGCTGGCTGGTAGATTTCTGCAATCATCACCGGCAGGTAATCCTTGCGCAATTCAGCAATCGCCCACTGCCAAAACGCCACGGGTACCATCTCGGCCATATCCATACGGAAGCCATCGACCTGCTTGGCACACCAGAACTTCAAGATACTCAGCATTTTTTCCCAAGTGTCGTGGCAATCGTAGTTCAGTTTCACGGTGTCGTACCAATCATTGAGGCTCGGATTGGGCGCAAAGACATTGTTGCC
>CAMOCK010000028.1 GCA_946610645.1 uncultured Bacteroidales bacterium
GCCCATCGAGTGTGAACTCCAAATCGTCCTTGTGGATTCCCACATTGGTATAAGCCGAATGACGGTCATGCTGCAAACTTCCCTCCAACAATTCAAGAAGTGGCTGCTCATCCAAACGCGACTGATAAACCACATTCACCTTTTCGGTGCCCCCCGATACGATTTCATAATAATGCTGGAAGATTGGCAGGAAATCCACCAAAAACTGCCGGCGTTTGGCATGGATGTCGTCGGCGCTCAGGACCAACGGGTCGTCCCAAAGACGAAGCAAGTCGCGGTCGAAAGTGTGGGTTTCGGCAAACTGTTTCAGTTGCATGTTGCGTTGCAGCAAGGCACGGTTGTATTTTAGCAATGCGTTGAGATACAGCGGGTCGAACTGCGATATCACGCCATCGATGAACTTGCGGCGCAAGTCGCTTCCCTCGTTGATGAGATCGCGGTCGTAGGGCGAAATCATCACCAACGGGAACTTGCCGATATGGTCGCTAAGGCGGTCATATTCCTTTTTGTTGAAACGGAACGACTTCTTCGCGTCGCGTTTTTGCACACACGAAACCAGTTCGTCTTCCTTCCCTTCGTGGCAATAGGTGCCATGTACGGCGAAAAAACCTTGTTCATGCTTGATGTTCAACTTGTCGGCAGCGCCGAAAAAGCTTTTGCAGAACGAGAGGTAATAAATTGCGTCGAGAATGTTGGTCTTGCCCGCTCCGTTCAAGCCGACGAAACAGTTCACCTTCTCCGAAAACAGCAGGTCGGCCGTTTCGCAGTTCTTGAAGTTCGTCAGTTTTAGTTCGTGGAGATACATGGTCAGAACTTGCTCATGTCGAGGCGCAAAGTCAGGAAGTGTGGCGATCCGACGATATTGTTTCTCGAAAAGGAATAGTCGATTTGGAACGCCTTGATTTTCACCCCGAAACCTGCCGAAAAGCCTACCAAAGTCCGCTTTTCAGGCACACCCATGTTATATCGCGTCCCATAGTTGTAGGAAGCCCTAAGCACAAGGTTTTTGCCCAATTCAAGTTCGCCTCCCACCACCAAATGGCAGACCAGGTTGGTGAAAAACTTGGCCGTTTTCGAGGGTTCATCGAATTGTCCGGTGACGGGATCGTAGTTTGGCGAGACCAAAGTATCAGTGTGGATCTTGTTCCACTGCTGGATGTCGTCGTAGGCAAAAAACAAAGTGAGGGGCAGGTGGGCCAGCTTCTTCGAAGCCATAAAATCCACGCTGAGAGGCAACTTGGCACCACGATTGTCGAAATCGTTGAACACCTGCAATCCAATATTGCGTGCCGTCAAGGTGAATGCCCAGTTGGAATAGGCCCAATAGGTGGTGGCCACATCCACGGCCACGGCTCCAGCGTGATAACTTTCATACTGCAGACCGGCATATTTCAGATTGGCACCGATGCTCCACTTGTCGGTCAACTCACGCCCCCAACCCAAAGTAAGAGCATAGTCCGACACACCAAAGGAGCCTTCCTCAGGATTTCCGCTTTCCGAAACATAGGGCATTTCCCCGTAGTTGTAATATTGGACCGATGCGGCAAAACTGCCTACTTTTTCAAAGGTACGGCTGTATTGTACTGAGGCATAGTTTGTTCCAAGATTAAAGTCACCCACATAAGACAATGACAATTGGTTGTGCATGTTAGGGCAAATCGCGGAGGGATTGAATGTGGCCGTTTGCAAGTCGGCGTCATGGATTGCCAGGGGAAGTCCGCCCAAGGCCACCACGCGAGCAGAATTGGCATCCGTCAAGGAACGATAAGTGCCATTGGTCACCTGTGCTTCAACCCGCAAAGCCATAACGGACAGCAAAACACATCCTAATAAAGGGAAAAATCGATTCATGTTCATTGTTTTGTTGATAACGGACTCCTTTAAATATTATTGTGTCGCAAACATTCATTTGTCAATCAGCCCAAGGCCCGTCTTAACCAGTTTCCCTTTCTCTTTCAACACGTTAGCAAGACTATCGAGCATTCCGTTTATGAAACGGCGGCTGTCGGGCGTGCTGTAATATTTAGAGATTTCTATGTACTCGTTGATGGTCACCTTGACGGGGATGGAACTGAACTCACAAAACTCCGTCATGGCCATCATGATGAGGATCCTGTCCATCAAAGCCATGCGGTCATATTCCCAATTGGAGGGATTGGCTTTCATCAGTTCGGCATATTCATCGGCATGGAGGATGGTTTTCTCGAACAACTTGACGACGAAGTCCTTGTCCACATTCTCCATGTCGCCTTCTGTCTTGAAAACAGGAGGAATCTTGGAAAACTCGTCGAAATCGCGCGGCATCTCATTGATGAACTTCCATGTCAGGTAGAGAGCTATCGGATAGTCGCTGTTGAACGTAAGCTCGCGGTCGGAATAGAAATCATAGAGCAAGCCATCTTCGGCCATGTGATTGTCGATGACCGAAAGCAAAAACCGTCTGTCGTCCTCGTATCCATCCTTGCCATTATTCATATACTCTTGATATTCAACATATTCCTGCAACCTGTTATAGAACGAGCGGATGAAGTCGTCGCGATGGTCGGCCCAATCGATCTTGTAATGCTTCTCAAGCGTCATCAAGTCGCGATTATTATCCAAAGCGTTGATAATCCGATTATTGACAAATTTCAGATTGGGATTCAGGTCATCCTCGGTCGGAAAATTCTTGTGTTTGTTCTCTTCGATACGCATTTCGGCGAAACGTTTCACTTCGACCCAAAACGAAAGTTGATAGACAAACAGGCAATGCAACTTTTTAATGGACTCCAATAGGTGACGTTCTGCCTGTGGCAGTTTGGCCTCATCCGACTGATGATAGGCGTAAATCTCTTGCAACGCCTTGATCCTCAAAAATCTTCTGTTCAACATGGTTACTCAATGATCAAATGGTAAATGGAGTGCAAAGGTAGTATTTTTTTTGCAAAGACACTGTAGGTTTTGGAAAAATGCCTATCTTTGCGTAAAAATTCACACGAACTAACTTAAAAACTCATCAACATGAAGAAAAAATTCATCTGCCCCATTTGCGGGTATGTCCACGAAGGAGAGGAAGCCCCCGAGCGCTGCCCTCAATGCAAACAGATTGTAGAATGGAAAGTTGTTGACGAAAGCGCCGCTCTGAACTTCGTCACCGAGCACGTCATAGGCATCGCCAAGGGCACTGGCGAAGATATGATCAAGGACTTGAACGCCCACTTCATGGGCGAGGCCACCGAAGTCGGAATGTATTTGGCCATGAGCCGCCAAGCCGACCGCGAAGGCTATCCCGAAATCGCCGAGGCCTTCAAACGCTATGCTTTTGAAGAGGCCGAGCATTGCGCCCGCTTTGCCGAGTTGCTTGGCGACGTGGTTTGGGACACCAAGACCAATCTCTACAAGCGCATGATTGCCGAATGTGGCGCCTGCGAAGACAAAATGCGCATCGCCCGCGTGGCCAAGGAGCGCAACCTCGACGCCATCCACGACACCGTCCACGAGATGGCCAAAGACGAAGCCCGACACGGCAAAGGCTTTGAAGGACTCTACAAACGCTACTTCGGATAATTTATCAAGTTTGGAGAGTGGAGTTAGGAGAGTGGAGTTACGAGCAACTCCTAACTCCACCCTCCTAACTCCTAATTAAAAACTGAACGAAAATGATTAGCAAGAAATTAGCAAAAGCCATCAATGAGCAGATTAACGCCGAGTTATGGTCGGGTTATCTGTATTTGAGCATGTCGCAAGACATATTTGCGAAAGGATTCAAGGGCATCGCCCATTGGTTCAAAGTGCAATTCCTTGAGGAACAAGCCCATGCAGCCATCATGATTAACTACCTGCACAGCCAAGGCGAGCGTGTCATCCTGGCTCCCATCGCCAAGGTGCAGACCGAATGGAAGAGCGTATTGGCCGCCTTCGAAGACACTTTGAAGCACGAACAAAAAGTCACCGCCTTGATCAATAACCTGTGCGACATCGCCGACGATGACAAAGACCGCGCCGCGCAAAACTTCCTCGCCTGGTTCGTTGACGAGCAAGTGGAAGAAGAAGAGAATGCCCGCGACCTCATTGCCCAGTGCAAGATGATTGGCGACAACATGAACGGTATGCTCATGCTCGACAAGGAACTTGCCGTGCGCCAATACGTCACGCCTTCGCCGTTAGCCTCGGCTGAATAACAAACGGCTTTTTTCAGGCAAGCACTCTCAAACCGTGACGATTGTCACGGTTTTTTTATTTTCCCTTAAACTCAAAATGCGGTATCGGCTGCAACTTGAAAAGGTTGGTGATGTGCTTGTGGTCAATAAGTGCTTTGGTTTTGGGGTCGTTGCAAACGCCAGTGCGGATATACTGGTCCAAAACGGCATAGGTAAAGCCGAGATTGTCTTCATCGCTCTTTCCAGTGAGGCCATCCGAAGGCGTCTTTTCCACCAAGTCGATGGGCAAGCCCAATTCCTTCCCTATCGCCTTGACTTCCTGCACAGTAAGTCCTCCCAAAGGCGCAAAATCGCCCGCAGCATCACCGTAGCGAGTCGAATAGCCCACCCAATCCTCAGAAAGGTTGCAAGTGTTGGCAACGCGACCGTTGAGCGACTGTGACACGGCATACAAGGTCGACATACGCAGACGCGGCGGCAGGTTGATGATGGTTTGGGGGCTGACTTCAGTATCCAGTGTGCCCAGCTGCTCCTTAACGACTGCAATCAAGGTATTGTAGGTGTCGCCAATATTGACGCAACAATGCCGAATACCGAGATGGTTGATGAGTTTCATGCTATCGTCAATGTCGGGTTGAACACCGTTGGGCATGGTCACGCCGATAACACGGTCTTGGCCAAGGGCTTCAACACACAGGGCGGCGACAATGCTGCTGTCTTTGCCGCCCGAAATGCCGATGACGGCATTGCAGCCTTTGCCATTCACTTCAAACCAATCGCGAATCCATTGGACGACTTGGTCTTTTACTTGTTTTGCGTTAAAATCCTTCATATTCAAGAATAAAATCCAAGATTAATAAATTTACATAAAGCTACTGCCACCGATGAATTGGCGCAGCATGGAGGTGGCCGGAATCTCACTGTCGGGCACAGGAATGAAATAATGCAAGAAGCGTAACAAACGGTGGGCTTCGGTGTATTCTGGGCAATTGTGTGGAACACTGGCCAAAATGCGTTCCGCATGGTTGCGCATGACGGCAAACTCCAAAAGATAGGCCGAATTGAACATCACATCGGCGTTTTCCTTGTACGGATTGATCCATTTCTCTTCCGCCTCACACACATTGGGCCATTGGTTGATGGTCTGCCGGGCACTGAAAGCGCCTTTGTTGAAATCGCGCACAATGCGGCGCAAGAGGCGCGTGTCATCGGTCGGTATCCAGTTGTGGTCGTCCAAAGCCGTGCTGGTCAAGGTGGAGATGAAGATGCGGAACTTGCATCGCTCTGGAATCTGCATGGTGAGTTGCGGATTCAAGGCATGAATGCCTTCAAGCAAGAGCACAGAGCCTTGTTTCAATTGCAGCTTCTTTCCGTTATATTCTCGAATGCCAGTGACGAAATTATACTCGGGCACCTCAATCTCCTCCCCTCTCAACAAGGCGAGCAGGTCGCGTTCCAAGGCTGCATGATCGACCGTGTCGAAATTGTCGAAGTCATAGCTACCGTCGGGCAGTTTGGGCGTATCAAGACGATTGACGAAATAGTCGTCGGTCGAAAAGGATATGGGTTTCAGTCCACAAGCCAGCAACTGGATGCTGATACGCTTGCAGAACGTGGTTTTCCCGCTACTGCTCGGCCCTGTGATGAGCACCAGCCTTAGGGGATTGTCGCCATGATAGCGACGGTCTATTTCCTCTGCAATCTCCACGATTTTCTTCTCCTGCAAAGCCTCGGCCACTTGAACCAGTTCGCGGGCCTTCCCGTTCAGGCAGGCATGGTTCACGTCGCCCACGTTACTCAATCCCATGATGATGTTCCAACTCAAACCCTCAGAAAACGACTCGAAAGTCTTGGGCTGCTCAATGCGTTCGGCCAACCTGTCGGGACGGTGACGGTCGGGGATGCGCAACAACAATCCGTCATGATAGGGTTCCACGTCCCACAAGGTCAGATAGCCCGTCGAAGGCAGCAAGCGGCCATAATAATAGTCGGTAACATCGCCCAAGGTGTAATAATCGGTGTAGACTTGTCCGCTGGTTTCCAACAATTTGACCTTATCCATCTGATGAAGTTCGGCAAACATCTCGATGGCATCGTCAATACGTGCCTCATGACGACGGAAAGGTATGTCTAACTCAACGATTTCGCGCATCTGCATACGAAGTCTGCCAAGGTCGTTTGCGTCAAACAATTGTCCGTCTGCCTTCTTGATCCTGCAATAAAAACCGTTGGAAATCGGGTGTTCCATGTACAACTTGCTGCCAGGAAAGAGGTCGAGCGAGGCTTTATAAAGCAAAAAGCACAACGAGCGGCTATAGACATGCATGGCACTAGGTCGTCTGATGTCGAGAAACTCAACGTCGCGACTATTGTAAACGCGAAACTTGAGTCCTTGCGACACATTATTCACCTTGGCCGAAACAATGGGATAAGGCCTGTCAAACTCAAAGGCAGGCAGCATTTCCAACAAGGTCGTGCCTTCTTGAAACTCTTTGGTTGTCTTGGAATTGACGCAATAGATCTTGAGCATAGGTTCCTTTATTGTCAGTCGGCAATTTGGTTTTGTACTCGATTGATGGCTTCAACCGCAAGTTGGTAGTTCGGGTGGTTCCGCAAGATTTCCTTGTAGATCTCCGCAGATTGGACATAGTCGCCCATTTGCTCCAAAACACGCCCTTTGTTGTAATAAGCGTCTAGATAGTTCGGATTGATTTTCAACGCCTTGTCAAAATACTCCAAAGCCGTTTCATTCTCTTCAAGATACACGAAATTGACGTAGGCGACGTTGTAGAGCACAATGTAGTTGTCGGGCTGGAGTTGCAAAAGGGTGTCGTAATGTTGCAAAGCTTCTTCGGGATAGCCGTGGCTTTGCAGATACAAGGCAAGTTCATAGCGAGCATTGACCTGTTCGGGGAACTGCTGCTGCGCCTTCCTGATGTATTCGAGGGCATAGGGTGGCTGCTGCGCGGCATAGATGCGGCACACCTGCTCAACAGGGTCATAGAAACTGGCGTCTTGCTCTGCGGCAATCTGGAAATTCCTTAGCGCATTGACGGTATCTTGCTGTGCAACAATAAAATACATTCCCTTTACAAAATATGCCCTTGGGTTATAGGTAGAAAGTTTCAAGGCCTTGTCAAGATAGGCGGCGGCAAGGTTGAAGTTTTGCTGGAGCAGATTCAACTCGGCCAATTTCACCATCGGCCGGGCATCCATCGGGTCGATTTCAGAGGCGCGATTCAACGTGGTGTTGATGTTGCCCTCGTCACCAAGCATGTAATACACATCGGCAAGCAACAGGTAGGTCTCCATGTTGTTTGGGGCGAGTTGCAGCGACTTGTTGATGTCCACCATGGCCGCTCCCACCTGTTCGTTGGCGAGATAGGCTTTGGCACGGTGCAGGTAGAGTTGGGCATTGGTGCTGTCTTGCGCTATGGAATCGGAAATGCTCGTGATAGCTTCCGAAACCGTAACGGCAACCTGAGGTTCCACGGTTTTCGGTTCCGGGGTTGGTGGTGTTTTGCCGTTGCAAGCAAAAAGCACCAGCAAAACACCCACAAGCCAATTATTTCTTTTCATCATCGCTTATTCCTCACTTTTTTCGAGAGCCTCGAATATCTTGGCTGACAGTTCGTCGGCCAGTTCGGGGTTGTCCTCGATGAGTTTCTTGACTGAGTCGCGACCCTGGGCCAGTTTCGACTCTCCGTAACTGAACCATGACCCGCTCTTCTTGATGATGCCCATTTCCACCCCAAGGTCGATGATTTCGCCCGTGCGCGAAATACCTTCGCCATAAAGGATATCGAATTCGGCCTTGCGGAACGGCGGGGCCACCTTGTTCTTCACCACCTTCACCTTCACGCGGCTGCCCATCACGTTCTCGCCGTCTTTGATCTGGCTGACCTTGCGGATGTCAATACGGACGGAGCTGTAGAATTTCAAGGCATTGCCGCCAGTGGTGGTTTCGGGGTTGCCGAACATCACGCCGATTTTCTCGCGCAATTGGTTGATGAATATGCAAACGCAGCCTGTCTTGTTGATGGTGGCGGTGAGCTTGCGCATGGCCTGGCTCATCAAGCGGGCCTGGAGGCCCATCTTGCTGTCGCCCATTTCGCCCTCGATTTCGCTTTTGGGTGTCAAAGCGGCCACTGAATCGACGACGATGACGTCTATCGCGCCCGAGCGTATGAGGTTCTCAGCGATTTCCAAGGCTTGCTCGCCGTAGTCGGGTTGCGAGATGAGCAGGTTCTCAATGTCCACCCCGAGCTTGGCGGCATAGAAGCGGTCGAAGGCGTGTTCGGCATCGATGAAGGCAGCGATGCCTCCCTTCTTTTGTGCCTCGGCCACCACATGCAAAGCCAAAGTCGTCTTTCCCGAACTTTCGGGGCCGTAAATCTCGATGATTCTTCCCTTCGGCAGGCCACCCACGCCCAAGGCGTAGTCCAGGCCAATCGATCCGGTGGAGATGCTCTCCATCTTCTCGGCCTCAGCACCCATGCGCATGATGCTTCCCTTTCCGAAGCTCTTCTCAATGTTTCCCAATGTGGCTTCCAAAGCCTTCAGTTTCTCTTGCCTCAATTTTGCGGCTTCTTCTTGTGTTCTTTCTGTAGTCATTTTGCGGGTTGTTTTGAAGTAATTATTAAGGTACAAAAATAGTAAACTTTGACATTCGTTGGCGACTTTGTGTCGATTTTATTTTTCGACATGCCGAAAACCACTTTTCATGCTGCAAAGAAACGACCTTTGTCAAGACCAAGCCGTTGATTAAGCGTTTGTAGTCGTTTGCTGTCGTTTGCTGTCGAATATTTTATTGACTGACAATTAAATAACAAAAAAAAAAAAAAAAAAGAACCCTCCCTTTCGGCAGGCTGCCAAAAAAAAAAACTCATAAAAACCGATTTTTTTGTATTCGGGAGCGCCGCTTGCTGCGCA
>CAMOCK010000029.1 GCA_946610645.1 uncultured Bacteroidales bacterium
AAAGCATCTACCCCGCTACGCGTTTGTGGCGGGGTTTTTTTATGGAAAAGAAGATATTTTTGTACCTTTGCAGGCATGAAACGGACGGTCTTCATAGAAATGTACAGATCGTTATTGTACTCCCACTTCAGAAGGTTGTGGGCTTTTATGGTGGTCTTCTTGTACAAAGATTTGCAAGGAAAAAGTATATGACGACATAATAATTGAGTTGTAAATGGCTGAAATAAATATTACTTCCAAGAAGAGGGTGTTCTATGTTATTTATGTGTCTGTAGCAATATATGTGACCGTAATGTATCTGTTGAGAGCCTATCGTGGCGACCAACGCTCGTATAGCGTGATGATAAACCTATCACTCGCTTTCGGCATTTTATCGGGCATCGTCTTCGTTGAAGCAGAAAAGAATAGACGCTGGTTCTTGCCAGTGTTTTTGAGCGCATTATGGATTTCTGGAGTTGTCGTTGATTTTGTTCGTTCCACAAATTCAGGTACATGGGGACGGAACGGTATTTATAGACATATATTTTGTTTCCTTGATTTTTTTGTGCCACTTTTTGTTATATGGCTGCTTTCAAAGATTAAAAAAGGTGGAAATGTCATCCAAACCTTTGTCGGTGCGGTTCTTTCCCTATTCTCGCTTGGTTTTTTGCCAGGTCGGGGAAAGATAGAACCATTATATGACATATTGCTTGTGGCACTTCCCATAATAACCTTTGCAATGATAGCTCAAAATCAGAGCCAGCGTCAGCGCTGGCTCTCCTTGTTGGTTTTTTTGGCCGTTTATTCCTTTCCAATCATTGCGAATCCCTATGTCAATTTGATTATGTTTGTCTTGGTGGCAATTGTTTTAATTATGGTACAGTGGATATTGTCTGCCACATGGAGCAACCATACCAAGAAGACGGTTATTATTGTTTCGACTTGTTTAATGTCGGCCATTTCGACTATTGCCATTCCTGTTTGGTCAAGCTATGCATTGCAACGTTTCGTTTATTCCAAACACACTATTCCAGTTGGGAATAAAATGGAATTGGAAAACGCTTTTGTCACGCCCGAAAACGATACTATTACGTTGGAGTCGCTTCGGGGCAAGACTGTTGTTTTCTATTTCTGGTCGGCTTCGTGCGGCACTTGTCATGCCATGATGCCAGAATACTCGGCTTTTGCCGAATCTTATGCTGACTCTTCCGACAAAATCTTTTACGCTGTCTTTTTGAGTAAAAACGAAAATGATTTGAAGCACTATGAAAAGATAATGAACCATGAATATACCTTTCAATGGATTATGGCACTTAATGTTGAAGAAGTGATGAGAAAATTGGAATTCAACACATTTCCTCACCTCACAATCATTTCCCCCGACGGGACAATAGCTTATAACGGTTTGGCAGATTTTCAGCGAAAGAACATCCGTCATCCTCGTAGATATTTGAATTCGTAACCTGCAAGGCCTGTTAGCCGGCACCTACACCATGCGCGTCACCCTCAAAAACGGAAAGGCGTTCTCGGACAAGGTGGTGAAGGAATGAAACTGCAAACGAAACACGGATGGCATGGATGAAAAACGGACCTGCCGTCCGTGTTTTCTGGTTTTCCGAGGTCATAAAAACGGAAAGAATTTGGGTTTTCTGGTTCAAAAAACGAAAAAATTGCACGGTTTTTGCAAAAAACGCTAACTTTGCAATTTATTTCGTATTATGCCGTTATTGCAATTGAACAAACAAAAAAATACAACAATGAAAAACAGAATCACAACCGTCATCATGGTGCTCCTTGCCGTTTTCGTCACACTGGGAGGCGCCACAAGCTGCAAAAGCAAGAAAAGACTGGCCAAGGAAGCAGCCGAGGCCGAGTACAAGTCGCGGGTGGAACAGGCCACCAAAGACCTGAACGCCATTCTCGACGACGAAACCCTCTGGACCCTTGAGGAAAAGGAAGCCAGAGTGCAAACCATCAAGGACTGGAACCTGCAAAACGCCGAAGTCGATGACCTGCTCTTCCAAGTGGAGAAAAAACTCGCCCGCGAGCGTGCACAAAGGGAAGAAGAGGAACGCAACAAAAACGAACAGCAACAAACACAGTCTGCCAACGTCACGATAGAAAGCAATTTCAACAGCATCGCCCGTGCCGGAAGCGTCAGCCAAGCCAACCGCGTCATCAACGAAACCTTAAGCCTGTTTGAGTCGCCCAACGTGCCCGTGCTCATCATCATCAAGCAAAACCAAGGCTTCAACGACTACGACCGCCCCACCACCATCGAGAACTACCTCAACTACGTCAAAGACCAAAAGAAAGCCACCGAGAAGGTTTTCGAAATAAAATACAACGCCAACGGAAAAATCAACGAACTTGAACTGATAAAGAAATGAAAAAGATCATCGCAACATTAGCCTTCGTGCTCTGTTTTGCCGGAGCCGCACTGGCACAAGACGAACTGAGTTTTGAACGCAAGCAGGCCATCGACAGCCTTGCCTTGGAAAAAGTCCGCGACCTGAGCAAATACATCAAGATTGCCGGCTCCAAGGAAACGCCTTTCAGCGAGGCCAACCGCGTCATCGACCGCGCCGAAGAGCTTTTCATGAGCGATGCCGAAATCGGTGTTTCTTCGCTCAGCTCCAACCAAATCACCTATTATCGCGTGCGCAAGTATTTCGAGCACCTGATGCGCCTGAACTACGACCGCGTCGAAATCGAATGGTACAACATCGAATACGTCAGCGACCTGCAACGCCAGCCCGACGGCACATACGTCGGCGTCATCACCATCTTCCAGACCTTCCGTGGCTACAACGCCGAAGGCAACCTCGAATACAAAGACACTACGAAGAAAGACATCACCGTGTATGTGAAACGCAAGGAAACACAAATCGGTGGCCGCACCATCGGCTTCTGGGATGTGCTGCTCGGCGACATGCGCGTGAAGGAAACAAGTAATCGATAGTTTGAAGTTTGAAGTTAGGAGTGAAAGGATTGTTTCGACATACCATGCCTTTGCTTGTCGGGCTGCTTTGGATGGGCCATGCCTTTGCCCAAACCGTTGGCAGCTTCCAGATGGACGAGACGGAGCTTTATGCCATGACGAAGCAGATGGGGCAGTTCATGCGCCGATTCAACTACGAGGAAGACCAGTTCGGCGAAAAACTGAATCCGAAAGACCCGCGCTACCGCAACAATGAGATGCGGCGCCAGTCGCTGCCCATCCTTTTCGACCAGCAGAAATACGGCACACAAACCGAACTTCAACAGTACTTCATCGAAGACGTCACCAAAGGCGACTCAACCTTTATGACTTTTCTTGGTGGACGTTGGTATTCAGAAGTCTCGGCCTCGTTCAAGTATAAAGGAAAATCCGTCAATGTGATTCTTTTCCTCGCCGTCGAAAAGGAAGGCTTGGGTTCGAAATGGGTCTTGACCAATGTGTATTTTTCGGAATTCAACAAAATGTTCCCGACGGGCGAGTTGGCCGAGAAAGAGAAGTATTTTCTCCATCCGATGAGCCACGAGCTCGATTTCATGAACATTTACAAGGCCTTCAAAAACGCCGAAGTCATCGAATACTACGCTTCGAAGGAATACCAACCCGACTATCTCACGCTGTTCTTCTACGAAATCAAGCAAGGCAACCTTGTGTTCCAGCATGTGGACGGCGTAAAGTTCCACGTCCTGCAAATCAAGGACTGGTATTTCGAAGTGTCGTGGTTCAACCGGTCGGGGCTCAACTCGGGATGGCTCATGTCCAACGTGATCTATATGCCTGAAAAAGAAAAAATCAATCTCATCAAATTTTACCAACCATGAAACGGATAGCCTTAATTGCTTCTTTGACAATAGGTCTTTCATTTGGTGTGCAAGCCCAAAAACTGTCGAAAGAGGAAACGGCACGATACGAAAACGAAATCAAGTCAATGCTGAATTACCTTGAGGAAACCTTGAATTTCTTAGGCGACAGTAGCGCCACGGCCTACGAGAAGGAAATCGTTTTCACCGAAAGCTGGAGCAAGATTTTCATCGACGACAAAGTGCAGATTGAGGACGATCTCGACGTCAACAGGAAGACACCTATCAACAAGGATGTGCAGGCTTATCTGAAAGACATCGACTTCTTTTTCAAGCAGGCCAACTTCAAGTTTGACGTGCAAAGCATCGCCCACACCATGCGCGACGACGGCAGCGTTTTCTTCAAGACCACGCTATCGCGACAACTGAAGGCCACCACCATCAACGACGAAGCTGTCGATAACATCAAGAAACGTTTTGTGGAAATCAACCTCGACAGGCAAAACAGCAGCCTGAAGATTGCCAGCATCTATACCACAAAAATCAACGAGAAGGAAGCCTTGCGCAACTGGTGGAACAGCCTTTCCTTAAACTGGAAAAACCGCTTGGGAAAAGGCCTGAACCTTTACGACAGCATCCCGCTCTCGAGCGTTGGGCTGATTTCGTCGGCCGATTTCATGGCGAGTTACCCTGTCAAAGACCCCATCACGGGAGAAACCGTGTTGAAAGACAAGTTCTTCAAGACCGAGGCCGACATGACCGAACTTGACCGCAACCTAAAACTGGTCACCCAGAAACAAACCGTCGATATTTCGGGCATCCGCGAAATCATCACCGTGGAACCGTTGAGCGAACTCTCCGACCTGACCCATCTCAACATTGCCGAGACCTCTGTCGATGACATCACACCTTTGCGCAATGCCAACAAACTCAAGGTATTGAACGCCAATTCCACTTTCATTGACGACATTTCAGCCTTGAAGTATTGCATCACCTTGGAAGAGCTTGAAATAGGCAATACCAACGTCAGCGACCTTTCCATATTGGCATCGCTGCGCAATCTCAAGAAACTGAACGCATCGAACACCATGGTAGCACGGCTGGCCCAACTGAAAAACTGCCAGAACCTCACTTCAATCAATCTGGGCGGGTCGAAAATATCCAACATCGGCCCATTGCGCGACCTCACGCAGTTAGTCAATGTCGATATAAGCAACACATCAGTACGCGATCTTTCGCCCATCGAGACCTTGAAAGACCTTCAAAGCCTCAATATTTCCGGTAGCGCCATAAGCCAACTGCAATCGCTTGACGAAATGGAAAACCTTCGCGAGCTTTATTGCAGCAACACCAACATCAGCGACCTCACACCCTTGAAAAACCATCGCAAACTGAACAAAATATATTGCGACAATTCGCAAATAGGAATAGAAGAAGCCAGCGAATTTACAAAGGAAAACCCCTTCACCCTCGTGATTTACGACACCGAAGCGCTCATCAACTGGTGGAATGAGCTGCCCATTTACTGGAAAGCCGTCTTCTCAAAACAAATCAACCTTAACGCCGACCCGACAACCGAACAACTGCACCAAATCATCAACATGCAGGAACTCGAACTGGCCGACAACACCTACATACAAAACCTGCTGCCCGTCAGTCGCTTGACCAACCTGAAGAAACTCTGCATTTCAAACACCGAAATCACCAACCTCATCGCCATCCAAAGCCTCGCCAACTTGGAAACACTCGACATCAGCAACACCCATATCCGTTCCATCGAGCCTTTGAAAGACATGAGAAACCTCAAGCAGCTCAACATCAGCAGCACACCCATCACCGACCTCAAGCCGCTTGCCGACGACAACAGCATTGAGGTCATCATTGCCGACAACACAAGCATTGGATTGGCCGAAGTGAAGGCATTGAAAGCCACGCAGCGTCAGGTCATCGTGACCTACCAAACCGAAATACTATACAATTGGTGGATTGGATTGGACGACATCTGGAAAGCCATTTTCAGAAATGCCGTCCCCATGCAATCGCCCGACGCTCCAAGCGCCTTGGAACTTCAGAAAGTGGTCGATTTGCGCGAACTCGCCATCGGAACAGAATATCCCATCAGCAACCTGAATGCCATCAAGGATTTCTACTGGCTCGAAAGCCTGACCATCAACAACCAAAGTGTACGCGACCTGGATCCTTTGGCCAACAAAGAATACCTCCGCGAACTCAACGTGCAGAACAATCCCGTCTCCAGCCTCAAACCCATCGAGAACAACACCATGCTCGAACTGCTCAACATCGAAAACACGCAAATCAGCGATTTGGGGCCACTTTCGAAGATGAACGAACTCATTACACTTAACGCCAGCGGAACGGCCGTAAAATCGCTAAAACCGCTCTCTGGGCTGCTTAAATTGGAAAACCTGTATGTGAACAACACCAACGTCAAGAGCCTCTCGCCCATCGAGAACATAAGCACACTTAAGCAACTCAAAGTGTATAACACGAAAGTGAAGAGTCGTGCCATCGACCAACTTCAGCAAAAACGGCTCGACTTGAACATCATGTATTATTAATATCAATTCTTAATTAATTAATCTTTTTGATGATTATTTTGTGTTTGTGAATTGGTTGAAAAAAAAACAATAAAAATCTTGCTTTTTTGGTTGCCGATTTGAGAAACCGGTTTTTGAAAAACCAATGTGTTCTGTTTTAGCATACTGTGGCGTTTTTGGATTATCCGTTGAATTGCGAAAAAATGGATAAAACTTGTCTTTTTGTTTTGAATTAATGTTGAATATTGGGTGGTTTTTGCCTAAAAAAGTGCATTGGTTTTGTTGATGGAAAAGTTGTAAAAAGCACTTCACAATAAACGAAAAGTTATCAACAATAATTCTGTTGATAACTTTATAACTATTTATACGTCAATACATTAATAAAATATTCGACATTTTTTTCAATCGGCTAATTGGCTCATAAATAATTGGATAAAAGGTTTGGCGTTGGATGAAAAAACGTAATTTTGCGGAATAATTATCAACAACAGAAAAATGAATCGAATTATTCCTATAGCCAGCGACCATGGCGGCTTCGAAATGAAGCAATTTTTGATCGGTAAATTGGAGGAAACGGGATACGAAGTAGTGGATTTTGGCACCCACAGCCCCGATAGCATAGATTATCCCGACGTGATTCATCCGTTAGCCACCGCCATTGAGAGAGGCGAGTATCCTTTAGGCATCATCCTTTGTGGTAGCGGCAACGGTGCGCAAATGACAGCCAACCATCATCATGGTGTTCGGGCTGCCTTGTGTTGGAACGTAGAAATAGCAAGGTTGGCTCGGCAGCACAACGATGCCAACATTCTTGCACTTCCAGGCAGGTTTGTTTCCAATGAAATGGCATGGGAAATGGTGGAAGTTTTTCTGAACACCGGGTTTGAAGGTGGCCGACACAAGAAAAGAATTGAGAAAATAGAACCGAAAGAGAACTAAACATGGGCAACAAGGCAAAGACATTCAACCAAAACAGCGAGATTTCGTTTGACGAGGAACACTGGCAGAAAATCAATTTCAATACGGCCAGTTTTGAACGCAACTTCAACAACGGCAAAGTCAACTACCGCAACATGGAGTTGGAAAAACAAAGAGCTTTCAACCTCAGCAACAAGTCGTTGCTCAATTTGGAGAAATTGCTTGTTGATTTCGAGACCCATTTCAAGGAGCATGGAGGCGAGGTGCTTTGGGCACGTGATTCCGACGATGCCTGCGACTTGATTCTGAAACTGCTCATCAGCGAAAAGGCGCGCAAGGTGGTGCGCTCACATTCCACGATTATCGACGAAATAGGGCTGAACGATTTTTTGCAGAAGAAAAACATAGACCTTGTGGAAAGCAATGTGTCGCGCTATGTGCTTCAGGTGTCTGGCATGAAATCATATCATCCGCTTTCGCCCGCCATACACCTCTCGAAGGAGGAAATGAACGACGTTTTGACCCGAGGTTTCAAACTGAAAGCCGACAGCACGCCAAAGCAGATGGTGAACTTCGTCCGTCATCAAGTGGGCGAGGCAGCCAAGGATGCCGAGGTATGCCTCACAGGTGCCAACTTCCTCCTTTCTGAAGAAGGCGGTGTGGTGCTCACCGAAAACGAGGGCAATATACTGAAATCCACATCAAAGTCCAAGACACATATCGTCGTTGCGGGCATTGCCAAGGTGATTCGTTCGATGCACGAATTGAGCCTTTTGTTGCCTTTGCTTTCGTCACACGCCACCGGACAAAGCATGGCGGCCATCAATTCCATCACTTTCGGTCCGGCCAGCAACAGCGAAGGCCCCGAGCGGATGGTTGTCATATTGTTGGACAACGGGCGTTCCGACTTGCTCACGCACGAGAAACAGCGCAAGATGATGTCGTGCATACATTGCGGTGCTTGTGTCAGTGTGTGTCCGGTTTACAAAAACATTGGCGGCTATGCCTACGATTCGAGCTATGTAGGCCCTATGGGCAGTGTAATGACACCTTTGATGCACGGTTTGAAAGAATATGAATACCTCACTTCGGCTTGTTCGGTGTGCGGTCGGTGCGCCGATATTTGTCCGGTAAAGATTCCGTTGAATGATTTGATTTTGGAGAACCGCCACCTTGTGGCCACCAAAAAGGTTGGCGACGCCAAATTGGAGGCCATGTTTAAGTTGATGATTTGGCACTGCAAGAACCGTAAGCGGCTCGACAGCCCTTTGTTTATCAAGAAAGTGGAACTGAAGCGTTTCCTCAATCCTGCTTGGGGCGAAAGAAGGACTTTGCCTGAGTTTGCGCCCAAGTCGTTCAGCCAGTGGTGGAAAGAACAAAAGGTTTAGTTTTTTCTTATGAGAAGGGTCGGTATTATAGGATTATTTCTGCTGTTGGCCTTAGCCTCGTGCCACGGTCCGCGCCGCCAGGCGCGGCAGATGGTGCGCCGTGCCGAGCAGCTCTTCGACACCCTGCCCGACAGCACCGCGAGCCTGATTGACAGCGTGCTCCGCATGCCCGTTTATTTCGAGGAAAAGCAGCGCATGGACATGGCTCTCTTGCAGGCCGTGGCCCTGTTTGGCGACCGAGGGCAGGAGATACCGCCCGTGATGGACGACGAGTTCTTCGACAACAGGCCCTTCCTCTCCACCAGCCCCGACCTTGAGCGTGCCGCCGCTTACTATGCAGGCAAGAAGCAATACGCCAAGGCCGCCAAGGCCGCGCTCTATAGTGGCTTCGTGCAACTGCACTACAATGAGAACAAGATAGCCATGCAGTCATTAAAGGACGCGGAACATTATGGCGAAAAAGCCAAGGACAGCCTCGCGGTGGCGATGACGCAATGCCTGATGGGGAAAATGCTTTCTAAAGACCACTCGTATGACGAAGCCCTGGTTATGTTTCAGTCTGCCGAAAACAAGTTTGGCAACAATCTTTCATGCAAGGCTTTGGCGCAGAACATGATGGCCGTTTGCCACTTGATGCTCCAAGACGTTGGAAGTGCAGAAGATTGTCTGAAGCAAAGCCTGCTGTTGTCTGAGCAAGGCCATATTAATAAGGTAAAACACAAGGCTTTGAACAATTATGCCGTGCTTTACCGCCTTCAGGGAAAACATGACGAGGCGATAGGCTGCTTAAAGCAGATGGAAAAAAGCATCCATTCCGATGACGAAATGTTCATGTGTTACTTGAATATGGGCAAAACTTATATGGCAGCCAATGTATTAGATTCTGCGGCCTCGTATGCCAAAAGAGTGGAAGGTCTTCTGCCCACCATTGACGTACGAGATGAAACCAAGGTTTCAGCCTATGAAATGCTAACCAGTCTTGCCAAAAAAGAGGGCAACGACTCGTTGGCCTTGCAATACCGCGAAATACACGAAAGATACTTGTATAAGGTGATGCGGCAAAGTCAGGAACAAAATGTTTACAGGATTCAACAACAATACGACCATGAAAGCCTACAGAACATGATGAGCAAAAAGCTAAAACGTGCACAGCATATAATTGAAATAGGCATCTTGCTGTTGTTGGGAATGGCAGTCCTGTTTTTGTATCATTCGGCCAAAAGGAGCAAGAAAGAGGCTGAAATCAACGCCAACCTTTTCCATTTCATGCAGCAGAACGAGGCTCTGAAACGACACCACGAGGAATACTGCAACAGGGATTTGGACAAGTCGCAGACCATATCTGACATGCTGGAATCCAGATTGAATACCATGCAAAAGTTAGAGTACTTGGCCAAAAACCCCAACGACAAAAGCTATCTCCGCGAACTGGAAAAAGAGGTTTTCGGCGGTAGAAACCATTGGGAGGCCATGATGGAAATCTTCGACACGTTGTATCCCAGTTTTCGGTCCACCTTGAAGGAGAAATATCCCGATATGACCGACCTTGAACGTAATGTGATGCTGCTTTCGCGATACAAACTCACAAGAACAGAGGAAGCCGCGCTCCTTGGCATCAGCACAAGCGTGCTTGACAAGGTGCGGGGAAAAGTGCGAAAAGAACTGAAAAAGGAGCAAGAAAACGCCTAAAAGTCGCCTGTTTTTGTTCCTTTTTACAACGAAAACAGTTTTTTGATTTTGGATGGAAATTGAAAAAATTTGGATTTTTAAAATTAATCATCTGATTTTCTTTGTTTTATAAAACAGAAAATTTGGATAGGGGTTTGGATGCCGTTATTTTTATTTTTCTTTGTTGTGTTAAATGTTTAACAGCATGACAAACTAAAAATTCAACACAAATGAAAAAGAAATCCATTTTCCTTGCCGGCCTTTTCGCATTAGGCCTCATTGCTTGGGAAGCCCAAGCCACGAACCTCTGCCACACTTCCATTATTAATGTGGAGGACAATCTTCCAACTGGATATGAAACGATAGAACTCTGGGGTTCATTGATGATGGGCACAGGCCCCAACGACATCAATGCAGGCGTCAATCGCAACTCAGTCTATCTCCACTTCAACCAAAGCTTCGGCAACGTGAATATCAGCATCTATAATGCCGACGGCAATCTCTGCTACAACGGTGTGGTGAACACCAGCGTGCAACAAACGGTCATCATCCCCATCACGAGCAACAACGATGGCCAATGCTACATTGTGCTCGACAACGCCAACGGCGAAGCCGAAGGCGAGTTTACGCAAGAATAAACTAATAGTAACTCTAAAACCTAAGACTAAAATGAAAAAGATCATCTACCTTTTTATTGCTTTTTTCCTTACAAGCTTCTCTGCTTTGGCTCAGAATAAATATGCTGTTCTAATTATTGGAGATTGCCAAGACAGAGGCAATCATGTTCCTATCACCGACAAATGGAATGGAGGATATGATTATGGTCCACAAACTCCTAATCGGTTTTGGAATGATACCTATTTGATGTGGGAAATGCTTCAATCCAAGGGATTTAGCAGAGAAAACATCTTTGTCTTGTTTGATGACGGACTCGATCTTCGTCCCGACAATCCTCGTTATAGACCCCCTACTGGTGTCACAATCGTCAATGATAGAGCAGATCTTGCTACTGTCACAAGTTTATTTGAAGGTTTACAAAACGGCAGCAATGGTATGCCAACCGTAACCGAAAACGATTTCTTGTTTGTATGGATATATGACCATGGAGGATTCACAGGCGAACACTCTTATATTCACCTAATCAACGGACAAATCATCCATGATGTAACCTTTGCTTCGTTGGTCAATCAAATTCCTGCATATCGAAAAGCTTTTTGGATGCAACAATGCCACGCTGGAGGCTTTGCTGATGACTTGTCTTCACCCAACACGGTTTTTATTTCAGCTTCACAGGCAGAACAAATGGCTAATGATGCTGACAACAAGACTCCTCGCCATACTGATTTTGTGGAAAAAGAACCGTATAACGGCAACAATTTCATTCATGGAGAGTTCAATTTTCACTTGATTTCCGTTGTCAATCAAGAATCTCCCACTTATCAACAACATTATGATGGAGAACCTTATTCAAATGGCAACACGGACCGAGATAGTTTCATATCCATGAACGAAGCCTACCAATGGCTCATAAACCATAGCTCTAGGACCACGGAAGCAGGAATATACGGCGAAGATGATTTATTAGAAGATCCTGTTTATGATGACATAGGCGGCATTGGCAACCACATGTCTTTTGAATACCCCACCTTGTTGTTTGATGAAATCACACATGACGAAACATATAGAGGAATTATCGGCATATCAAAGGATTTGGTTGTTGTTAGTGGTCAAACACTGACATTTACCGGGACAAGCCATGTGACACTTTGCAACTCGGCACGACTGATCATTGAAGAAGGTGCTTCATTGGTTATTGATGGTGATGTGTGTTTTCAAGGAACAGACGACAACATCCTATCAATTCATGGGTCGTTGGTGCAAAACATGGGGTCAGATTTGAAGTTCTACGATATGCAAGTCGTTTCTGACGCCGCAGAGCTCTTCATTGAAGGTGCCAGGTTTGCCAATACCGAACTCAACTACTGTCCCTCGGGTTCTTCGGCCATTGAAGAAGTCCCTCGTGTTGGCAATGTGGTCGTAAGCAATTGCCAATTCCACAATCCATCAAAGAGATTTGCCATCCATGTTGAAAACAGTAGAGATTTTAACATCTGTGGTAATTTAGTGTCTTCTTCTGGTCTTAATGGTATCATCATTATGAACAGCGGAAACATTGCTGGAAGCAATAGTTTGATTAGGAAGGTTCGCAACAATGACATTTCTGGTTGCTCTGCTGCGGGTTTGATGTTTTATGCTTCTTCCGGTACTATTGCAATGAACAATATCCATGGAAATGGCATAGGCGTGAAATTGCTTAACAATAGCAATGTCCTTAATTTTTCAGGTGATTGTTCTGCTATGACAATGTCACAAACCCAATATATCCACGACAACCAATCTTATGAAATATACATGACAACCTCTTGCAATCCCCAATCAATGCGTTACAATTCAATCCGTAAGGAAAACGCAGGTGGCACACCCTATATCTGCTATGACAACATCGTCGATATTTCACAAGAGCAACGCGGATTCATTGACATCAGCAACAATGAGTGGGGATACCATTTCGTTCCTTCTTTGCATTTGTATAATACAACAGCTTCGGCTGGTTTTGAATATTTGCCTTACTGGAGATTCTCTGATTGTTCAGAAGGGCAGCATCCAGGCCAAAGACGGCTTGCGTTGGCAGATTCTTTGTGTAAAATAGGAGAATACGAAGCGGCAAAAGCCACATATCTTCAACTGATTGAGGACAATCTGAACACAGTCAGTGCCGAGTCCGCTTTGAAGTCACTCTTGCCTTTGGAAAGCCATGTTGGTGGCAATTACGAGGGTCTTCGGCAGTATTACCTGACAGATGCTGGCATAGCTTCCGAAGAAGCCCTTTCTGTTTTGGCTTCTTGGCTCGCCAATCGATGTGACGAAATCCTTGCCAATTATGATGAAGCTGTGGCATGGTATGAAGAAGTTATCACAAACCCTGAAACCTCTTATGCCGATAGTGTTTTTGCCACGATAGATTTGGGTAACCTATATCTGGAGATGGAGCGATTGGGAATTAAAGCCGTTGGCAAACTGACACAATTCAAACCAGAGTCAAAGTGCGTTTTCAAAAAACAATCCCATCATGCACTCTCTTTGCTACCGATACAAAAAGAGAGCAACCTCCTCGTTCCAAAAGCCGATCCCTTGCCTTATTGGACCGACACCATCACCACGCAACCCGAGGGTTACGCGACGGATGCCGACGGCAACGTGGAGATCTCCTCCTCCTCTGGCCTGGTGTGGCTTGTTTCGGTGGTGAACGGACTCAACGGATGCTCCCCAAACGACTTCGAGGGCCGAACCGTCAAGCTTGCCAACGACATCGACTTCGGAGAAAACGGACTCAACTACAACTTCACGCCCATTGGCACACGCCAAACGCCTTTCCTCGGCACCTTCGACGGCAACGGACACAAGATACACAAACTTCGTCTTCGTTATAATGGTTACGACAGCATAAGCTATGACTTCGACATGGGCATATTCGGATACATAAGGCATGCCACCATAAAAAACGTCACCATTGACTCCACCTGCAGCATGGGTTCTAGTTGTCAACAAGAGGATTACTATCGAGGCGGGCTCGTGGGATTCTCCGACTCGCTCTCCTTGGTGGAAAACTGCCACATCCATTGCTGGCGGATCGGTTTCTGGTACGGAAGCAGTCTTGTGGGTCTGAACCGCAACTCCGTCGTAAGGAATTGCTCTTTCGGAGGCGGCAGGTATATGAGCGCACCGGCTGTGGTGGGGGGAAGCCTGGTCGGATTCAACCGTTGCGAAGGCGGATATGCCGATGCCGTGGTGGAAAACTGCTATTTCCATGGAAGGCTCAGCCTGTCCATAAGCGCTCGCCGCATAGGGGGGCTTGTGGGATTCAACGAGACAGAACCTAACGAAAACGGGAGGCGTGCCGTGGTGAGGAATTGCCACAGCACGCCAACCGATTCCTTCATAGCCTTACGATACGGAGCCTTGGCCGCCGTCAATAAAGAGGAAAGCCTCATCCAAAACTGCTATGCCGACATCCGAAAGATGTACCAGAACAATAACATGGTCGGAGAAAACCACGGGGAAATGACCGATTGTCTCACCTACACCAATATTGACGGCGTGGGCACCTTGTCACAACCCGTGACCCTCAACGGAAACACCACCGACAAACTCCTCCAGGCGCTCAATTCCTGGATAGAAGAGCAAGACCGTCCCGAATTGTACAAGACGTGGGTCATCGAAAAGGACAGCGTCCCCGTCTTTGGAGACTATCATGTGGGTGTCCCGGAAACCCCGATGGCTCATGGTGAAATGACAGTTTGTCCAAACCCCGCAGCCGACCATCTTGTCATACAGGGGGTGGAAGCAGCGCTGACACAGGTCTTCAACCCGCTCGGACAACTGGTGAAGACACGACAAAACAACAACGAAATCAGCTTGGAAGGCCTTCCCAAGGGACTTTACTTGCTGCGCGTCACCACCAAAGACGGAAAAACATTCGCCGACAAGGTGGTGAAGGAATAGGGCGGTGACGGTTGTAGGGCTGTCACACCGTGGCAGCCGCCGCAAAAACCAAGCGGCTGCCGTGATACGACAGCCCTACAGCGAAGAAAA
>CAMOCK010000030.1 GCA_946610645.1 uncultured Bacteroidales bacterium
AAGCAAGCGAAAGGCTCACGTCGTTTGGGCGTGGGCTGTTTTGCTTATCATCATCAGGGCGTTTGCCGATGCCTACAAGACGGGTAAGCAACAATGGTTCCGCCCATTTTGTTTGCCCACCCGAGCGAGGCTCCACCAAAGGCAAACGCAATGCACGAAGAACCGCACATCGGCAACCTCATCAAGGAGGAACTCAACAGGCAGGGACGCACCATCACCTGGCTCGCCCGCCAGCTCGGCTTCTCGCGCCAAAATGCCTACAAGATCTTCAACCGCCGCTGGATCTACACCGACTTGCTCCTCAAAATCTGCGACCTGCTGGACTACGATTTCTTCCAATGCTATACGGATTACAGGAACAGCAGGAAAAAAGAATGAATTTACGGGGTTTTGTGGCGGCGTTTGCGGAAAAGTCGTACAATTGCAAACTCCGCCAAGATCAAGCCGTTGAATAACCGTTTGTTGTCGAATGTAAACGTTTGTTATCGTTTGCTATCGGATAGACATTTGAAAACCAGCAAAATGCAAACAATTCAACAAATAAACAATATTCAATTCAACAATTTCCTATCTTTGTGCCGATTTTCTTTCAACAATCAACAAAATCTCAACAATATGAAAAAAGTACTTTCAGCAATCGCGGCCTTGGCTCTCGTTTTCTGCTTTGGCAAAGCCAACGCCTGCACCAATTTCCTGATTACCAAAGGCGCCTCCACCGACGGATCCTGCATGATTAGCTATGCCGCCGACAGCCACCAACTTTACGGCGAACTTTACCACTACCCCGCCGCCGACTGGCCCGCCGGCGCAATGCTCGACGTGTACGACTGGGACGGCGGAATGTTTCGCGGCCAAATCCCGCAGGTGGCTCACACCTACAACGTGGTCGGCAACATGAACGAATGGCAATTGGCCATCGGCGAGACAACCTACGGCGGCCTTGAAATCCTGAGCGACGGCGACGGTATCATCGACTACGGCAGCTTGATCTACATCACCCTGCAACGCGCCAAGACCGCCCGCGAAGCCATCAAGACGATGGGGCAACTGGTGGCCGACTACGGCTATGCCAGTTCCGGCGAGTCGTTCTCGATTGCCGACACCGAAGAGGTCTGGATCCTCGAACTGATAGGCAAGGGCAAAGGCAAGAAGGGTGCCGTGTGGGTGGCCCGCCGCATCCCCGACGGCTATGTGAGCGGCCACGCCAACCAAGCCCGCATCACCACCTTCCCCTTGGCCAAAAAGAACAAGACCAGCATCACCTTCAAGCAAATCGACAAGCTCTTCAAAGACCCGAACATCGACTGCGTGTATGCCGACGACGTCATCAGCTTCGCCAAGGAGATGAAGCTCTACAACGGCCCCGATGACAAGTTCTCGTTCTCCGATGTTTACAACCCGGTTGATTTCAGCGGTGCCCGCTTCTGCGACCTGCGCGTGTGGGCCATGTTCAACAAGGTGACCGACAACATGAAGGACTATTGGGGCTATGCCACGGGCCGCGACATCAAGCGTGTGCAACCCTACACCGCCGGCATGTGCCAAACGCCCGACAACTTCCCCACCAACCGCATGCCCCTTTGGGTTCTGCCCAACAAGAAGGTGAGCGTCCTCGACATGATGGACTTCATGCGCGACCACCTCGAAGGCACCGAACTCGACATGTCGCAAGACGTGGGCGCTGGTCCTTTCCACTGCCCTTACCGCTGGCGCCCGATGCAGTTTGAGGTGAACGGCAAGGAATATGTGCACGAGCGCACCACCGCCACGCAGCAGACAGGCTTCAGCTTTGTCGCACAAAGCCGTGGCCAATACGAATGGCCGATCGGCGGCATCCTTTGGTTTGGCGTGGACGATGCCGACAACACCGTCTACTGCCCGATGTACAGCTGCATGACCGAAGTCCCCGAATGCTTCCGCACGGGCAACGGCTCGATGAGCGAGTGGTCGGAAACCGCCGCGTTCTGGACCTTCAACCAAATGAGCAACTGGGCCTACACCAAGTACGACCACATCCACCCCGAAATCCGCAAAATGCAACGTGATTTGGAAACGAAGTGGGTCGAAAGCGTCATTCCCGCCTTGGACAAGGAAGTGTTCGCCATCAAAGGCAAAAATGCCCAAGTGAAGGAGCTCACCCAATTCTCCTGCAACGCAGCAAACGACATGACGGCATTGTGGAAGCGTTTCTACCACGAACTGTTCATGAAATACATGGACGGCAACCTGAACACCGCCGTGCCCAACAAGCCCAACCACAAGTACACGCCCATCAAGAGCGAGCACCCGAAATACAGCGACGAATACTACCAAATCCTCATCGAAAAGACGGGCGACAAGTATAAAGTGTATTGATGGAGCCAAAATGCTTCAACCTATCCCTCAACCTTCGGGTTGGGGGATTTTTTGTTGCTATGTCCTGAAAAAACAATACCTTTGCCCCAACTAACAAACTATCCCTATGAAAAAGTCATGCTTCGTTTTATTCGCGGCTCTTTTGCTGTCCGCTTGCACAAAACAGCATCTTCCTGTTGCCAATTATGACATCATCCCGCAACCCAATATCCAGTTGGAAGAAGGAAAGCCCTTTGAACTTGGTCCAAAGACAATCATCCTTTATGAGGAGGGCCTCCAGCGCGAAGCACAATTCCTGAGCGAGTATGTGAACGACATCATGGCCATAACCTTGCCCGTTCAAGAATACAAAGGCCAGTCGGACGGCATTGTACTAAGAATCGAACCAGACTGTTTCGACCATGCCGAAGCCTATGAAATCAACATTGCGACGAACCAGATTTTCATCAAAGGTGCTGATGCTGCAGGCGTTTTCTACGGCATCCAGACTTTGCGAAAGAGTTTGCCGATAGAAACGAATTCTGACAAAGTGAATTTGACCTGCGGCAAAGTCTCTGGTGCACCCCAGTTCGCCTATCGTGGTATGCACCTTGACCCTTGTCGCCATTTCATCCCATTGGACTCGGTGAAGGTTTACATAGACATGATGGCCATGCACAACATGAACCAATTCCACTTCCACCTCAGCGAAGACCAAGGTTGGCGCATCGAGATCAAGAAATACCCTGAATTGACCGAGATTGGCGCGTACCGCAGTGGCACAGTCATCGGACATAACGGTAATTTGTATGACACCATCCGTCACGGCGGTTTTTATACCCAAGACGAGCTTCGCGACCTCATCCGGTATGCCGCCGAGCGTCACATCAACATCATCCCCGAAATCGACTTGCCCGGCCACATGCAGGCGGCGTTGGCTTGCTACCCGCAAATGGGCTGCACGGGCGGTCCTTACGAAGTCTGGAAGCGTTGGGGCGTGTCGGACGACGTGCTTTGTGCGGGCAACGAGGAAGCCATGCAATTCGCCGAAAACGTGCTCAATGAGGTGATTGACCTCTTCCCCTCGCCTTACATCCACATCGGCGGCGACGAATGTCCCAAAGTGCGCTGGGAAAAATGCCCGAAATGCCAGGCCAAAATCAAGGAACTGGGTATCAAGGGCGACGAGCGTTTCTCGAAGGAAGACTATCTGCAAAGCTATGTGATGAACCGCATGGCCAAAGTAGTGGAGGCACGGGGCCGTCGCGTCATCGGTTGGGACGAGATTTTGGATGGCAACGTTTCCGAGACGGCCATCATCATGAGCTGGCGAGGCACGGAAGGCGGCATCGAGGCGGCACGCAAAGGCCACGATGTGATCATGACACCTTTGTCGCACCTTTATTTCGACTATTACCAAAGCGAAGACATAGCCAACGAGCCAATGTGCATTGGCGGCTACCTGCCTGTGGAACGTGTATTTGAGTTCCAACCGCTACCCGCAGAACTGACGCCTGAGCAGGAAAAACACATCATCGGCGTACAAGCCAACATCTGGACGGAATACATCGCCCATTTCTGGCATGTGCAGTACATGGCCTTGCCCCGCATGGAAGCCCTGACCGAAATCCAGTGGAACAACCCACAAGAGCGTGATTTCGAGGCTTTTGTCGAGCGTTGCCGCAAAATGAGGCAATTCTACGACCTTTATCATTACACTTACGCCGATCACATCTTCAATCCTCAGGTTTGGGCTGATACCGTTGAACCCAATCTGGCCACACGCAAGCCCATCTCCTTGCGCCAGCAACCTGCCGAGAAATACACCTTTGAAGGTGCCGTCACGCTCAACGACGGCAACTTGGGCCGTGGAGCTTACAACTCAGGACGCTGGCTTGGTTTTTGGGGCTATCCCATGGATGCCGTCATCGACTTGGAGCAGCCCACCGAGATTAGCCGTGTGCGTTTTCACGCATTGGTGAACAAAAGCCCTTGGATTTACAACCCAAGCTGCGTGCAAGTGCTGGTTTCCGATGATGGCGAGATTTTCCGCGAAATTGCGCAAAAGGAATTCCCTATTTCCACCTGGGCAGAAAAAGACGGAATTTTCGTTTTCGAGGTGGAGTTTGAACCCGTCACCTCGCAATTCGTGGAAGTCATAGTGAAAGGTCACGATTTGCCCGAAGACCACGAAGGTTTCGGCAATCCGGCATGGATTTTCATCGACGAAATCGAAGTGTATTAGAACGAGAAAGTCAAACCCAAGGTCGGCATGATGGGCAATTGGTAGACATTCTCGCCCGTAATCATATTGACGTAGAAAATGTTCTTTCTGTTATACACGTTGGTGACGCTGAGGTCAGCCTCAAGCATGACGGTTTCAGTAAAGAAGAACTTGCGTTTCACATCCAGGTCGAAGCGGTGGTAGGTGGGCAGGCGACCGGCATTCAACTCGCCGTAAAGCACGCCCAGCTCTCCATTGGTAGTGGTATAGTCGAAATTGATGCCGTCTTGGAAGGAGTAATACTCATAAAAGCCTTGCACCTGGGTGAATGGGAAACCGCTGCCGAAATTCCAACGTCCGCTGAACTCCCACTCTCGTTTGGCACCAGTGGTATAGGTCACGATAAGGTTGATGTTGTGTCGGCGGTCGAAATGCGGAGCATACGTCGTCATAATGACGCCGTCTTCGGTGGCCTTTTCATAATCTCTTGAGACAAATCCCAAAGCATACACTGCCCACACATACCAGTTCTTGTCTTCAAACTTCAGGGAAATATCTGCACCGTAGGCATCTCCCGTTTCGACGGTGAAGTCCTTTTTCAGCAGGTCGGGGATATCGGAATTGGCAGGTGTGTCGGTATAGATCTTGTTGCGGTTGATGTTGGTCAATTGTACAAAATCCTTCCAATAGCCTTCCACATTCATCGTGATGTTATTGTTCAAGTCGAACTCGGCGCCAAGGATAAAGTGGTTGGCTTTTTGCAGGAAATTGGTCACGCGTTTCCCGTCGAATGTGCTGGGCAAGTTGTTGATGCCTGAGAGGAAGCCATAGAAAAGGTTCACCACATCGCGGTCGCTCGTGGCGGCAACGAAGTTCTGCGAATACATTCCTGCTGCGGCTTTGATCCTAAACCTGTCGGTGGCGTTGTATTTGACAGCCAAACGTGGTTCGGGCGAGAACGCCGGCAACGAGGCATACCACTGCAGGCGGAAGCTGGGTTCGAGCAAGAGATTGCCCAACACGGCTTTGTATTTGACATAGGCTCCGATTTCGGTGGAGTTCACCTTTTGCGCAATCTTGTTGTGCCCATATAGGCTGTATGTCTCGTAATCTGTCGTGTAGCCCAAAAGCTCAATGCCATATTTCAGCGTGTTCTTGCCCAAAAAATAGCTAAAGTCGAAACCTGCGTTGAAGCCATTGATCTTGCTATAGCGGTCGGGGCTGGTTTCTTCCTTCATGGTGGAAGCATAGCTAGAATAGGCAATGTTTCCTTCTATCATCACGGGAGCCTTGCCTGGGATGACAAGGAAATTGGTGCCGCCACCAAACGAGTTCCAACCGAAATTGGAGAGCGACATGTAGTTGTTCACTTGGTCGTTGAACGAGAAACCGAACAGATTGACTTTGCTGCCGTTTGGCGCATTGATGGAGACTTTCCCGTAAATGTCTTGGAAATTGAAAGGCAGTCCTGTTTCAGAAGCATAGGGATACAACACCTTGCTGGTATGTTCCAAGTAGGAGTTCTTGGCCGAGATGATGAACGAGGCGGTGGCACCATCCGGTTTGTCGGCTTTCTTCAAGGGGCCTTCCAGCATCACCTTGGCTCCGAAAACGCTGGCACCGATTTTGCCCGAGATACGTTTCTTGTTGCCATCGCGGGTGGAAATGTCCATAATGGAGGAAATGCGTCCGCTATATTCGGCGCCGAAACCGCCCGTGAACACGTCGGCGTTGCGGATGATGTCGGTGTCGAAAACGGAGAACAATCCGATGGAATGGAAGGGGTTATAGACCACCATACCGTCGAGAAGCACCTTGTTTTGGATGGGAGAACCGCCACGGATGTAAAGTTGACCGCCCTGATCGCCAGTGAAGATGACACCTGGCACCACTTGCAGGTATTGCGCCAAGTCGGCCTGGCCGCCCACGCTCGGAATCTTGGTGATGGTCTTGGGCGTCACGGTGATGACGGAAGTCTTGGTCTCGGTGCGCGCCTCAATCTTGTCGGCGGTGATGGTCACCGTTTCGAGCTGCTGGCTCGCTTCTTTCATGTAATACTTCCGGTTGATGCTCTCCCCTTTCGAGAGGCTCATTCGCTCGCTAATGGTGTCATAGCCCACGCTGGTGATGATGAGCGTATAGGTTCCTTCAGGGATGCGGTTGATGTTGAAATAGCCGTTCTCGTTGGTAGATCCTCCAAAAGTGGTTCCCTTCAGATAAACATTGGTGAACATCATTGGTTCGCCTGTCGACTCCTCATAGACAAAACCTTTGACGCTGTTGTCTTGTGCGAAAGCCGGAATGGATACCAGGGAAATGAGTGCCGCGAATAGCAAGCTGGATAGGTGACGCTTGTTCATATTTGGTCTGTTTGTAGAATTTGCAATACTTTGTCTAAAAAGTTGCAAAGTAAGCAAATAATCTTGAATTGGAGTCAAACAAAATGCACAAAAAAGCAAAAAATCCTGCAAACTCCCCAAAAAAAGCTTGCAGGATGCAGATCTTCCCTCGCAATGTCAGTACACGTCATAGACGTCTTCGTCAATCCAGTTCCACAATCTTCGGGCCGAATTGACCCATCCTGAATTGTGCTTATCAGTCTCTTTCCTGGCTTCGACTTGATAGAGCCATACGCCAATTGCGATAGCGATTAGGAGCAGCAACGCTTTCATCCATTCCTTCAATGGCAACAGGGCTATACCAACGAAAACAAGCAGCATTGGCCATAGTTTCCAGGCTACGCGCCAACTGAACTCGATGGTACCCATGGAAGCCATCAATGCCACGACGCCGATGAACAGGATGATGATCCCAAGAAACAAGTTTCTGCTTTTCATGACTTTTTGTCTTTATGTGGAACGATCAGCATGACACCCAAAACGATAAGCACGACAGGCCAGAAGGTCTTCCATGTGAATTGTGGCACAAGGTTACCCAGAAGGAAGCATGCGCCTACAATGATGAGTATCAGGCCGGCGGTAATGCCGCTCTTGTTTGGCGCAGGCTTTTGAGCTTCCTGGTCTGCCACCTCTGCAAATTGCGATGTGTTCACTGACGTTGCAGCTGGCATCACAATCCATAGAATGAGGTAGAGCCAAAAGCCGGCACTGAAAGCCAGCAACGCAAAGGCGAACAGCACCCTGACGAGCGCCGCGTCAATGTCGAAATAATTGGCCAATCCCGAGCACACGCCGCCAATCACCTTGTTTTGCGTGTCTCTTTCCAGTTTTTTCATGTTTTCCATCGCTTCAATTATTAGGTTGGTAGTTGGTAGAAAACCGTATCTACAAAAAAAGTGCCATTTTCATGGCACTTCACAAAATAAAAACACCAAAACTAAAAACTTTACCATTTCTTGACAACGAATTTCTCCGTCTTCAAGGCCTGACCATCCACAATAAGATTGCAGAAATAGATGCCTTCGTTGAGTTCAGCTACGGAGAAGGAGACCTGTCCCTGAAGCCCGTTCAAGGCTTGGCGCATCACTTCCTGCCCCAACAGGTTATAAACCCGGGCCTCAACGTTGGCAGTTGTTCCAAGGTCATAGTTGAAACGCACCACCGACGAGGCGGGATTGGGATAGGCATGGCCAAAACTGACGTGATGGCTCTCGGCCACATTATCTGCGCCATAGGCAAACCATACCTCGATGCACACAGCCTGGTCCTCGGCAAATTCAGGATAAGCATAATACTTAACGATGGAAGTTCCCACAATGAAATTGCTCGGATCGCTAGAAAACTCTGGATCAATCTGGTGATGGAACGAGAGGTCGTTCTCACTGGAAACGGCATTGGCCTCAAGGGTCTTAGGGCGGGGACTGACAAACACCTCTGGCGTATAACAACTTCCCCAGCAGAAGGAGTTCTGTGTTCCTTCCACTATCACGACATGCTCCTTCTTGACAAGAACGCTGACAGGTTCGTTGGTCAAGTTTTTGACCTGCATGTGCTGAACCATTTCGCCCCATTCTTCCACATGGGTGCAAACAATGGTTTCACCATCGGCATAAACTGCGCCATTCAATTCGAAACGCAAAGACTGGGCTGAAACCCAGCCTATTACAGCCAAAAACACTAAAGTAAAAATAGATTTTTTCATCATACTGAAAATAAATTTTGTTGATAATTTGGTACTTTTTTCAATCTGCAAAATTGCGAAACTTTTTCCAAACCTGCAACAAAAATTTTGCCATTTTTGCAAAAAAGAGTAATTTTGGCCTCAAAATCTGAATTTCGCATGAATTTCAACTATTTGCACCTCGCCGAAACCGATTCCACCAACGCCTATCTGCAACGTAAACAGGCCGAAACCGACATCCGAAATTGGGTGGTCAGTGCCGACTGGCAAACCGCAGGCAAAGGCATGGGACGCAACGGATGGGAAAGCGAAACAGGCAAGAACCTCACTTTCTCAATGGCTTTAGACATGGGTTTTCTGCCCGCCGGAAGGCAGTTTCTGCTCTCCGAAGCCGTTCCGTTGGGCATCGTTGAAGTGCTTGACCAACTTTTGCCCGCCGAAAAACTGTCCATCAAATGGCCCAACGACATCATTTTTGACGGACAAAAACTGGCCGGAATCCTCATCAATAGCACGATAAAGGCCAACATGATGGACACTTCCATCATCGGCATTGGACTGAATGTCAATCAGATGCGATTCCACGACTGGCCGACGCGCCCGATTTCGCTGAAGATGATTACGGGCAAGGATTATGAGTTGCAGCCACTGTTGGAGCAAATTGCGGAGCATTTATTAATAAAGGTGAAGCAACTGAAGTCCTCCCCTGCCGCCATCGAGGAGGCTTATTTGAAACGGCTTTTTCGTTATCGCACTTGGGCGGATTACGAAGTCGGCGGGAAGGTTTTGCGACTGTTGATGACGGGGATTGACGAATTTGGACGGCTGCAAATGACAGACGAAGAAAACCGATTGTATTGTTTTGATATTAAGGAGATTGGATTTGTTATTTCCAACTAAATGTCCAAGAAGAAAAGTCCAAGAAATGCCCAACTTGGACTTTTTCTTGGACTTAGTCAGTCAAAACGTCATAGAATCCGCTCAATTCCAGCGGTCGCTCCAAGCCTGTTGGTCCTTGCGCCATTCCTTCAAGGATTGCACGTCGTCTTCGGTGACGTATTCCTCCTCGACGGCCTTCTGTATCAAGGTTTCATAGTTCGACAAGGTGACCAACGGGCACTTTTTCTCCTCGAAGTTCGTCTTGGCGAGCTCCATCTGGTAGGTGAAAATGGCCACCATGCCTTTCACCTCGGCACCGGTCTCGCGCAAGGCATCGACGGCCATCAGGCTCGACTTGCCCGTGGACACCAAGTCCTCGATGACTACCACCGACTGACCAGCACTGATAACGCCCTCAATCTGGTTTTGCATCCCGTGCGACTTCTTCTCGGAGCGCACATACACGAAAGGCAGCCCCAACTCTTGGGCCACCAGCGCGCCTTGGGCGATACCGCCCGTGGCCACGCCCGCAATCACGTCGGGCTTGCCGAAATTTTGCGTGATTTTTTCCACAAACTGCTGGCGGATATAGGTCCGCACGGCAGGATAGGAAAGCGTGACGCGATTGTCGCAATAAATGGGGCTTTTCAGGCCAGAAGCCCAAGTGAACGGGGCTTTCGGGCTGAGTTTCACGGCCTTGATCTGGAGCAGATGTTGGGCCAAAGTCAGTGCAGAATCGTCGTATTTCATGGTAATTGAACTTTGTCGAAACGAATTTGTGTATCTTTGTCGCTTGAAAACAACTAAATCGACTGCAAATGTACAAGATTTTTCAAGAAAACAAGACTTTAATTTTCCCGAAAATTGACGGCAATGCGTTGGATCTCGACGCAATGCCCCAAGAATCTGACAGATACGATGCCGAACTTTTGTGCGAATTTCTGCCCGAATGGCTTGCCGACCGCGACCAAGGCGACACTTTCATCCACGAAGTGGGCGAACTCGCGGTGGCTTTTGCCCTGAAAGAGACCTTCAAAATGGCTCCGGCGGCAGGCGGAATCGTGGCCAAAGACGGCAAAATCGCCATCATCGTGCGCAACGGCCTCCCCGACCTGCCCAAAGGACATATAGAAAAAGGTGAAACACCCGAAAACGCCGCACTGCGCGAGGTCGAAGAAGAAACCGGAATCGGCAAATTGCAGATTGTCAAAGAATTGCCATCTACCTGGCATTGCTATCAAGTGGGCGATGAATGGCGATTGAAACGCACCTATTGGTATTTGATGAGCACCGACGAAACCATCCAGCCCAAGCCCCAAACCGAGGAAGGCATCACAGAGATAAAACTCATTGAAAATGAAGAAATTGAAACATTTTTGAAAAACACTTTCCGCTCCATCAGTGAAATTTTGGCCCAAGATTTGCGTCAGGTCGTAACAAAATAATACTTTTGCAGGCTGAAAAAGACGCGAGTCTACGAGACAAAAGACCCTGCGTCCCGTAGTCAATAAACAAACCTATGAAAAGAATAGCCGTTTTCCCCGGTTCCTTCGACCCCATCACCTTGGGGCACCGCAGCATCGTTTTGAGGGCCATGCCCATGTTTGACGAGATTTATGTCGCCGTCGGCATCAACATGGAGAAACGCTCCACCTTTGAACTGCAAGATCGCATCAAGTGGTGCGAGGCCGTTTTCAAGGACTATCCCCAGATTAAGGTAGAAAGTTACCAAGGCCTCACTGCCGATTTCTGCAAGAAAGTGGGCGCACGCACCATCATCCGCGGCCTGCGCTGCGGCAGCGACTTCGAATACGAAAACATGATTGGGCACGCCAACAAGCGCCTGCACCCCGAGTTGGAAACCATCTTCTTGCTCACTGAAAGCGAGCTGGTTGGCGTTTCGTCGAGCGTCGTGCGCGACATCTACAAGAACGGCGGCGACACTTCCAAGTTCTTGCCCGAAGAAGTGAAGTTGCCCAAAAGGCAATAATCCAGGCCTTTCCGCGTTTTCATGACATGAAACGAAGGATTGCTACACTCATTTCTTTCTTGCTTTTCCTCACGGCGACCGCCCAAAACGTGACGATTACAGGACGGAGCAACAAAACCAACAGTTTGGTTAGGCTTTTCGTTTACGAAGACCTCGTCAATGAATACGGGACTTTGATTAACCAAAGCCAAACCGACGAGAAAGGCCACTTCATCCTGGAAGGGAACCTGAAGCAGATATTGCCCGCCCGTATTTATGTCGGCTTGGAATATGTCGATCTAATCCTCTCGCCCAAAGCCACTTACGACATCGAAATCATCGTTCCAGAGCAACAAGACAACGTGTCCTATTTCGAGAAAGAGCTGCCCGCCATCCGCGTGAAACGTGCCACGGACCAAGGCATTTACCGCCAAATCATCTATTCCGAGGAGATTATCAACGGCTATATGATGGAGCATTTCAACCAGATTTACCGTGGTCGCCAAGTGCGCTACATCGACTCCATCCAAAACGCCATCAACAGGGAATTGCCTGGCATTAAATCGGACTATGTGAAAGCTCACAACCGCTATAGGATTGCCGCTATCCGTCTGGGTATCAATGCCGATGGCAAGAAAAAGATCATCAAGGACTATTACGACGGGCAACCCGTGCTTTATACCCAAACCGCCTATATCGACCTCTTCAAGGAATTATTTGACGGCTATTTCAACAGTACTTCCTACGACAGCCACCTGTTGAACGATGCCTTCATGGGAGGCCCTACGTCGTTCAAGAAGTATTTGGATACCGACCCGCTCATGGCCAACAATCCACGTCTCGCCGAACTCATCAAAATCTACAACTTGCAAAAACTCTGCTATGGCGACCGCAACACAAGCCGTTTGGCCAAAGACCACCTCAATTATATTAAGAGCCAGACGAAACACGCCGAGCACAAAGCCATCATCAGCGACTTCTTCGAGAAGTTCAACCGATTGGCTACCGGAGCCCCTGCCTCTGAGTTCACGCTGAAAGACCAAAACGCGAAAGACATTCAACTCACCGATTATAGGGATGATTTGGTGCTATTGCAGTTTGTCGATGGCATGTCGCCCGTCGCCGAACATCAGTTTTCGGAGCTGAGAGCCCTTCACAACCAATGGCAAGACTCGGTGCAAATCCTCACCATCGCCACACACGACAAGATGGCGTTCTTCAAGCAATATTTTGAAGAGAAGCGCCAGGACTGGCCCCTCCTCGACCTCGGCGACAACATCCTTCTCTTGGAGGCCTACAACGTCCGCACCTATCCCGAGTACATCCTTATCACCAGGGGCAACAAAATCGGTGAAGCGCCAGCACCTTCGCCTGAACGGTATTTGGAAGAAAGGGTGAGACGACTGTATGGAAAATAGGCAAGGCCACTACAGTGTCTACAACGCTTGGAAGCGTTGACTCCTAAGCAAACGTAATCAATAGATTGGCCAAAAAATTCCATACCGCCGCCACACCGATGGCGAAGCATTTGCTCAGATAAAAATTCCATTTGAGCTTCTCATTCAGCAGGAACAGAACCAAGGAATTGATGCCCAACCCGACCAAAGAAACCGCAATGAACATGAAATACTCAGCCCATGCCAGTGGGTTTTGGCTTTCATAGGTCCAGTATTTGTTCAGAAAAAAGCATAGGGTTGCCGCAAGCGTAAAACCGATGGCATTGCTCACGAACTTATTGACTTTCAAGACTTCCTTGAAAAGATAAGTCGCCCCGAAATCGACGACAGCACCCAACAAGCCCGTCACGGAAAACCGAAGCACTTTCCCTATCAGATTGCCATCCATTGCCTTTATTCAAAATTTCGGCAAAAATAAAGTTTATTTTGACAAATGCCGTATTTTTGCCCTCGTAAAACCATCCATTCGACGAGAAATGAACGATCCAGCAAGACCAAAACGCATCGCCGTCCTGATTCCCTGCTACAACGAGGCAAAAACCATCGGTGAGGTTGTGACCAACTTCAAAGCCGCACTTCCTGAAGCTGTCATTTACGTTTACGACAACAATTCGACCGACGGCACTGCACAAAGAGCTATCGAAGCCGGTGCTGTGGTCAGGCAAGAGCCACGACAAGGCAAAGGCAATGTGGTAAGACGCATGTTCCGCGAAATTGATGCTGATTGCTACCTCATGGCGGATGGTGACGGCACCTATCCCGCCCAAGCCGCCGCTGAAATGGTCAAACCCGTGTTGGAATCAGATGCCGACATGGTCATCGGCGACCGACTTTCGACCACCTATTTCTCAGAGAACAAACGTCCGCTTCACAACCTCGGCAACAAACTCGTGCGCAGTCTCATCAACCGCCTCTGGAACGTGGACATACACGACATCATGACTGGTTACCGAGCTTTCAGCCGTAAATTCGTCAAATTGTTTCCTGTTATGTCAGAAGGATTTGAAATCGAGACCGAGATGACCATCCATGCCTTGGACAAGCGTTTCAACATCGTGGAACAGCCCATAGAATACAGCGACCGGAAAGAAGGAACATCCAAACTCAATACAGTGAAAGACGGCTTCAAAATACTGAAAATCATCTTTTCCCTGTTCAAAAACTATCGCCCGATGCTGTTTTTCGGCACTTTGGCCGCAGTGCTCTTCCTGGCGGCGATCGGTTTGTTCATCCCAGTGCTGACCGAATACTTGAAAATCGGCCTTGTACCCCGTTTCCCCACTCTGATTACTTCGGGATTTTTGGCCATGGCTGGACTACTGTCATTTTTCACCGGCCTTTGCTTGGATGTCATCATCAGCCACAACCGGAAAACCTTTGAACTTCAACTGATTGCCTTTGAAAATGAATAAGTTAATCCTCTTTTGCAAGACTTTCGCCATCCTCATTGCGGCCTATTTCGTTTTTGCCACCCTGTCATGCTTATTGCCCGACAAAAGCATCAAGGCGCACATTGCCGACTCTGCCCCAAAAATGGTTGAAGAAGGTTTGTATCCCCAAGCCATCATCCGCATGGAGCAATGCCAGATGGACAACTTCACCGATGCACTCATCATGAACCAAATGTACAACATCGACCGCAAGCACCCCATAAAATCTGCCATGAAGATGATACGCAGCAGCGAGAAAGGCCGCGACTGGGACCAACCCGGTCTCCTACTCCGAAAAGTGAATGGCGAAAACCTTGAGGAACAACACTATGCGCGTTATTGGCACGGCAGCACCTTTTTTTTCAGACCATTTTTTTTGGTGATGGATTTCCTGACTCTTCGGCACATCCTGTTCATCGTCAGCTCCTTACTTATTGTATTATTGCTTTGCGCCTATTACCCAAAAGCTGGCTTAATGAAAACAACAGCTTTGGCGTTGGGTTTCTTGTTGACTTACGGTTTCGTGATGCAATTCTCCATGCAGTTTTTCCCCGTTTTGGCGCTTACCGTCATTGGCGGTTTACTTGTTGTAAAACACAAGCAATCAGCCAATTTCGGATTACTTTTCTTCATCATCGGTTCCCTAACTTGCTATTTCGACTTGCTCACCACACCTTTACTGACCTTGGGTATCCCTTTGGCCATTTTGCTCTCACTGAAATCCAACGATGAGTTTGAATTCAAAGACGATCTACTTGAAATCAGTAAACTAATCTTACTTTGGGGGCTTGGTTTCGCCCTCACTTTTGGCACAAAATGGGCCTTGGCGAGCCTTATTTTGGGACAAAACATCTTCGCCGACGCGTATGAAGTAAGCCTTTACAGGATGGAAGCCGAGGAATTCACCCGTTGGGATGCCGTGACGAAAAACTTTGACATGCTCAACCTTTGGATGATTGGCATTTCAGCTGTGGTTTTGCTTCTTTTCTCCATCATCAAACGGCTGAAAATCAACTATAAAAAGGTTATCTTGTTTTTGATTATCTGTCTGATACCCTACGTTTGGTACCTCCTTTTGGCCAACCACAGCTATGTGCATTGGTGGTTCGCCTATCGGCTACAAGCCATTACGGTGGTTTGTCTGCTGTATATGTTTTGTGACGGAAGTTCCGCGATAAAAAACGGAAAAAGTCCCATTTTTACCCCTTAAAATCACGGAATAATTCCCCTTTTTAGGCTGAAATTTTCGGAAAAAGTCCCCTTTTACAGATAAAAATAATGGAAATTTGCTACTTCCGACTTTTCCGAACTGAATCAAGTCTTTTTTGAAATTGTTCACGATGTACACTTATGCTTTTATATGCACGACGAGCTTCAAATCTTTCTTCGGGGTTCGTTTCATCGGAATTAATGGTTTGTTGCAATCTTTCCAAGGCTATATCACATTCTTTAATTGCATCCTGTAATTGTGATTCCGACATCCGTGATATTTCTTTCTTTAATTGTACATCATATGAATTTGAATAATGATTGTATGCGAAAACCGCGGCCAGTGCAACAGCACCTACCAATAACGCTACTGAACACAATAGTCCAATCTTTTTTTTGTTATTCGTTGTTATTGCCATTCTACATCCTTTTTGTAAAATACTAGTACCATGCCTACTTGTCTTGAATCGTCTTGCATGATTGCATTGATTTAAAGGTCACAAAAATACAACTTTTTACATTGGCGCAAAATGTTTTTCGCCTAAAACTGCAAGAATCGCAAAATGTTTTCCCCTTGATTTCGTTTTTAAACTCCTTTGTAACCAAAATCATCCTAAGTTCAACATAGAAGTGCGAAAAAATAGGCGAGGTTACACGTCGGCATTAATTGAAATGCCAGAGTAAATCATCAAGCCCTTTTCCCTGGTGTTTTGAACTAGGAATACGTTGGAGGAATAGCAAT
>CAMOCK010000031.1 GCA_946610645.1 uncultured Bacteroidales bacterium
AAGCTGGTTCTGAGGTGTCCGCCTTATTAGGACGTATGCCTTCTGCTGTGGGTTACCAACCCACCCTCGCTACCGAGATGGGGCAGATGCAGGAACGCATCACCTCGACAAAGAACGGCTCCATCACCTCGGTGCAGGCCATCTACGTGCCTGCCGACGACTTGACCGACCCTGCACCCGCCACCACCTTCTCGCACTTGGATGCCACCACGGTGTTGAGCCGTAAGATCGCCGAGCTGGGCATCTACCCTGCCGTCGACCCGCTCGACTCCACCTCGCGCATCCTCGACCCCAACATCATCGGGCAGAATCACTACGACACCGCCCAACGCGTCATCCAGCTGCTGCAACGCAACAAGGAATTGCAGGACATTATCGCCATCCTCGGCATGGAAGAGCTTTCGGAGGAAGACAAGATCGTCGTCCACCGCGCCCGTCGTGTGCAGCGTTTCCTGTCGCAGCCGTTCCACGTCGCCGAGCAGTTCACCGGCCTGAAGGGCGTGATGGTGCCGATTGAGGAAACCGTCCGAGGCTTCAACATGATCATGGACGGCGAAGTGGACCAATACCCCGAAGCCGCCTTCAACTTAGTGGGCACCATCGACGATGCCATCGCCAAGGGCGAGGAACTGTTGAGAGAGGCAAATAACAACTAAGCGTCATGAAGGTTGAAGTCATATCGCCAAACGGAACCCTTTACTTGGGCGAAGCTTTAAGCGTCACCGTGCCGAGCACGATGGGACCTTTCACCCTTTTGGAGCATCACGCTGCCATTGTGTCGGTGCTCGAAGCGGGCATGGTAAGCCTTAACGACGACAATGGCGAGAGCCAAAATTTTGCCATCAATGGTGGCTTTGTCGAAAACCACAACAATCAACTAACCATTTGCGTAGAACTATGAAAAACAAGACTTTAACAACTTATTTGACCATTTTTCTGCTCGTCTGCGTCGTTTTGGACGGCATCTTGCTCTGTTGCTGTGCCAGCAAACCATGGTGGAACAACTGGATGATCATGCCCCCCAACCTTTTCATGATTCTCGGCGCGTTCTATTGCCATTTTATGATAAAGAATGTGAAAGCCGACCCTCACAGTCACACCTGGATGTTGGTTTACAAAGGCATCAAGATAGTTCTGACTGTGGCCGCGATGGTGTTATATCTTGGCTTCGTCAAGAAAAACGGCAAGGCTTTCATCATCGTTACGGCAGTGGCCTATCTCGTTGGGTTGGCCGTTGAGACAGCAGTTTACGTCCATTTCATGCACAAACAGGACCGCGACAAAAAATGAAAACGGTTTTGAGACATATTGCACTGTTGTTTTCCTTGGCTTGCGCCGTTTGCATTTCGGGCTTTGCTCAAGAAACCCGGACGGAAAGACCGGAGAAGTTCGACTCCAAGTCGTTCATCTTCGGGCATACGGGCGACAGCTACTGCTACCATATAACCGAAATCAACGAAAAGCCCGTGTGTGTGTGGCTGCCCGTCATTGTGAAATGCAAGGACGGAGGCGGCTGGCACTGCTTCTCGTCGAAACACGTTTGCGAATTGGAAGACGGCGAGGCCTTTGAGCATGATGGCACCCGCTTCCGCATCGAGCCTATCAAGGCTGAGAAATATCCGGGCAAGTTAGTGGAAGTGAAACCCGACGGGGGGCTTTCGAGGCCTTTCGACCTTTCCTTCACCAAGAACGCTTTCGGCATCTTCCTCGTGTGCGCCTTCCTATTGGCTTTCTTTTTGCCTGCCGCACGGAAATACAGGAAAGACCCTATGGCTCAGCCCACGAAATACCAAGGCCTGGTAGAGTGGCTTACCTATATGGTGTTGGACGGCATCATCAAGCCCAACGTCCCGGCGAGCAAGGTAAACAAGTTTGCGCCCTACCTGCTTACCGTGTTCTTCTTCATTTTCTTCGCCAACCTGTTCGGCCTGATTCCGTTCTTCCCGTTCAGCGCCAACGTGACGGGCAACCTCAGCATCACCTTGGTATTGGCCCTGCTGACCTACTTCTTCGTGAACGTGTTCGGCAACAAGCACTACTGGAAAGACATCCTTTGGCCCGACGTGCCCCTCTTCTTGAAAGTCATCCCCATCATGCCTATCATCGAGCTGATCTCCACCATCACCAAGCCCTTCGCCCTGATGGTGCGTCTGTTCGCCAACATCCTTGCCGGACACATCATCATCATGGTGCTGATGGCCCTGATTTTCATCATCGGAGGGATGTATGGCGCTGGAATGGGCGGCGTGATGAGCATCGTCAGCATCTTCATGAGTGTCTTCATGACTGCCGTTGAGCTTTTGGTGGCCTATATCCAAGCATACGTTTTCACAATGCTGTCGGCGATTTTCATCGGGATGGCACAACAGGAGACGGAACATGAGTGATCAGTTAGCAGTTGTCCAGTTAGCAGTTATAGAGTTAGAAATCAACAATTAAACACTTAAACAATAAACACTTAAACAATTAAACGTCATGTTATTATCAACCATCCTTGAGGCAGTGTCATACGTACCTGCCATTGCAGCAGTCGCATCAGCCTTCGCAGTGCTTGGAGCCGCATTAGGCATCAGCAAGATTGGACAATCGGCCATGGAAGCCATCGCCCGCCAACCCGAAGCTGGAAGCAGAATCTTCACCACCATGATTATCGCCGGTGCCTTCGTCGAAGGTGTGACGCTGTTTGCCATTGTCGTCTGCCTGTTGGCCAGTCAAGGCTGAAGTTTGGGGCATGGCCCCTTGACGCGAGACTTCGAGACGCGCGACACGAGACTTGCGACCCATTGGGCACAAAAGTCCCGTGTCCCGCAGTCCCCAATCAACGATTAAACAACCAACAAATCGAAGATTCAACAAAGTTAATTAAACCAATAAAACATGGATCTATTTCTTCCCGAAAGTGGATTGATGATATGGATGCTCATCGCCTTCCTCATCGTGCTCGTCATTCTGGCGAAGGCTGGATGGCCGATGATCATGGGTGCGGTGGAGCAGCGCAACACACACATTGCCGACTCGCTTTTGGCCGCCGAGGAAGCCAACAACGCCCTTGCCGGCATCGAGCAGAAGCGACAGGAGGCCATGGCCGAAGCACAAGCCGAACAAATCAAAATCATGAAGGAAAGCCAAGACCTGAAGGCCCAACTCATCGAAGAAGCCAAGGTGGAAGCACGGAAAGAGGCTGAGAAGATCGTGGCCGATGCCCGACTGAAAATCGAAAAGGAACAGGCCGAGGCCATGGCCAACATCAAGAACGAGGTCATCGCCCTCTCGGTCGACATCGCCGAGAAGCTGCTGCAACGCGAGCTTGACGACAAACAGTCGCAAACCGCCTACATCGAGGAGCTGCTCAAGAACAACCAACCCCGAATTGAAGCATAAGCCATGGACAACGGAAAAATATCGGTCAGGTATGCGCGGGCATTGTTCCAAGTAGCCCAAGAGCAAGGATGCGAGGCGGCAGTCTATGAAGGCTTCACGCATTTCACGCACAACTACCTTTTGGCCATCGGCCAGTTCAACGAGGTGCTGGCCGACCCCATCGTGGCACGCGAGGAGAAGGTGAAGCTGCTCGAAATGGCCGTTGGCGAGCCGATGCACGACACGCTGAAGCAGTTCATCGCCTTCGTGGCCGACCAGAAGCGCGAGGACAAGATGTTCCTCATCGCGATGAAATACATGGAGATGTATCGCGAGAAGCACCACATCCTGAGCACACAGGTGACCACCGCCACGCAGCTGCCCGAGGAGACCTACGACAAGATCAAGGCCTTCGTGAAGCAGACTTTCGACGCCGACGCCGAATTGGACGTCCGCATCGACCCGAGCCTCATCGGGGGCTTCATCCTCGACATCGAGAACTCGCAGATGGACGCCAGCGTGGCAGGACAGCTTAACGCGCTGAAAAACAGATTGAAGCAATAAATAAAACACTACATATATGTCAAACATCAAACCAAGTGAAATATCGAGCATCCTGCAGATGCAGCTCCAGAACATGAGCAACAAGGTTCAGTTCGAGGAGGTGGGCAAGGTATTGCAAGTGAGCGACGGCGTGGCACACATATACGGCCTCGACAAGGTGCAGTCGAACGAGCTGGTGCAGTTCGAGAACGGCACCATGGGCGTGGTACTCAACCTTGAGGAAGACAACGTCGGCGTGGTGCTGCTCGGTCCCACCGAAGGCATCAAGGAAGGCGAAACGGTGAAGCGCACCCAGCGCATCGCCTCCGTCCTCGCAGGCGAAGGCATGTTGGGCCGCGTCGTCGACGGCCTCGGCCAACCCATCGACGGCAAGGGACCCATCCAAGGCAAGACCTACGAAATGCCTTTGGAGCGCAAGGCCCCGGGCGTCATCTTCCGCCAACCCGTCAACCAGCCGCTACAAACGGGCCTCAAGGCTGTCGATGCCATGATCCCCATCGGGCGCGGCCAACGTGAGCTGATCATCGGCGACCGCCAGACGGGCAAGACCGCCATCGCCATCGACACCATCATCAACCAGAAGGAAAACTTCAAGAACGGCGACCCGGTTTACTGCATCTATGTGGCCGTGGGGCAGAAAGGCTCCACCGTGCGAAACCTCGTGAACACGCTCGAACAACACGGTGCTTTAGACTACACCATCGTGGTGAGCGCGACTGCCTCCGACCCTGCCGCCATGCAGTTCTATGCGCCCTACGCGGGCGTGGCCATCGCCGAGTATTTCCGCGACACAGGCCGTCATGCCTTGGTCATCTACGACGACCTATCGAAGCAAGCCGTGGCCTACCGTGGAGTCTCGCTGATTTTGCGCCGTCCGCCCGGACGTGAGGCTTATCCCGGCGACATTTTCTACCTCCACAGCCGTCTGCTCGAGCGCGCCGCCAAGATCATAAAGAACGACGACGTGGCACGCCAGATGAACGACCTGCCCGACAGCATCAAGGACATCGTGAAAGGCGGCGGCTCCATCACCGCACTGCCCATCATCGAGACGCAGGCTGGCGACGTGTCGGCCTACATCCCGACCAACGTCATCTCCATCACCGACGGACAGATCTTCTTGGAAACCAGCTTGTTCAACGCAGGTATCCGTCCCGCCATCAACGTGGGTATCTCGGTGTCGCGTGTGGGTGGCAACGCCCAAATCAAGTCGATGAAGAAAGTGGCCGGCACCCTGAAACTCGACCAGGCGCAGTTCCGCGAGATGGAAGCCTTCTCGAAATTCGGCGCCGAACTCGATGCTGCAACCTTGGCCATCCTCGACAAGGGCCGCAAGAACGTGGAACTGCTGAAGCAGCCGCAATACGCGCCCATGCCCGTCGAAAAGCAGATTGCCATCATCTTCTGCGGCACCAACGGACTGCTGAGCAAAGTGCCTGAAAACAAGGTACTTGAGTTCGAGAAACAGTTCCTCGACCTCATGGAATTGAAACACAAAGACGTGATGGAACAACTGAAAGCCGGCAAAATCGACGACGACATCAAGGCCGTGCTGAGGGAAGAGGCTTTGAATTTGAGCGAACACTTTATTTAATTTAGAATGCAGAATGTAGAATGCAGAATGTAAAATGCAGAATGTAGAATGCAGAATTGCGCAAAGCGATGCAGGGCTTCGTCCCTCATTCTGCATTCCTAATTCTTAATTCATAATTCGAAAAGGAATGGCATCACTAAAAGAAATACGGGCCAGAATCGCTTCCGTCGCCTCTACGCAGAAGATCACGAGCGCGATGAAAATGGTGTCGGCGGCGAAACTGAAAAAGGCCGAATCCGTCACGCTGAACTTTTTGCCCTACAAGAACAAGCTCAGCGAGGCACTATCAAACTATCTCGGCTCATTGGAAGGCGAAGTCAGCATCCCGTTGGCCGAGCATCGCGAAGTGAAGAAGGTCGCGCTGATGGCCTTCTCGTCGAGCAGCGGCTTGTGCGGTGTCTACAATTCAAGCATTTGCAAGCTCTTCAAGCAGGTGTATGACGAATATTTGGAAAGCCTTGGCGCAGAAAACGTTGTGGTTTTCCTCGTTGGAAAGAAGATCAACGACTATGCCAAGAAGTTCGGCATCAAGGTGGAGAAGCAGTATGCACCGTTGGCCGAGCAGATGTCATACGATATCGCCACCGAAATCAGCGACATGATGACGGATTTGTTCCTCACCCACAAGGTGGACCGCGTGGAATTGGTCTTCAACCACTTCAAGAATGCGGGTGTGCAGGTGCCTTCGCGCGAGGTGGTTCTGCCTTTGAAAACCGATACGCTTCCCGAAGCCAGAAGTTTCGACTACATCGTGGAGCCCAACAAGGAAGAATTTATCAACCAATTGGTTCCCAATGTGATACGAACCGTTTTCTACTCCATCATGCTCGACACCTTGACGGCTGAGCATGGTGCCCGTATGACGGCCATGCACATCGCCTCAGACAATGCCGACCATCTCTCCCAAGAGTTGAAGATGCAATACAACAAGGCGCGCCAGAACGTCATCACCAACGAACTGATCGACATTGTGGGCGGTGCCGAAGCGTTAAGCGATTAAGGTGTTCGGCTTACCCTCGTCGTTGGACGAGGCAGGTTCGTCGGGGCTATCTTTCCCCTCGGGCAGATGCTCCCTCACAAAGTCCTTGACCAAACCGAAACCTTGGTAAAGGTAAGGCACCGTCTTTTCCACATAGGGATACAGTTTGGATTCCTCCCTCGCCTCTTCTTTCACGAATCTCGCCCAATTCAGGTTGATGAGCACCGTCAGCATGACGCTGCACAGCAATATGCCTTTGGCCGCGCCAAACAGGAAACCACCCAACTTGTTGAAAAAGCCCAAGTTCATGGCATGGATCGCTTTCGACAGCATCCGTCCGATGAGGTTGACAATGACGACCAAAAGAATGAAAGTGAGCACGAAAGCGACCGTGTTGAGGTATTTCGGGTCGATCTCGACAAACTCTTGCAAATGCTCGGCGGTGAAATCGGAAAAATGCATGGCGCCATAAATGCCTACGCCAAAAGCCAGCAATGTGACCACCTCAATGATGATGCCCTTGCGCCATCCTTTCAGAGCGAAAAGGAAAAGGACGATTGCTACGATGATGTCCAAGTAGTTCATTTTTAATGCGAAATGTGGAATGCGGAATGGATTTTTCATTCAGCATTCATAATTCATCATTTTGAATAATAAAGTATCATCCGCTCGATGGCGCGTTGGCAGACGGGGCAGAACTCGTGGCCGTTGAAGGTCTTCATCAGGCAGTCCATCTTGGGGCTATAGATGCCTTTGGCCTCGTAGCCCCCGCCTTCGTAAACGCCAATCGTGTTTTCGTATCGCTTCTCGCGCGGCGTTGGGACGGGCGTTTTCCCGTCCATCATGTCCTTCCATTTCCTGTCGAAGTCGACGAGCGTGGTGAGGTTGGGCTCCCAAGGCTCAAGGTCGTTGTTGTACATGTCGCCGTAGGTGTCGTCGTTGTAGTATTCGTCGGCCAAGCCAGCAAAGCCATGCCCGAACTCGTGGATAATCACGTCGCTCGAGAAGCCGTTGCTGGCCGCGCTCGAACAGTAGAAGTTGTAGATGCCGCCGCCACCATATTTCTCGGTGTTCATGAGGATATAGATTTGGTCGTAAGGCACCTGGCCGGCCAAGTCGCGGATGTCGCGGTTGTCGGTGCTCATGCAGTAGCGCTCGCTGTCGAAGGTCCAGAAGCTGAAGCGCATGGCGGTGTTCTTGTAGATGTGGTCAGCGGGCATGGTGCAGCCGCTCTCAGCCGATGGCGCCATCACGCCACGGATGTTGAAGCTCTCGCGATAGCGGTCGTAAGGCGCATAGCTGAACATGCTCTCGACGAAAAAGTCACAGTCCTTGACGAACTTGCCCATCTCAGCCTGTGTGTAGCCTTCGGGAAGTATCACTATATCAACGGCTTTGGTAATGTCTTTGTTGCCAATCCAAGCGTCGTAGACGGGAAGGTTGAGGTTATCGTAATTGCGGATGAAATAGTCGTCGGGGCTGACGGTGAAGCGCATTCCCTCCTTGAGTTGGCCCTCCCAAGTCTTGTGGCACAGGGCGATGTCGATTTTCACCTTTGGGAAAGGCACGATGACCGATTCTTCAAAAGTCTTGGTGATTTTGAATGCTTCGTCGGTGGTCTGCCATTCGCCGTAGAGGTTCTGGTAGCCTTTGGAAAACAGCAGGTTATCCGTACCAGCCTCGTAAACCTTGACGATGTAGCTGCCAAATTCCAGATTGTCGATAAGGTTGGTCTTGGAGCCGCTCCAATAGGGTTCGCGGATGAGTTCTTTCAGAGAGAAGGTGGTTTCATTGTGGTTTCCGGTGAGGCAATAGTCGACGCGCAGCGAGGCCTCGGTGAAATACTTGTCGAATTGCGCCCAGGCCATCATTGGGAGCAAGGCGAAGACTAAAAAAGCATATTTTTTCATGGTCGGAAATTTTGCACAAAGGTAGCGTTTTTTTTGATACTTTTGCGACAAATTTCACAATATGACCTCGCTTCTTCAAGTCCGAAACCTTAAAGTCTCCTTTAGCCGCGACGGGCAGTGGAGCGAAGCCGTGCATGGCATCGACCTCGACGTGTATGCCGGCAGGACGTTAGGGCTTGTGGGCGAGTCGGGGTCGGGCAAGTCGGTGAGTTCGTTGGCCGTCATGCACCTACTCAACGAGAAAGCGAGCCGTATCAGCGCCGACAGCATCCAAATCGAAGGCGACGAAATCAAGGACTTCTCGGAAAGCCAAATGGCCGACGTGCGCGGCAAACGCATCGCCATGGTTTTCCAGGAACCGATGACCTCGTTAAACCCTGTGTACAAATGTGGTTTTCAAGTATCTGAGATAATCTTGCAGCACGAAAGAGTGAGCAAGGCCGAAGCCAAAAAGCGCGTCATCGAGCTTTTCAAACAGGTGATGCTGCCTCGGCCCGAAGCCATCTACGACAGCTACCCTCACGAGCTTTCGGGCGGACAGAAACAGCGCGTCATGATTGCCATGGCCATCGCCTGCAACCCCAAACTGCTCATCGCCGACGAACCGACCACCGCTCTCGACGTAACCGTGCAGTTGGAAATCCTGAAGTTGCTGCGCAAGCTGCAAAATGAAACGGGCATGGGCATGATTTTCATCACGCACGACCTTGGCGTGGTGGCCGAAATCGCCGACGACGTGGCCGTCATGCACAACGGCGAAATCCTTGAACGCGGCACGGTGAATGAAATCCTCAACCATCCGCAACATCCATACACACAAGGGCTTTTGGCCTGCCGTCCGCCGATGGACGTGCGTCTCAAGCGGCTGCCCATCGTCAAGGAGTTTCTGGACGGACAATGGAGAGGTGGCAAGGAACAGATTTTGCGCGACTTGCAAATCAGCGATGAGAAACGGAAAGCGCACCTTGAGCAGATTTACGCCAAATCGCCCTTGCTGAAAGTGGAAGGCTTGAAAACGTGGTATCCGCTGCGAAAGGGCGTGTTCAGCCGTGTCTACAACCATGTGAAAGCCGTTGACGACGTGACGCTTGAGGTCTACGAAGGCGAAACCTTGGGCTTGGTGGGCGAGTCGGGCTGTGGCAAGACCACGTTGGGACGCAGCATCTTGCGTTTGGCCGAGCCAACCGGCGGCAAAGTGTGGTTCGACGGTATCGATGTCACGGCACTGAAAGGCCATGCTTTGCGCGACTTCCGTCGGCAGGCCCAAATTGTTTTCCAAGACCCCTACTCTTCTCTCAATCCGCGCATGACTATCGGCGAGGCGATAGCCGAACCGATGCTGGTACACTGCATTGAGGACGACAGGACAAGATGCCGACAAAAGGTTTGCGAACTTTTGGAGCAAGTGGGGCTCAAGGCCGAACACTACAACCGCTATCCGCACGAGTTCAGCGGCGGGCAACGCCAACGCATCTGCATCGCCCGCGCCTTGGCTGTGAACCCGAGGTTGGTCATCTGCGACGAGTCGGTGTCGGCCTTGGACGTGTCGGTGCAAGCTCAAGTGCTGAACCTGCTCAACCACCTGAAGGAAGAGCGTCACCTCACTTATATTTTCATCTCACATGACCTCAGCGTGGTTCGCTTCATGAGCGACCGCGTGCTGGTGATGTACAACGGCAAGCCCGTTGAGATGAATGATGCCGACGCATTGTTTGAGCACCCGAAGAACGACTATACCAAAAAACTCATCGACGCGCTGCCCGGAAAACGCTCATTCATTAACTAACGCCACAAAAAACACACCATGGAAGAAATACTCAGATTTTTGGATGACGTGTTGCACAACAACAACCGTCCGTGGTTCCAAGAGCATAAGAACCAATACGTTAAGGCACAGGCCAACTTCAATGCCTTGGCCGAGCAAATCATCAGCGGTGTGCAGAAATTCGACGACAACTGCAAGGGCCTGACCTTGAAAGACTGCACCTACCGCTTCTACCGCGACACGCGCTTCTCGCCCGACAAGCAGCCCTACAAGACCCACTTCGGCGTGTTCGTCTGCCCCGAAGGGAAGAAGTCGATGCTGGCAGGCTACTATTTCCACATCCAGGCCAAGGAGTCGGAATACCTGTCGGGCAACATGCTTTGCACGGGGATGTACATGCCCGACACGGCCATGCTGAAGACCATCCGCGACGAGATTCTTTTCAACGGCGAGCCTTTGGCCGAAGCCATCGCCAAGGCCGACACCTTCGGCTTAGACACGAGCCATGCCATGAAACGTGTGCCCAACGGCTATCCCAAAGACCACCCGCAAGCCGAGCTTTTCAAGCAGCGCGACTGGCTTCTCGTGCGCGACCTTCCCGACCAACGCCTCAGCGACCCGCACTTGGTCGACTGGGTGCTGAGCGAGTTCGAAAAGACCAAGGATTTCTGCCAATGGCTGAACCGAACCGTTCGTAGTGAATAAAAACAGTAGAGACGTAGCGCGCTACGTCTCTAAACTTATGGAAGCCCCCCTCACAACAATAAAACTGCCTTAAATCACATTTTTTTGAGTGTTAAAGCATTTTTGGCATAGTTTTTGATTACAAGTTTATTTCGTATGTAAAGATTATGATTCCATAAAACATGTCGGTCGCCAAAACAACGGTTATGGCTTGTCTATGCTGTTTTTTGCCTTGCTTAAAAACACGCAAAACAATTGTGTATCAATATATTAAATTAAAATCAGCCTATGAAACGCACTTACACTCTTAATGAAGGCACTAACAAAAAAACTGCCAACCTGACCCACGACGCACAGCTAAACTTTCTGGTCGAGTCACATATTGGACTGGTCACAAAACAGGCCAAGTACGTGATAAGTCGCAACCGAAACTACTTCTGGCTGAATGAAAGCGACCTATTGAGCGCAGGATACGAGGCGCTTTGGAATGCCGCCCTTGCTTACAATCCTGCTTGTGAAGCCTCATTCAGTACCTATGCCACGTGTAGCATTCGAAACGAAATGGTGGCCGAAATCAAGCGTATGTTTCCCATTAGGGTGTCGGACGAGCAACGCAAGGACATCTTTTTTGTCAGGGACGAGGTTGACGATTCCGAACTGGACAATCCCAGACCTTCCGCTTTCGACCAATACCAGTCGGAGTGTATGGATCGCAATTGGGGATTGGAGGAACAGTCGCTTCGTGAGAAAATCGACGAGGCAATGGAACAGCTTCTTCCCGAAGAGAGGACATTGGTGCGTAGGCGTTATGGCTTCGATAATGGCCCCATGACCCTTAAGGAGTTGTCAGAAATCTATAAGGTCTGCCTTCAAGCCATCAACAAGCGCTTGTACAAGATCCACGACAAACTTCGCCTGTTTGTCGTTGACGAGTGCCACAACCTCAGGCGCTGCGCTTAAGATTTTTTCATGCCCCTGGTTGAAAAACAGCATTCGGGGCACTATAAATAGAATGCGAAACGAAACAATATAAAGAACCTTTAAAATCACCCGCCTTATGAGAAAAAAGCAAGACTCCTTTGAGTTGGACAACGAAATGTTCACCCCCATCCCCTACTACGCACAGGCCACTCCGGTCAGTAAAACAAAATTGAAAAGTATGAGCCTGCTCGACAAGCTCGAGCAACTCATACAACTAGCACGAGGCAGCCGTTTTGAAGACAAGTTCTTCAAACGCCACAAATCTCTGATTGAATCGACGGCGGCCGACTTGGAGTTGACCACAGAAGAGGCGGTGATGCTCTGCCCCTTCATTTCCGACTCAGAAAGCAGCGTAAACACGCGAGAAATAACGGACTACTTCTCCTGCTCTCCTATAACTATAATGCGTAAAACGGAAAACCTGAAGACGCTGATGCACCGTCGCTATATCAGAAAACAAAATTCCTTTCACAACAACAATCCAGCCTACCAGCTGACTGGAAAAGCCAAAACCGCCTTCTGCAACAACCAATCCTTGCCCATCGTCAACTCGGTCAACTTGACAGCAGAAGAGTTTATGAAGCGTTTCAATATGTTAGTGCGCGAGGCGGGCAGAGCCAATCAGATTGACGAAGAGGAACTACACTATGAGACCATGGAGCTGCTCAACAACAACCCTCAGCTTGCCATCGCCCGCAATGTCAACAGCCTAAGAGTGTACAACCCCGACAAGATCTATTTGCTCTACTTCTGCAAACGACTCGTCGTCGACCATCAAGTACAAATTCCCCTCCACCAGCTGGAGTTTCTTGCTTCTAACGACATCGAGGACGAATTCCCTATCCACATGAACGCCGGTCGCCACCCCTTCATCAGGGAAGGCCTTTTGGAGCTGGCAGGACAAGACGACTTCCTGTCAAACGATGTCTTTCAACTCACCGACAAAGCTCGTAAGCTCTTCCTCAGCGAGTATGACCTCCCCGCCCACATCGAAGACGACGAAGACGAGCACAGCAACATCCTCAGTTGCAAGGACATCAAGCCCAAAGCGTTGTTCTATTCTGCTGAGGACCAGGGGCAAATCAACACCTTGCAGCACCTGCTCGAAGACGAGCAGCTGCAAGCCATACGTGAACGCTTGGAGAAGGCCAACCTCCGCAAAGGCTTCAACTGCCTCTTTTATGGCGGTCCGGGCACGGGCAAGACTGAGACAGCCTTGCAACTGGCCCGTATGACGGGCCGCGACATTATGCAGGTCGACATTTCGTCGATACGAGATAAATGGTACGGGGAGACGGAAAAGATAGTGAAAAGCATCTTCGAGAACTATGCCGAGCGCGTGAAGAAATCGAAACACTTCCCCATTCTGCTCATCAACGAGGCCGATGCCGTGCTCTCGGTGCGCACAAGCTTGGGAGGCAACAACCCCACCCTCGAGAAGACGGAGAACGCGATTCAGAACATCCTACTCCAGGCAATGGAAGACATTGATGGCATTATGATTGCCACCACCAACCTCACCTGCAACCTTGACAGTGCCTTCGATAGACGCTTCCTCTACAAGGTGGAGTTCCACCAGCCCAGTGTCGAAGCCAAGACCCACATCTGGCAGAGCTTCATCCCCGATTTAGCCGATGATGATGCCAACGTGTTGGCCCGCTCCTACAACTTCAGCGGTGGACAGATTGAGAACATCGCGCGTAAGGTGATGGTTGACCACCTGCTCTTTGGTGGCACCCCTAACCTCAACCACATCGAGGAGCTCTGTTCGAAGGAACAGATTGCCGGCCGCAACGCGAACAGCCGTAGGCCGATAGGATTCCGTAGTTAGTAATAATAAAGGGAATTATATACCAGTTGACACAGTTTGTGGTTTTGATATTATAGAATTTTTTGGGAACTATATACCTGATGGCACAAGATTTTGAAAATTAGGAAAATATTTGTATATATGAAGTATAGTAGAACTATTTATAATGAAACGGTTATTATGGAACAAGAGATTATAAAGATAACAGAAGAAGAAATAAAAGACGTTGTTTTAGAAGCAACGCATCGAGTTTTGGAGAAACGTGAGTTATTAAACGAAATGGCTCGTGTTGGCTATATGGGCAAAAAAAACGAATTTGAAATATATGTTCGTACAGATGACCCTGGGCATATTCCACATTTTCATTTGAGAGATAGTAGTACGCAAGGACAAGTTTTTGAAACATGTGTTGAACTCAAATCTAATAAGTATTTTCATCACGGCTCATACGATGATGTTTTGAATTCGTCACAAAGAAAAGAATTAGCAAAATTCATGGAATCCCCAAATGAGTATTTCCCGAACAACTATATGGCAACAGTTTATGCTTGGAATTCGAATAATTCGTGTGAAAAAGTGGTTCCAAATAAAGATGATAATGGTAATGTTATTATTCCAAATTATAGAAACATTGAATAATAACAATATTGTTTCTTTTGTGCTAACAAGTATATAGTTCCCTAAATAAATAACATTTTTACTGTCAACTGGTATATAGTTCCCTTAAAATAAGTTTTATGGATAAAGAGATTATCAATATAAATAAAGAAGACTTGACATATATTATTTGCGAAAGTGTAAGACGAATTATTAACGAATCTAATGGGATGGCCTATGATATTGATATTTCAAAGATTAGCATTGATGATTTAAGAAAAGCTTATAAAGATTTTAGACTAATACCAACGCAATCTTGTTTTGATGATGTTCTATATAGGCCAACAGTTATTAAAGAAGTTTTTGGTGATATTTTGCAACCTGATTCTGTTGTACAAAAAATTATCAATAAATATGGAATTCCAGAAAGCTGCATACTTAAAAGGGAAGCTTATAATAAAATTTACATATATATTGTAACTGCTGTTATTGGGATTAATGATAAACTGATTGAAGACGATATGTCAAAAATGGGTTATTATTTGGGGTTCAAAGGAAATATTCAAGATGTAGGTGGAATGAAATTTCAAGCTCTTCAATTTGAACCTTCAAGCCAATTACAAAATGATGAAACTGATAACATAAAATCGGCGTATAATGTGTTATATCATTGGACACCATCTTACTTATTAGATGGAATTATGCAAAATGGGTTAATACCAAGCCATAAAAACAAATTGTTCAATTATCCCCCAAGGACGTATTTAATGAAAGGTGATAGTGATGATAGGTATATACTTGGATTAGGGCAATCATTATGTTCTTTAAATGATAATAAAAACAATAACGGTGAATATGCACTATTGGAAGTAAATATTGAAAATATTGATGATAATGTAAGATTCTATTATGATTCCAATAGTGAAATGGGAATATACACAGAGCAGCCAATAAGCAAAGACAGAATTAAGACAATTAACATTGTTCAATTTGTGAAAAATATGAAACAACCTTAAATATGTTATTTGTGCCATCAGATATATAGTTCCCATAATAAAACATATAAAGATTATGATAGTGATTCATGTTGACACGATGGAAGACACCGCTCGTTTGAAGAAAACCTACGAGGGTCTTGAGAACGTAACCTTATTGTACAACCCCACCAAGGAGGAGGTCGTCGCGCAACTAAAGCGCGACGACGACCCCTTGGTGATGTGCCTCGGGCACGGAACCACAAGCGGACTATTCGGTACCAGTTGGCTGAATTATGTGGTTGACCGTAGTATTGTCGACCTCCTGAAGGACAGGAAGGTGATCGGCATCTGGTGCTTTGCCAGCAGCTTCGCCGAGCGTTATGGCCTACAAGGCTATTTCACCTCCATGTTCGTCTCCAACATCAACGAGGCCGAAGGCTTCGGCTTCCCCGACAACACCAACGAGGACATCCTCAACGAAGTCAACCTCTTCTGCGAGACCATCAACGCCTACCTGAAAGGAGGCCTTCCGATGGACGAATGGGTACCCCGCCTGCAAGCCGGTTGCCACAAGGAGAAGGACTTTGTGAAGTATAACTATGAGGGGATGAGGTATTTTGAATGAAACACACCTTTTCCCCTTCATTGGTTGAAAAACCAATATGTTTGTTCTATAATTAATACGGATCATTCACAAAAACAAAGATTATGATTTTCCTTGAAGACCCCAACATGAACCCTGCCGAGCTCTTTGAATCCGATAATGAACTCCCACCGAAGTTCTCTTTGTGGCTGCACGATGATAAAGACCAATGCGAGAAAGTCGCCAAAGAGTATGCCAACTCCATGAGAAGACCTAAGTATTACCCACTGTATGAGATGACCTGTGCCAAAGTCGATGTAGAAGAGCGCAAACTTTTCGATCTTCAGAAGGTGGAGGTGGAACTCAACGACGAGGAGTATGTCTATCTGCTTACTCGGGTGCTGCTCTTTGGCACCACCTACCTCTTCAGCCATCTGCGTCACGAAAACCCTGCCCTGGCCCAAAAGGTCTTCACCCAAGCCATGGCTGGCTATCCCGACGACCTGAAGAGCGAAGGTGCCTTCTATCAGATTGCCTTCAGCGAAATGCACGACAACGCCAAGGAAATCTTTCAACTGAAGAACTATTTCTTCCCTGGTGATTTGAATAATTCCAGGATCTTCATATAATCCCGGAAATAAATACTACCTTTGCTATCAGAAATCAAAACATCAAACGAAAAGAAACAACCATGAAAATATTACATACCAGCGACTGGCACTTGGGGCATGTGCTCTACGGTCACGACCGCACTAATGAACAACAAAATATGCTTGACCAAATGGTTAAGATTGTAGAGGAACAGAAGCCCGATGTGTTTCTCGTGTCAGGCGACGTATACCACACTGCAGACCCAAAGCCTGCAGTACAGAAGATGTTCAACAAAGCCATTGCAGCCTTATGCAAGACCTGTCCGGAAATGACTATCGTCGTCACGGCAGGCAACCATGATAGTGGCACGAAACACGAGATTTTCAAAACGCCATGGGAAGCGCTCAACGTATATATGGTGGGCAAGTTTGACAAAGATAATCTGGACACCCACATCATCGAGATACCCCGCAAAGGTTTTGTCATTGCCTTACCGTTCACCAACGACCGTTTTCTGCCAGAGGACATCTACCAACAACTGATTGACTTAGTTAATCAAAAGAACAAGGATAACTTGCCCGTGGTCTTCAGTGCACACACAGCCATCTCAGGGGGCGATTTCACGGGGCACGAGGAAGTTAGCGACAAACGCGTGGGAGGCGTGGACGTTGTCGACATCAGTTCCATAGGCACCGGATACGACTATTTGGCGTTAGGCCATATCCACAAGCCCCAGTTTGTGCATACGGGCAAACATAATGTCTGCTATAGCGGTTCGCCCATGGCTGTTAGCTTCGACGAACCCTACCCACATTCAGTGACAATTGTGGACATCCCTGCACACAACGCAGTGCTCACCGACGACAATTTTACTTTCGTGGAGATAAACAATCCACGCCCGCTGGTGACATTGCCAAATCCCGAAGACACAACAGAGTTCGGTCAATGGGATGACGTGCATGCGCAGTATGAGTCATATCCTGCCGATAAAAAAGCATACATTCGCCTCAACATCATAGACCTTGAAAATATACCTTCTAATGCCTACGACGAAGCCGTTGTGCAGGCAAAAGACAAGGACTATATCTTTTGTCACATCAACGCCAAACGTAGGACATTTGACCACGGCAGCGGCAGTCAGCAACAAATGACCGTGGAAGAATTCCAGGCCACCGACCCATGGAGCGTGGTAAAGATGTTTACAGCCGACACTCACAATGCCTTGTTTAACGAACAAGAGATGCAACCGTTGTTTGAAGAAGTATTGGACAAACTAAAAATCAAGGAGGACTAATCATGAAACTGAAAAAACTGGAGATCCACAATATTGCATCCATAGAGAATGCCGTCATCGATTTTGAAGCCAAACCGTTGTCGGACAGCAATGTCATTCTTATCACGGGCGACACAGGAGCCGGCAAATCCACCATTTTGGATGCCATCTGTTTGGCACTCTACGCCACCACACCACGCTTGAACAACTCGGAGATGGATGGCAAATGGGAGGAAAATGATGCCGACACATTGGACATCACGGATACAATGCAGTTGATGCGAAAAAACACTTTGGAAGCCTATACGCGTCTTTCGTTTTTGGGCAACGACGGCAATGCATACTTGGCCGAATGGCACGTTGTTCGCAAGAAAAAAAACCTTGACCGCACCTGGTCTTTGAAAAACGAGACCCACCCGGAAGCCTCTCCTCAACCTGGCAATGGCAAAGGAAGCGTCAAGGACAAAGAAATGATAGAAGCCATCCAAACGGCCGTAGGACTGACCTTCGACCAGTTCTGCCGCACTACCATGCTGGCCCAAGGCGAATTCACCCGTTTCCTCAAGTGCAGCAACAAAGAGAAGGCAGGCATTCTCGAAAAAATCACCAACACCGAGCAATACGCGGAGATTGGAGCAAAAGTGTACGATCTGACACACCGCAAGTACGAGAAAGAAATGAACGAGGTGGACCCAAAGAAAAAAGAACAGGCGATGAAGCCGGAACAAAGAGCTGCTTTGGAGGAGAACCTTAAAAACATTGGAGAACAACTAAAATTGATGAACACCCAACTTGAGGCCGAGCAAAAGAAGGTAAATTGGTTGACGACAGATAAAACCCTTCGCGACAACCAAACAAAGGCGCTGGATGCATTGACTCAAGCCAGAGAAGCCATGGAGACAGAGACATTTAAAACCATGCAGCAGAATGTGCAGGATTGGGACCGCACATACGATGCTCGTACCTGGTTGACTGGCATCCATGAGGCAAAAAGAGCTATGTCCCATGCCGACCAAACCATCCAGCAGCTACAGTCCCAGTTCATTACCTTACGCAACGGACAAGAATTCATTCATCAAGAGATTGAGTCGATTACCAGACGAATCAAGATGATCGACGATGAAATCCAAACCGAAGGAGGCAAACAGACTTCAGCAAATGAACTGAGCGACCAAAAAGAAGGAGTGGTGACAATGATAGGCCATATTCGTGTGGCTCAAGCTGAAGCCAAGACCTATTTCGACAAACAAACGACTCGGGAGAACACTAAGAAAAAACTCGACGAGCAAGCCCTTGCCATTGCAAAGAAAAACAGGCAACTTGACGAATTACAGCCTAAGGTAGAAGAAGCCAAAAAAGAATACGAAAGGTTGGACAAAGAATATGAGCGTCTGAACTTGGCGGTCGACACCTTGGCCGAAAAACTACGCGAAAACTTGCAAGTGAACCACAAATGCCCAATTTGTGGCCAAGCTGTGAAATCTCTTGACACCGTTCCGCACGAGGAGCAACTAAAAGCCATTGTAGCCAAAGCAAAAAAGAATCGTGATGACGCCAAAAAAGTGTTTGACGATCTTAACAATCAGCAAAACACATATTTGATCTGGCTGAAGCAAAACAAACCGACTTACGACAAAGAGCTGAAGGCGTTCCAAGAAGACCAATCGCTCCAAAAAGCCCAAGAGGACGCGTTGTGCTCATTAGGAAAATGCCACATCGGGCAATTGGATGAACACACGACTGAGGTATTGGAGCAAGTTATGGAAAAGACAGAACAGCAGAAAACCAACCTTGAAAAAAGAATCAAACGCGCAATGGACCGCGAAAAACTTCAACGCGACTTTGACGATTTGAAGAAAAACAAGGCTGACCTTTTGAAAGTGTCATTCGAACAGTTACTCGAGATGATACCCGAATGGAAATCGTTCGGACCTCAAAAAGCAATAGCACTGCCCAACATACTAGACAAAATGCAGTCGTTGTCAAACCAAATATCGGCGGCCTTAACAACCAAGGAGAAGGCCATGGACAGCCACCAAACCAACCGTAAACAACTAGATGACTACTTAGGCGAACACCCCGAAATGACTGAGCCTCGCTTGGAGCAACTGCTGCAACTCAAGGACCAAATTGGACTGCAGCGTCAATCTATGGAAAACAAAACCAAGGCCCTGGCTGGCGCACAAGGAGCGTTGGACACCGTTAACAGACAATTGGAAGACCACCAGAAGGTCAAGCCGGAGATTTCTGAGGGCGAAACCATCGCGTCACTGCAAGACACCGTCAATGGACTCAAGGAGCAGATAGCTCCTTTGGGGAGAGAATCGGGTGCCATTGAACAACAATTGAAAGACGACGACAAGAGAAAAGAGGATTTGGCCAACCTTAAGATTGAGTATGACAAGAGAAAAGCCGTGTTTGAACGTTGGAACAAGTTGGACAAGCTGATTGGAGATGACAAAGGCGACAAATTCCGTCTTATCGCGCAGAGTTATATCCTTGCCAATCTTGTTAAGGCTGCCAACGTCCACATGCGTACCCTTACCGACCGTTACACCTTACATGCTGTGCCCGGACAAGAGCTAATCATCCTCGTTGAAGACGCCTACCAAGGTGGAGTGAAGCGTCCGGCGAGCACCATCTCTGGTGGCGAGAGCTTCCTCGTCTCTTTAGCCTTGGCCTTGGCCTTAAGCGAGATTGGCCAAAGGTTGAAAGTGGAAACCTTGTTCATCGACGAAGGTTTTGGTACGCTGAGCGGCGAACCTTTGTACAAAGCCATTGAAACACTCGAGTCGCTGCACGCCAACAACAACCGCCAGGTGTGTGCCATCAGCCACCGTGAAGAAGTGAAGGAAAAAATACCTGTACAAATACAGGTCAATCAGAACCCACAATCGTCAAGCAGCACCATAGACATTGTGCCGCATTTGTAAGGGGATTTGTAATTTTTTTCACTCCCCCTGGTTGAAAAACCCATAGGTTTGTTCTATAGTATTATGTGGCAGGGCGCCACAGGGGTGTCTTCACCCTCCATTATCATCAAAAAAACAATACTATGGAGATCCAGCAAGTCAACCAAACGGAATTCGCCGAAATGCTCAAGTCGGCCGACAACGAAACCCACCAAACCACCTTCGAGAACGACGTGTGGTACGAACAAGTCACCATTGGAGAGGTGACCTATCGTCACAAACTGCTTTCGCTCAAGA
>CAMOCK010000032.1 GCA_946610645.1 uncultured Bacteroidales bacterium
AACTGGCAGGTCACGTAGCGGCCAAGATCGTGCTGGTATTCGCCATGGGTATCATAGCCTATTTGAGTATGCTTGGCCTTTCGAAGGTTAGTGCCGATGCCATGTGGCTGGGAATGATTGTGGGTGGTGTGCCTATCCTTGTGGCCAGTCTGGCCTACGGCTACTGGGAACACCGCAAGTACCCGTTCTATACTATGTTTTCGATGGTTGACAAGTTGCCGTCATGTATTAAGTTCGAATGCTCGATAGATTACGAGCAGCATAATCTTGAAGAGATGAAGAAGATGATCAAGTTATTTGCCGTCATCTGCGAGATGAGCGACGAGCTGAGTTCTAAGATGTACTCTACTATCCTGGCGCTGTTAAACAATGCACGGGAGCGTAGAAGCCGTCATCTTAAATATCTTGACATCACGCTCTGCGAGTTAGACGACGGGGTCCAGATGACCATCAAAGACTGCGGCCGTCCCTACGACCCGGTACACAATGGTATGGATGCCGCATCAGTAGGCGCCAGCTCTGCCACCTACCGCTACATGTTCACCATGAATGTAACAACTATAGTATGGGACAAAACCCCAAATCGAACAAAAAATGGCGAATAAACTCAATCGAATCATCTTCACCCTTCGCGAGGGCGAAGACTTCATCCCTTTGATCTCATTACTGAAAGCCTGCGACGTGGTGTATTCCGGCGCCGAGGCCCAAGAGGTCGTCACGGCAGGCATGGTGCTCCGCAACGGCGAGGTGAAGACCCGCAAGCGGGCGAAGATTACCGCTGGTGAGGTCATCGTATTCGAGAATTACGAAATCCTAATCGAGGGTTGGGATGCATAACACACATAACAAATGATGCAAAACAAAAAACGCAGCCTATGCTGCGTTTTTTGTTTTATGGAATACTATAAATGTAAGTGTTTCTCTACTATTTCTTCTTTTTACTTAAATTCTTGTCAGTAATCAAATCACTTTCTGTAATAATTCTCCATCCTCCATCAATCATTTTGATATGTAAATAAGAAGGATAGGTTTTTGGTGCATTCTCTAAATCTGTCCATACCTTTTTGTCAAAGGAAACTATGTAATATGTCGATGCATTTTCAATGGTGACATTACTAATTTCTTGCTTGAAGTCTGGATACTTGTTTAATAGTTTTTCTTTTGATGTCTTGATTTGTTCCCGTGAATAATTTGATTGATAATAATTGGTCTGAGGTGCATAAAGTGATACGAGGCGGCTAATATTTCTGTCATTATGATAATCTGACCAAAGATATGCTACCTGCTTGATGTCATCATAATTAACCGTGGTTTCTTGTGAAGAAGAACTGCTTGAGTTTCTTGTTTCAGTAATATTGGAACTCTGCGATACATTTTCGGCTGTTCTTGAGTCTGAAGATGAAGAATCTCTTTTGATGTAGTTGTCGTAAACAAACCAAACAATGGTAATGATAATTACCCATTTGACAACTTTCCAAATGATTCCCAATAAACCAGTGCCATGGTTGTCATCGTCGTAGGAACTACTACTGCTGTCACTTGGTTTTGGCTCCCGTTTTGGTCGACTTGCTTCTTCGGCTTCTCTTCGACATTTTTCGCTACAATAGCCACTACAGCCACTAACGGGACTGCAAATTTCTTTTCCGCACCAGTTACAATAGAAAACCCATACTTTTCTATTTTCGTCATAATAGGACATAGGCATAGCAATGATATAGTTTGATGTTATTATTGCCTTTTCCTCAATTCAGAATAAGTCTGTATCAAATTGCTTCTTGGATCTTTATCTGAGGGACTTATTCTTTCCAAACCATATTGTTTAGCAATTTCTTGCGCAATGTGGCTGTTGACATATTGTAGGTCGCCGTTTTCAGCAACCAGATCCAAATAGGCTTTCATGAGTTCTTTGTCGTTTTGGATGAAACAAAAGATGTTGTCCGTGATTTGCGATTCGAACTTCTCAAATACCGTAGTTAAAAAATCTTCCATTTGATTGTCTCCTTTCTTTGTAGGGGCTTACTTTGATGTTCAATGGTGCAAAGATATAAAACTTTGGGTTGCAATATGGATAAAATAAAAAAATCGCAACCATGGTTGCGATTTTTTTCCATTCTGCGTTTTCTGCGATTTCTGCGTGAACCAAATTATTCCGCGCTGAACTTGCAAACCAAATTCCTGTCGCCGTATGCATCGTCGATGCGGGTGACGTGCGGGAAGTACTTGTCCTGAACGTCGCTCTTCATCGGGAAGCCGGCCTCCTCGCGGGTGAAGGGGAAGTTCCACTCGTTGGCCATCAGCATCTCGGCGGTGTAAGGCGCGTGGCTGATGATGTTGTTGCCTTTCTCGGCCTTGCCGTCCTCGATGTCCTTGATTTCCTTGCGGATTTGGATCATCGCGTCGACGAAGCGGTCAAGCTCGGCGATAGGCTCGCTCTCGGTGGGTTCCACCATCAGGGTCTCGTGTACGGGGAAGGCCACAGTAGGAGCGTGGAAACCGAAGTCCATCAAACGCTTGGCGATGTCGATGGCGGCCACACCCACAGTCTTGTTGATGCCGTTGATGTCGAGAATCATCTCGTGAGCCACATGGCCGTGGTTGCCGGTATACAGAATCGGATAGTAGTCTTTCAGTCTCTCCTTCAGGTAGTTGGCGTTCATGATGGCACCCAAGGTGGCTTTTTTCAGGCCTTCACCGCCTAACAACTTGATGTAGCAATAGGTGATGGTGAGGATTTGGGCACTACCGAACGGAGCAGCCGACACAGCGCCTTCTTGCTTCTCGCCACCGCAGTGGAACAGGATGTGCGAAGGCAGGTAGGGCTTCAGGTGTTCGGCCACGCCGATGGGGCCTACGCCAGGACCGCCACCGCCGTGCGGGATGGCAAAGGTCTTGTGGAGGTTGAGGTGGCACACGTCGGCACCGATGAAGCCGGGGCTGGTCAAGCCGACTTGGGCGTTCATGTTGGCCCCGTCCATATAGACTTGTCCGCCGTTGTCGTGGACGATCTTCACAAGGGTACGGATGCCGTCCTCGTAGATGCCGTGGGTCGAAGGATAGGTGACCATGAAGGCGGCCAAGTTGTCCTTGTATTGCTCGGCCTTGGCTTTGGCGTCCTCAAGGTCGATGTTGCCGTTTTCGTCGCATTTCACCACCACCACTTGCATACCGGCCATGGCAGCCGAAGCGGGGTTGGTGCCGTGAGCCGAGGCGGGGATCAGGCAGATGTTGCGGTGACCCTGACCGTTGGCCTCTTGGTAGCGACGGATGGTGAGCAAGCCGGCATATTCGCCGCTGGCACCCGAGTTGGGCATGAAGCTCATACCCTTGAAGCCCGTGATTTCGCATAGGTCTTTCTCAAGCTCATTGATGAGTTCGAGATAGCCTTCGGCTTGGTCGGCGGGGACGAAGGGGTGGATGTTGCCAAACTCAGGCCAGCTGAGGGCATACATCGAGGTGGCGGGGTTCAGCTTCATCGTGCAGCTTCCGAGCGGAATCATGCAGCGGTTGAGGCTGAGGTCGCGGTTTTCGAGTTTCTTCATGTAGCGCATCATGTCAGTCTCGCTGCGGTATTTGAAGAACAGCGGGGCCTGCATGAACTTCGAGGTGCGGCGCATCTCGGGTTGGATGCCGCTGAAGTTGGCGCAATTCGGGTCGCAAACCAGTTCCTCGTGTTGCTTGCCCATGGCTTCGGCGACCACAATGCCGATTTCGTTGAGGTCTTCCTTGGTCGTGGTCTCGTCGATGCTGATGCCAAAGTGTTGCTTGTCGATGATGCGGAAGTTCATGCCGTGCTTTTCGGCGGCTTCCTTCACCTTGCAGGTGCAAACGTCGGCGGGCATTTCGAACAGCAGCGTGTCGAAGAAGTGCTTGTTGAGTTGCTTCACGCCGAGTTTGGCTAATTCGCCACAGAGCTTGCCGGCTAAGCAATTAATATGGTGAGCGATTTCGATCAAGCCTTCCGGGCCATGATAGAGGGCGTAGAAGCCCGACATGATGGCGAGCAGGGCTTGGGCCGTGCAGATGTTTGACGTGGCGCGTTCGCGCTTGATATGTTGTTCGCGGGTTTGCAGGGCCAAACGGTAGGCAGGATTGCCCAAAGCGTCGATGCTGATGCCGATGATACGGCCGGGCATCTCACGCTTGTAGGCCTCGGTGGTGGCGAAGTAACCGGCATG
>CAMOCK010000033.1 GCA_946610645.1 uncultured Bacteroidales bacterium
CCTGGAGCATGAGTTTCAGGGCATCAGGGCAGGAAAAGCCAGTCCGGCGATGCTGAACGGCGTAATGGTTGAATACTACGGCACGACGGTGCCCATCGAGCAGACCGCCAACATCGGCTGCACCGACGCCCGCATGATCGTGGTGCAACCCTTCGACAAGAGCGCACTCAACAACATCGCCAAGGCCATCTTGAACGCCAACTTGGGCTTCAACCCCATCAACAACGGCGAAATCTTGCGTATTGCCGTTCCCGCCTTGACCGAGGAGCGCCGTCGCGACCTCGTGAAACGCACCAAGACCGCCGCCGAGGAAGCCAAAGTGGGCATCCGTGGCATACGCCGCAACGCCAACGACGACGCAAAAAAACTCGAAAAAGACGTGATTTCGGAAGACGAGTCGAAACTCCTTCAGGAAGAAATCCAGAAACTTACGGACAAGTACATCAAGAAGATTGACGACCTCACCGAACTGAAATCGAAGGATATTCTCACGGTGTAATCCCAAATCAAGAATGCTGAATTATGATTGAGGAATGCAGCAAAGCACGGTAGCGCATCGCGGCATTCCTCATTCAACATTCATAATTCAGCATTATCACAAAACGTTCTCAATCGCCATTCCAAACAACTCCCTGAGCGTCAAGCCGAAACATTTGGCTTGGGCGGGGACGATACTGGCTTCAGACATTCCTGGGACGATGTTGGCCTCGATGAAAAACACGCCTTCGTCGCTGACGATATAGTCCATGCGGACCAAACCTTTGCATTCCAATTTCTCGTATAGCATCGCCGTGGTCGCCTTGATTTCGATTTCGACATCCTCATCCACTTGTGCGGGCGTCACCTCGTCGCACTTGCCAGCAGTGTATTTGGCCTCGTAGTCGAAAAACTCGTTCTTGCTGATGATTTCGGTCAAAGGGAAAACCATCATCTTGCCTTTGAAATTCATCACACCGCAGCCGAACTCTCGGCCATCGACGAACTTCTCGCACATCACCTGCCCGCCGGCCGCACGCGCCGTAAATATCGCTGGGCCAAGCTCTTCTGCTGTTTTCACCTTGGTTACGCCCACGCTGGATCCGTTGCAGGTCGGCTTGACGAACAACGGCAGACCTAGTTCCTTGATGATCTCGTCGGCATCGTATTTCTCGCCTTCGTTAATTAGAATCGACGGAGCAACCCGGACACCGTAGGAAGCGACAATTCGTTTGCAAAAGTCCTTGTGGAACGTGATGGCGCAAGTGGCCAAAGGCGAAGAAGTGCTAGGAACGCCAAGCAGTTCAAGATAGCCCGACAGTGGCCCGTTTTCGCCCGGCTCGCCGTGCACGGCGTTGAAAGCCACGTCGAATTTCGTCCTGTGTCCGCCAATAGAAATAGAAAAATCATTCTTGTCCACATCCACGCGGGTGCCGTCTTTCAAAAGGCCATACCAGCCTTTCTTCGACACCACTATAATCTTTGAATTATACAATTCCGGATCCAAACTTTGTTTCACCACTTGGGCACTTTTGACGGAAATCTCAAACTCTCCTCCGTCGCCGCCACAAATAATTGCTACGTTTTTCATATTTTTTGTAATTTTGCAGAATTAATCTTATAACAATAAAGTACTCGAAATCGAGTTGTAAAAACACGGCTAAAATACGAAAATATGGGACGCCTGCACTTTCTCAAGGAAAAGAAATTTTATATCAACCTGCTGATCATACTGCTGCTATCCGTGGTTTTGCTATGGCTAACATTCAGGTTGTTAGACAGATACACTCGTCACGACAAAGTTTACACCATGCCTGATTTCGTAGGTCAGGACTATCGCCAAGTGAAGCACGACCATGCCAAAGACTTCCATTTCATCCTCATCGACAGTGTTTATCCGAAAGGGCAACAGCCTGGAACCATTTATCAGCAAGACCCCCTGCCTGGCTCGAAAATCAAGAAAGGGCGCAATGTTTACGCCATCATCGTGGCCGAAACGCCCGAAAAAACCGTGATGCCCAACCTGAAAGGCATTTCCTTGCGCGAAGCCATCGGTCGTTTGGAATCGAGCGGATTGGAAGTGGATTTCCTCGAATATCAAGACTATCCATACAAAAACAACGTCATCGAGCAATACTTTAAGGGCAATGCCATCGTCCCTGGAACCGAATTGGTGAAAGGCAGCAAAATCGTGCTGCGTGTTGGTCTGGGGCGCGACAAGTCAAACGTGAAGGTGCCCAACCTCATCGGGAAGCCCGCCACCGATGCCAAGCGTCTGCTGAACCTTGCCGGATTGAACCTCGGAACTGAGTCGCACGAGGACAACGACAGCATACAGTTCCAGTGTGTCAAGAAAATGAAGCCTGGCCTTAGCTCTGGATCTGTCAAGCCTGGCACATACATTGATCTCACTTATCAATCGAGCCGTTTCCTGGACTTTAAGAAAGAGATGAAGGAATTGCTTCACGAAGACTCACTTATTAACACTCCTCGACAAATTGAAATTGACACAGTTATAGAATCAGTAGAAACCATCGACTATGAATTTGAAGACGACTTTTAAGGCCATTGTTTTGGCTTTGGCTTTCAGCATGGGTACTGTTCATGCCTTCGCCCAAGAAATATTGACCGGCTTTCAACGCGCAACCTCGGTTAAAGCACCGCGTCACGTTAATGATAATGGCATTTTCCTGCCTTTCATGGATGATTTCAGCCAGTCGCAACTCTACCCTGACCCCACGAAATGGACCGACCGTGATGCTATAGTCACGGACGGTTTCCCGTTGAATCCGCCCACTCGCAACGCAGCCACACTTGATGTCTTGGACGAAAACGGGCGTGTATATGAATACGCTATTAGCAACGCTTTTGTGGCGGAATACCTTACCTCGGCACGCATCCGACTCGACTCCATCCTCCTCCCCATTCCCAAAACACTCTCGCCTGCCGATTCGCTGTATTTCAGCTTTTGGTACCAGCCTCAGGGCAACGGCAATCCACCCGAAGCACAAGACTCTCTTGTCCTGCAATTTGGCACTGCCACCGAGCGACAAGAGTTTGCCTATCTCGAATACCAAAACTTCAGCATTGCCGACATCTTCGCACAAATGCAAGTCGATACCCTGTTTCCTGGAGATACAATTTGGTCGTTTGGAAGTTGCATCCCTGGATTGTTCGCCCTTGTCACCGACACTTTGACGAGCCAAGTACAAGGCCAAATCGCCATCCCTTGCGACTCGGTGTTCATCACCGTGGCCGACACGGTTTGGACGCATGTCTGGAGCACACCTGGACTAAAGCTGACCGAATTCTTGGCCGAAAACGACGGACAATACTTCAAGCAAATAATGATTCCCATCCGAGATGCAAAGTTCTTCACCGACCATTTCTATTTCCGATTCTACAATTACGCCAGCATTGTAAACTCCTCCTTGCCAAGCAATCGCGGCAACGAAGACACATGGAACATAGATTTCGTTTACCTCAATTGCAACCGCACCGTAAACGACACGGCCTATTCCAAATTGTCTTTCTCCGGCCAACGTCCCAATTTCCTCAACCGCTACCAATCCATGCCTTACCGTCAATACCGCGTCAATCCCAATTCGGCCATCCGCGAGAACCTGAGCCTCGACATCGCCAATTTGGACAACGAGCCACATGAAGCAAACTACTATTATACCGTTCAGCAAATTGGTGGAAGCCAGTATTATACGCGTGCTCTCGAACCAGTCGCCATTAATCCTTACATGGAATCAGGCTATTTGAACTGTCAGGAGTACGACGAATCACCCGCTTGCCCATACGTCGGCGAATTGTTCGCGATGAGCATGTGGTATGACTCGGTCTCCTATGAAATCAAACATTATGTTTACGACTCGACCTGCACCCCGCCACTGCTGGATTCGATGGTTTACCGTCAAGGATTCTACAATTACTTTGCCTACGACGACGGAATCCCCGAATTGGGCTATGGCGTTGAACCTACCAGCGGACGTTTCGCGGTGAAGTTCGAGATGGCTGAGTTCGACACCCTACAAGGTGTGCAACTGCTTTTCAACCATACACTTAAAGACGCCAACAACAAGTATTTCGACATCATCGTATGGAAAGACGAGAACGGAAAGCCTGGCGACGAAATCTACCGCCTCGAATCGCAACGCCCGCAGTGGAGCGACATGCCTTACCAATTCCATTATTACAAATTCAACCGTCCGGTGTTGCTGTCAGGAAGTTTCTACGTCGGCCTCATGCAACAAAGCAACGGCTTGATCAATATCGGTTTCGACGCATCCATCGACAACAGCCAATACAATTTCTATAATGTGAACGGATCGTGGCAACAAAGCGAAATGCGGGGGTCGCTGATGATTCGGCCTGTGGTCGGACCCTCCTACTACATCGGCGTGAACGAGCTTGATGAACCCAACCAAAATGTGCTACTCTATCCCAACCCGGCAAACAACACATTGAACATCAAGGTTCCAGAAAACACCAATGTTGTCCAAACCTGCATTTACGACCTTATGGGGCGCAGGCTGCTAGAAGAGGCCTTTGCGTCAAGCATTTCAGTAGCGGATTTGGCAGAAGGAATGTATTTCATCAACCTCACCACCACCGAAGGACAAGTAATCACCCAAAAATTCATCATCAGCAAATGAGCGATATCCAAGACGAGATTTTAGAAGACGATATTATCGAGAACGAAATCGTTGAAGACGACAGTGAACTCCTTGACAATCACAACGAGGTTCCAGAAGAAGACGGTGAGGGGATGTTTGAGCACATGCGCATCACCGTGGACGGCGGTCAGGACACCGTGCGCATCGATACCTTTCTAACCTCACGCATCAGCAGCATATCGCGCAACCGCATCCAAAACGCAGCCAAGGCTGGCAATATTTTGGTTAACGGCGAAGTGGTGAAACAGAACTACAAGGTAAAGCCTAACGATGTGATTTCCATCGTGTTTAGCTATCCTCCGCGTGAGGCTGACATCAAGCCGCAGGAAATTCCGCTTAACATCGTTTATGAAGACAACGATGTCATCATCATCAACAAGCAGGCAGGTTTAGTGGTACATCCTGCCCATGGCAATTTTGAGGGGACCTTGCTTCACGGATTGGCTTATCATTTCGAGCAAACTCACCAAAACATCGAGAATCGGATTGGATATCTCGTTCACCGTATCGACAAAGACACCACTGGCCTGATGATTGTGGCCAAAAACGAGACATCACAAACTATCCTTGCCAAACAGTTTTTCGAGCACAGCATACATCGACGCTACAATGCCCTTGTTTGGGGCGACTTCGACGACGATGAGGGCACCATCACTGGCAATATCGGGCGTAGTCCCAACAACCGACGCCGTATGGCAGTGTTTCCTTTCGGTGAAAGCGGCAAGGAAGCAGTCACCCACTGGAAGGTATTGGAACGTTTTGGCTATGTGACACTCAACGAATACCGGCTCGAAACCGGACGAACACACCAAATCAGAGTCCATTCGCAGTATATTGGACACCCTCTGTTTAACGATGCGTTGTATGGAGGCGACATCATACTGAAGGGTACAACTTTCTCGAAATACAAACAATTCATAGACAATTGTTTCAAGATTCTTCCACGTCACGCATTGCATGCCAAAGAATTAGGTTTCGTGCATCCCACTACAGGCAAGGAAATGCTGTTCAAATCAGAGCTTCCAGACGACATGGCCCAGGTTTTGGACAAATGGCGCACCTACATGAAAGCGCGGAATTTGGTGGAAGAGAATTGAGATCCATAGAGTTTCGTATTACGTTAAAAACAGAAAACCCCAGCCATATTTTGGTTGGGGTTGTTCCGTTGTGGGTGGGCGGCGTGCTACTTTCCCACGCCTTGGCGCAGTATCATCGCCGCTGCGGGGCTTAACTTCTCTGTTCGGGATGGGAAGAGGTGCGCCC
>CAMOCK010000034.1 GCA_946610645.1 uncultured Bacteroidales bacterium
TTTCTTGTCGAGGTCGAAGAGGCCGCTGTGGGCGTAGCGAATCCAGCGCCAGCCGCCCTTGCCGAAGGCGATGTAGTGGATGGTGTCCTCGTCGTTGAGCGACTTGTCGAAGTCGACGAGCTTGTGGATGTCCAACTCGCGGATTTCTCCCAAACCCGCACAGCGTGGACAACTGCCCGACGGGTGGTTGAACGAGAAAGCATCGGAATAGCCCACGAAAGGCTGCCCGATGCGCGAGAATAATAGTCTTAAAAGTGCGTAAATATCAGTATAAGTGCCTACTGTAGAACGTGAGTTTGAAGTCGGTTTCCGTTGCTCAATCACGATGGCGATGGGCAAATTCTCGATGTCGCCGACGTGCGGACGACCATATTTGGGCAAATACTGTTGCGTGAACGACGGGAAAGTGTCGTTCAGCTCGCGCCGCGACTTGGCCGCGATAGTGTCTAATACCAATGACGACTTGCCCGAGCCTGACACGCCCGTCACCACGGTGATTTGTCGCTTCGGAATGCGCACGTCGACGTGTTTCAGGTTATTCTCGGTAGCGTCTTTTATGATGATGTAGTCGTTGGGTTGAGTCATTTTTATGCGGAATTGTGATGCTGGTGTAAGTAAAACCCCTAAATTCCCGATTCAAGGAACTGGAACAAACCCATAAAAACAATCCCTTTATCGTCGGTATAAGTGGCAATGTCGTCTCCAAGGATGACGATTTTCCTGAAACTGTCGTCGACTTTCTTGAACGAGCGCAGTTCCTGTTCGCGTTTTTCTTCGCTGTCCATCTTGTAGGCGGATTGTATGTAGTATTTGTCCATGCCATTTTGGGCGATGAAATCAATCTCGTATTGTATGTATTCGTTTTTCCCGTTGCGTATCTCACGGCTTTCCACCAGTCCGACATCAACGCTGCAGCCTCTCATCCTCAACTCGTTGTATATGACATTTTCCATGATATGCGTGATCTCCTGTTGGCGGAAATTCAGTTTCGCGTTGCGCAGTCCGACATCAACGGCATAGTATTTCTTGATGCTTTCGAAATACTTGTTCCCCTTGATGTTGAAGCGTTTGGCCCCTTCGAAAAGGAAAGCATTTTCAAGGTATTCTATGTAATTGCCGACAGTTTCAGGGCTGATGTGCGTTTTTTGGATGCTTTGTACGACGTTGCTGATACGGTTAGCATTGGTCAGCGATCCGATGGAGGAGCAGAGTGCGTCGGCGAGGTTGGATAAGGCTTCGCGGTTTTTCACTTTGTTGCGCTCCACAACGTCGTCAAGGTAGGTTTTGTTCCAAAGGCGTTGCAGGTAGGCCACTTTTTGTTCGGGAGTGCGGTGGTTGAGCAACGCTGGCATGCCGCCGTAGGTGTAGTATTCTTTCCAAAGTTCGTTGAGGGGCTCGCTTCGGTTAGAACGGAACTCCTTGAACGAGAGCGGATAAACTCTCACCTCATCGCCTCTTCCACGAAAAATGGTGCGGATGTCGGACGAAAGGAAGTGCGAGTTGCTGCCCGTGATGTAAACATCCACATTGTCCTTGGCGTTTAGCCCGTTGACGATTTTCTCGAAGCCTTCCACTTCCTGCACTTCGTCAAGGATGACATAATAATTGGCATTTGTTGAAGTAATGCGGCTGTACAGGAAATCTTTCAGGACGCTTCGTTCGGAGCGGTCGCCATAGATTTCTTCCTCGTCGTCCAAGTCGAAGGAAACGATGATGATGTTTTTTTCAGGCACGCCCTTGGCTATCAGGTAGTCCTTGAAGATGCGTTTCAGTAGCCACGACTTCCCGCAGCGCCTTGGCCCGGTGATGATTTTCACTTCGCCGTTGTCCATTCGGTCGATGAGTTTTTGGAGATAAGTCTCGCGTTTGATGTAGTTGTTTTCCATTTTTCTACCTGAAATTTTCTGCAAAATTACAATAAATTCCGAATTGAAACTGGTTCTATTCGGAAAATATTGTAAAATTACAGTAAATTCCGAATTGGACATCATGGTTTCCTTCGTTTTTCTCGAAAAAAAAAACAGTCCTTTTGGAGGCTGATACCTGCGCATTGTCGGAATTTTCGGTAGTTGTCCACCTGCGCACTATCGGAATTTTTTGAGGTATGCTACCTGCGCATTGTCGGAAATTGTTTAGTAATGTGTTGGAAATTATGCTTTTGCGAAAAATCCTGCTTTTTGTCCTTGCGCTTTTGAAAAAATGTGTATTTTTGCAACGAATAAACACGAATAACAACCCATAAAATGAAACGAAATATGCAATAAAAGCGCAGGATTGCGTGAAATGAACCGATACAAATAACAGCATCAGAACTGAATTCTTCTCCTTTGAAATTTGGCGATTTTAGAAAGAAGGCATTCTATTACAGAGTTATAGTCATTATGCTTGCGTGAAGGCGTGAGATTGACTTATTTCTTGGTAATAGAAGGTTGCGCCAAATACCTAAAGGAGCGGGAAACGAGACGGTTTCACGCTTTTTTTGTGCTTGTTTGGAAACAGGAACTAATCAATCAAACAAGTAATAACAATTAAAATCACAAGAAAATGAAAAAAGTATGTATTTTAATGGTGCTTTTTTTTGCATCGTTATTCGCAAAAGCACAGGAAGTTGTTTTAAGCCGTGATTTTGGTAGCGGTTCTGTTCGTTTGGAAAGAAAAACTGATAATCAATCTTTCAGGCAAAACGGAGATGGGTCACGCTTTTATAAGACCACGTTTACCATTAAGGTCAATTTAGGTGACTTGAAACGGAATAATGAAATAACTGATATTTATTCGGACAAAGGAACGGCTATGGATCCCTGTGTGCTAATTGACAAGGATAATAAACTTCTATATGTGTTCACCTTGTCAAAATCAAATGATAAAATGTATGGTATGGATGGAATCGTTAGTAGGTTGGATATTAATTCTGGTAGATTGACAAGAGAGAATGTTTTCAACAACAGCAATTGGGGATGGTATGCGTATTTTAAAGGCTTGGAAAATGGTAATATAGAATTACGGCATTTTGCATATGCAGGCTATGCTAATATGTGTTCGACACGTAACAATAATAACGGGGTGTGGTCTTCTGTGAATAAAGGGGGTTCAAGTCCAGATAAAGCGGCCAGCCAGCGTTCGAATTTTGATAATATTTTAGTTATAGGTTCTGGAAATTCCTCCGTGATTGCTGATCAAAAGCATTTGGAAATAGATGAAAAAGCGCTACAAGTTCTTTCAAGTAATTCAGGACAACAAAGAGTAAATCAGCAGAACAATCAACCGTTAGGTCCTGGCAACAAAGCAAAAGAGTACACCACCCTTCCCTTCGTGGGACCAGCATCTGGCGAGTTTTATGTCGGACAATGTATGGGAACCCCGATTCCTAAAGACCCTCCTATTAATAATAGAAACATGTCTATGATGTGGGAATTGGATTGTGAAAACGGTGTTATTGCCTTTAGCACCCCTTGGCCTGATGGAGGAGGTGTCCATATCTTAAACTCTTGGGGAATAACCATTTCATTAGGCAATGGTCAAAAAATTACAAGTAAAAAAGGTGCGGGCAGATACAAACAAAAAAATGGTTATTATGCTGAATCGCTTTACGCTATTCCTATTTTGAATTACAATTCTGAACAAATCACAATATCAACGGTTACTATCCCAGAACAAGTAGGGAAACCCGATAGGAGCGGATATTACAATTGGTATGTTGACAACAATCATCATGTCAATTATACCTTACCTATCAACGTGAAAGAGGCAAAGGCGTATTACTATTATTATCAAGCCAAAAAGGCATCGCTTAAAGATGCTATTTCTTATGTAAATAATTGTAATAATGGAACTTACAAGAAAATTGTTGAAGATGAAATTGTGAAAAGAAAGATTAACAACGTGTCCGATATTGTTTATTGCAACGACAACTATTCCAATCTATCCGACAGATTGGAAGATAAAATGTTTGGTCTTATCAGCTCAATGGCCGATTGCGATGTATATTTGAAATACTACTCTACGAGCAAACGAGGTCCTGCCGTTGATGACAAGGTGTACCAGTATGTCAATACGTCGAATGAAATCAGCGATTGCGAGACTTATCTCAAGCATTTCCCTAACGGCGGCCACAAAGCGGCGGTTACTTCGCACAAAAACGAAATCGCCACTTACAATGCCGCCAAGAGAGGCGGAAAGGCGGAATGCACTGCCTACCTCACAAAATATCCCAACGGTCGCTTCACATCCGAAATCCAAGCCAAAAAAGACGGCATCGTGAAGGAAGAGAAACGTCTAGCACAAATCAAGGTAAATTCCAACAAAGGAATATGGAAATTGGGCAACAAGCTCTGCAATTGCACCAATAGTGGAATCATCATGGTCACTTTAGACCAATGGAACGAAGACAGAAGCATGTTCAAGGGGATTGTTTCGGCAAGTCCTGGTGGCCTATTTAAAGGCGACCTTCTCCAAAAAGGCAATGCACCGTGGTTTGAAACCAAAGACTGGCACATTTGCCTTGATGATGAAGTGGAATTTGCCCTCAATAATGACAAGAGCCTTGAGGCTGAACAGTTAATGAAGGCTAAGAAGATGAAGTTTGCAAAGGGCACTGTGGTTGCACATACATATTACAGCAGAGGTTTGTTCTTCAGCTCATCATATAGGGTAAAAGCCAAAGTGGACGATTGGAACGATGATTACACAAGAATGAAAATCCAAATCATCAATACCGATGGTCTTGACTATATCGACGGCGAAAGCATCTATGAAGGAAAGTATATTTGGGTTTCGCCGATAGGATGGGAGTAATGATATTGCCAAATTGGTTTTGTCGAAAAAAAGGCTTCGTCGAATAGGCGGAGCCTTTTTTTCAAAACTTCACAATCGGAACGACTTGTATGGCGTGGCCGTCCTGCCTTTTATAAGAATGGAGCATAATAAACCGGCAAGCACAAAGTCGCACCGTCTTTTTGGAAGTCTTTGGTGTAGAGCAATATGCGGTCGCCTATACGAGTTGGATATTTGTCGCAAAACACATCAAGCGACCTGTGTGTTTTGTAGCCCGACGACTTGACTTCAATGGGGATGATTTTGCTGCCCCTTGAAAGTATGAAGTCGATTTCGTAGTTCTTGTTGCCATTCTCGGTGGGAAAGGTGTAATAAAACAATTGGTTGCCTGACGTGCGTAGCATTTGTGCAACAAGATTCTCGTAGACATAGCCAAGATTAGCTGCCAATTTGTCGGACAATAATTTGTTGTAAATCAGGTTCTCGGTATAATCCTTGTCCCAAAAGGCGAGCGTCACGAACAGCCCCGTGTCGGCGATGAACATTTTATAGCGGTTGTAATCCTTGAACAGCCCCATGCCCACATTAGGGTCGTTGACATGGTAGGCCATCGTGACGGTTTGGCTGTCTTCCATGTCGGCAATCACTTCGGCGACGCGACCGGCGGTTTGGTTTTCGATGACACTCCCGACTTGATAGCGGGAGGCATTCGTGTTCAACTGCCCAGGAATGGCGGAAAAAAGCCGCGAAGCACGCCCTGTCGTGTCGATGCGGCGGAAGTCGTTGTAATACAATTCGATGATTTCCCGTTTGATCTCGTCCACCGATCTCATATCTTTGTAACGAAGATAGGTGTCGACCGCCTGTGGCATTCCACCAACCAACATATACAACCTCAAATCACGCATCCAGCGACGGTGAACGGCATCGCCCATAGGCATTTTCATTTGGAATGCTTCACGAAGTTGCTGTGGAGTCGTATCGTTCCCACAAGCCCAATAAAACTCCTCGAAATCCATCGGAAACATGGTCTCGGCGTGTTCCTCGCTGGGTATGATGATGTCTTTGATGTTCTTTTTTATTGAGAGGAGCGAACCAGTCTCTATATAGTCGAATCTGCCGTCTTTCACCAAATGCTTGATGGCTTGTCGGGCAGGAGGGAAGTTCTGCACCTCGTCAAATACAATCACTGATTCGCGCTGGTGCAACGTTACTCCAAAAATGTTTTGCAGGCGTATGAAGAAGTAGTCGAGGTTCATCAGGTTGTCGAAAAGCGACTCTATTTCCTTGTCGGTCTTTGAAAAATCGATGAGGATGTACGACTTGTATTCACGTTTGGCAAATTCTTCAACAAGCGTGGATTTTCCGACTCGTCTTGCTCCTTTGATGAGCAGGGCGGTCTCTCCTTTTCGTTGGTTTTTCCACCGAATCATGGTGTCGTATAGTTTGCGTTTGAATATCATATGGATTAATATGTTGATTTAGTTGATTTACCGCGCAAAAATAGAATATTTGTCGGAAATCCACAAATTTATTTTCGGAAAAAAGCTGAAAATCCATAAATTTATTTTCTGAAAAACGTCGAAAATCCACAAATATTCGGTGATTTCAGGTCGGGAAGCAGGGCATGAGCATTTGCAACGCGGGGAACCTCACGGTGTCAATGGCTTCATCGGATATGCAAAGCTTTTTTTATCTAATACAAGCAAAAAACTGCCCAAAATCAATCCAAGTTCGAGGGCGTCCCCGTCCTTCCACAAAACAGGGCCTATGCCGTTGATGGCACCGTGACAAACGGCAGCGTCATCTGCGGCTGTTCCCTATGCCGATGTAATAGAGCAAGGTGACGAGCGACGACAAGGCGGCCACGACGTAGGTGCTGGCGGCCCATCCGAGGGCTTCCTTGGCCTGCCCAACCTGTTCTTGGCTCAGCGAATTGGACGACTGCAACCAAGTCAAGGCCCTACGCGAAGCGTTGAACTCCACGGGCAAGGTGACCACGCTGAAGAGGAATACCATCGCGAACATGGCGATGCCCACCCAAAACAGGGCCGGGAAGACGTTGATGAGCACCAAGCCGATGAGGATGACAATCATCGACAGTTTGGAGGAAATGTTGACCGCTGGAACGAGTGCCGAGCGCAGGCGCAATGGCGCGTAGCCCACCTTGTGCTGCACGGCATGGCCGCATTCGTGGGCTGCCACGGCGGCGGCGGCCACGCTGTTGAGCTTGAAAACATCCTCGCTAAGGTTGACGGTCTTCTTCGTCGGGTCGTAATGGTCGGTCAGTTGTCCTTTGACACAGGTCACTTGCACGTCATAGATGCCGTTGTCGGCCAGCATTTTCTGAGCGATTTGCGCTCCGGTCATCCCGCCAGGGGCAAGCACTTTCGAGTATTTGGCGAAAACGCTTTTCAGTTTCCATTGCACCAGCATCCCAACGATGCCGATGACGATGATGAGAATCCAATTTGTATTCATTTTAGTTCTGTTTTATTAGGTATGTGAATCGTTTTAGTTCTGCAAATCAGTTGGTTGTAGCGGTCCAAGACTTCTCCTACAACGTCTTCCCACGAGCGGACGATGCTGCGCGAGGCCTGCACGCCTACCCGACGCACCCGATCCGGGTCGTTGATCAGCTCGCGGAGACGGTTGGCATAGGCATCCAAGTCGTTGGGAATCAGGAAACCGTTCTCGTTGTCGGTGATGATGGAGGCAGCGGTGGCTGTTTCCACCATCACGGAGGGTGTTTGCAGGGCGGCAGCCTCTTTGACGACGAGGCCGTCGGTGTCGTAAAGCGAAGGGAAAAGGAACAGGTCTGCCGCCGCATAATACTGCTTGATGACTTCACGGTCGGTGACAGTGCCTGCAAAGCTGACCTGCCCGTCCAAGCCTTTCTCGGCAACCATCTCTTTCATGGCCTCGGCAGCATAGCCGGTGCCGACGAAGAACATCCTGAATCGCGTGTCTTTCACCCTTTCAAGCGCCTCGATGGTGAGCTTGACGTTTTTCTGCCAGATGTGTTGGCCCACGAAGAGGCAAACAAACTCGTCGGCGGCAATGCCCAAGGCCTTTCTCGCCTCAACGAAATAGGATTCGGGATAGTCGGCCACGAGGTCGCTGCCGTTCTCCACCACTTCCACGTTGCCTTTGTAGCCGTATTCCCTGATCACTTCTGCGACAGACTTTTGAGGCACCCAAACCTCGTCGGCGCGTTCATAGAATCCAACGATGCGCTTGATAATTTGGTCGATGACGACCTTCGAGGGGATGGTTTGGCTGAAGTCGTCGCGATACTTGGAATGGAACGTCGCCACCAAAGGGATGTTGAGCCTTTTGGCGACCTTGACTGCCGCCATGCCGGCCGTAAAAGGCGAATGGGCATGGACAATCTTGAAGCGCCGTTTGGCGATTTTGGTGATGAAGGCGGGGTCGATCTCGGCAATGCCTGTGACATAGGGCTGCCGGAATGGCACGGGCAGCGAAAAATAGTCGAGCACCTCGTAATCGTATCGCTTGTAGTCGGCTCCGGGCACATTGGGCGTGATGACCGACACGCCGCCCACCTTCTTCTGCATCCAGTAGGCGTAGTTCTGCACGCAAATGGCCACGCCGTCCATCACGGGTGGGAAACTTTCGTTGAAAAGTCCGATGTTCGATTCCATGAGTGTCAGTTATGGTTACTAATCCTATGCAATCCTTTCTGCGCGGTTTCGACCAATTCCCGTTGGATGGCCAAGAGCAAAAAGTCCTGTTCTTCTCCGTTTTGGATGCTTCCGATGCGTTTGCCTCCGACGAGATTTTCACCATTTACCAAAATATAGATTCCGGCATGGGAGGCTAAGGTTTCATTTGGGAGTTCGCGGACATCGAAGTTGACGTTGTTCAGCTGTATGCCACGGATGTCGCCCACATTCATTTCAGCATAGCCATACAATTGGCGGTTTTGCCGTTGGGGGATGAGCTTGATGTCGTCCATCCATGAAGGAATGGCAACGCGCATCACGGAGAGGTAGTCCTCTTTGATGGAAGAGCGAAGGCGGAAAGTCTCAGGCTGTATTTCGCCGTCTACAATCATGCGGGGCGAGAAAATGGCTCTGGCTACATTTTCGGAATCGGGAATCATAGTTGGTCAGATTGTTTTCATGATGTTGAGAACGGCCCGTGGCGAAAAAGCCAGGTTGTTTTCGCCCTTGGCTTCGCCATTTTCAATGGTGTAGTATGAGAAGCCTTCCGCACCGATGTTGATGCCCGACTTCCGATTCTTGTTTTGGAACAACAATGTCCCATTGGCTGCAGGAAACAGGGTCCAACCCAGCAGGTCGCTGTCAGTGCTTTCCATAAGCAGGTTTTTGAAGTTTCTCACCGCCAAGTGGTTCAACGGCAAGGCGTTGTCTCCATCCCATCCAGCTTCGTACTCCTGAAAATCCGACAGGCGTTCCAACAGTTCGGTATAAACCTTCCCCCTCGCGTTTGTGCGGTTTTCCGACTTCGCCAATCCAATGACGAAATCCAGCGTTTGTTGCAGATAGCTCTCATTGTCGGCTATGTTGCTTAGTTGCAAAAACAACTGGGCATTCAAGTCGGGTATTGATGCGGTTGTGGTATTCATCTTGTTCTTGATTGTGACTGCAAAAGTACATTTTTTTTGTGGATTTTCCGCTCATTGGGTGAAAAATGAAGCCCCCAAAGGGATTTTTCTCTACTTTTGACTTTTATTTTGAAGCAAAATGACCTTGATGCAGTTCAATTATTTCCTGATAGTCATGGCGATAATCGCCGTGGCGGTGTTTGTGGCCTTGTTTTTCGTCGACGCGGGCTACGGCAAGTTTTATAACCGCAAATGGGGTCCGGCTGTCAACAACAAACTTGGATGGGTGCTTATGGAAGCGCCTGTGTTTATTGCCATGCTGTTGTTGTGGCTTTATTCTGAAAGGCGTGACGATTTGGTACGCTTGGCCTTTCTGTTTCTGTTTGAGCTACACTACATCCACCGCTCGTTTGTCTTTCCGTTGCGCCTTCGCGGAAATAGTCTCATGCCGCTTTCCATCGTTCTTATGGGCGTGACATTCAATGTGTTGAATGCGCTGATGCAAGGTGGCTGGATCTTCTACCTCTCGCCCGACGACTATTATGGCCGCGATTGGCTCACTGACCCGCGTTTCATAGCGGGTTTTCTGGTGTTTCTCATAGGGATGTATATCAACATCTCTTCCGACGACATCATCCGCAATCTTCGCAAGGAGGGCGACACGCGGCATTACCTTCCACAAGGCGGGATGTTTCGCTATGTCACTTCGGCCAACTATTTCGGCGAGTTCATTGAATGGGTGGGCTTCGCCATCCTCACTTGGTCGTGGGCAGGCGCGGTGTTCGCCTTGTGGACTTTCGCCAACCTCGCGCCTCGCGCCTCGCGGATTTACGACAAATACCAAGCCGAGTTTGGCGACGAGCTCGACACGAAGAAAACAAAGAGAATCATACCCTTCATCTTTTGAACCATGGAAAAATCAACGATCTTCACGCCTTGCGAAATCGGTCCTATTGCCTTGCGAAACAGGGTGATACGCTCGGCGGCGTTTGAGAATATGGCCTATGCCAACCGCCCGTCCGACGACTTGTATAGCTACCACACGGCAGTGGCGCGTGGCGGCGTGGGCATGACGACGGTGGCCTATGCCGCTGTCAATCGGTCGGGACTGTCGTTCAACGGACAGCTTTGGATGCGCGAGGAAATCGTTCCCGAACTGAAAAGCCTGACCGACTCGGTGCATTCCTACGGCGCCAAGGCTGCCATCCAATTGGGGCACTGCGGCAACATGACACACCGTTCCACTTGTGGCGGCATGCCCGTCGGGGCTTCGGGAGGCTTCAACCTTTATTCGCCTACTTTCGTCAGGAAACTAAGGAAATCAGAGATCTACGAATTGGTTCTTGATTTTGGGAAAGCCGTCGATTTGGCTCGCAAGGCGGGCTTCGATTGCGTGGAAATCCATGCGGGACATGGTTATCTCATCAGCCAGTTCTTGTCGCCTTACACCAACCACCGTCGCGACGAGTTTGGCGGCACGCTCGACAACAGGATGCGTTTCATGCGGCTCGTCATCGAGGAGGTGATGCGTGCGGCGGGCAACGACATGGCCGTTGTGGTCAAGGTGAACATGCACGACGGCTTCAAGAAGGGAATGCAGACGGAGGAGTGCCTTGAGGGGGCGAAGGAACTGGAACGTCTTGGCGTTCACGCACTTGTGCTTTCTTCGGGCTTCGTCAGCAAGGCTCCGATGGAGGTGATGCGGGGCGCGATGCCGCTCAAGACGTTGCGCCACTACATGGATCCGAAGAAGTTCTGGTGGCTCAAGGCGGGCTTGGCCTTGTTTGGCCGCAAGATGATTCCCACAGTGCCGTTTAGCGAAGGCTATTTCTTGGACGACGCCAAGAAGTTTCGTGCCAATCTGAAGTTGCCTCTCATTTACGTTGGCGGCATGGTTTCGCGCGAAAAAATGGAGGAAGTGCTCGATTCGGGCTTCGTCGCCCTGCAAATGGCACGCGCTTTGATTAATGACACAGACTTCGTCAACAAACTGCACAGCGGCGAGGTAACCCGTAGCGAGTGCAAGCACTCCAACTATTGCATCGGGCGCATGTACACCTTGGAGATGAAATGTCACCGTTGCGTGGATGATGAACTGCCGAGGGCAATACGGAAAGAGATAAAAAAAGCGGAGAAAACATTATGAAATGTCACAAAACCAGCAAAACGGACAAA
>CAMOCK010000035.1 GCA_946610645.1 uncultured Bacteroidales bacterium
CATTTTCGAGGGCTCCGGGGTGAAAAACACCTCCCCCATCATCGGTTCGGGCATCATCGCCATGATTCCCTTGGTGACGCCCATAGCCGCACGTATCTTTCTGAAAGAGAGACTCACGCCGATGAACATCGTGGGATTCATCACCTCGTTTGTCGGCGTTATCGTGCTGCTACTCAACAAAAACCTCGAGTTCACCGCATCGCCCAAGGGCATCCTTTTCCTATTTGGAGCCGTAGTGGTGGCCGTGGGCTATTCCATCGCGCTCATCAAACTGACCAAACTCTACAAACCGCTGACTATCACTTGGATGCAAAACATCATCGGGATGATTTACTTCATTCCAGTGGTGTTCATCATTGAGCGATTCGAGCCTTCCAATTTTGCCAATGTGGGAGGCTACATCGTTCCGTTGGTCTGCCTTGGCGTGTTTTGCAGTTCCGTTGCCTACGCCTTGTGGGCGTTCACTTTCAGCAAGTTAGGCGCATCGCGAGCCAACGTCTATTCCAACCTGATTCCCGTGTTCACGGCCATTTTCAGTTATTTCATCATCCACGAAGCATTGACGGCAAACAAGATTATTGGCATTTTGGTGGTCGTAGTGGGATTGGTGTTGTCGCAGATGAAAACAAAAAAGGCTGCCTTTCGATGATATGAAGTGTTTTCGATCATGCAGGGTGAGTTGATTCCGTCTTCGCCATCCTCTCGTTTTTGAGGGCCACAAAGCTGGCGTATCCATCAACTCTGCAATGCGCGTCGGTTTCGTAAAGGACGATGATTTCCCGTGACGAAGAAGTGGAAACGCGTTTTTTCGAGCCACAAGAGACCGCGTGGCAGCAGCAAAACTTGTGCTCTGCGCCGCTTAGCGGCGCAGAGCACTGGTGTTATTTCAGTCCATTCCAAGTGCCGATGATGTTCTTGCACTGCGTGTAGGTGGATGGGCAGTTATAGACCTTGTACATGTCGGAGCCCATGGCTTGCCAAACCTCAACACCGCGTTGGAAAGAATCCCAGCCGCCGGGAGCCAAGATGTAGAGGTAATAGTTGGTGCCATAGCCCGTGATGGTCGTTTCTTGCGGGGCATTGGCCGAGCGAACCATCTCGACGGTGTAAGGCTCAGTAGGATTGTAGCCATTGTTGAATGCGGCACCTTTCAGCGTGGCAGCCGGCAGGAAACGCTGAACGTAAAGGTCGTTCTCAGGGCTGTAGGGCGAGTAGTTGAACTTGTTCTTCAGCTGACGCACGATGCCAGAAACGGTGGAGGTGCTGTTGCAGAGCAGGTTGAGGCAACGCTCACCGAGGGCGGCATCGCGGGCATAGATTTCGAAAGCCATCGGAATCATGGCGGCGGTGCCGTGAAGCGATTTGCCGAGGAAGTTGCTGTAAACAGCCTCAAACTCGGTGTAGCCCGAAGGCACGTTGGTGAAAGTGACGTAAGCCGTCGGCGATTGGAAGTTGGTCTCGTTGAGGTTGATTTGGCCGTTCAGGGTATAGACATGCGTGCCGTATGTCATCGTGTTGCCGTTGATTTGCACTTCGTGCGCGGTCTCGTTGATGAGGTGCGCCCACGAGTCGCCAGAGGTGGAGCCGCCGTTGTTGCCGCCGCCGCTAGGATTGTCGGTGGGATTGTCATTGTTTCCACTGTTAGGATCTTTTTCGCAGCCGGTGAACGACACCAAGCCAATGCCCATGAGGGCAACCATGAGAGTTCTACCCCATTTGTTCAGATTTTTCTTTTTCATTGTGTTGATTTTTTTTAGGTTAATACTGTGTGTTTGATGATTATTTGATCTTGATTGTCTTAACAATGTTCTTGGCCACGTCATCATAGAACTTTGATTCCTTCTCAGGGTAGGCAATGTTGCCGCTTATGTTCTTTCCGTCTTTGCTGACAACCCACCAACGCCATGTGATGTACTTACCGCCGTAGTCGCTTTCATGATAATGGCGCATCAGGATGGTGTTTCCGTCGATGACAGGCTCGTCGCAAGTTTCGCCCGTGGCTTCTTGTGAAAGTTTCATCGTTTCGGCGATTTCCTTGATTTGGCTTGGCGTTCCACCGCCAGACATAAAGCCTGCGTCGATGGTGGCTGAACTTGAATATTCCTCGCCGTCATCAAACGTGAGCATCGCTTCAGAGTTGAAGCGAACGTATTCGCTGTTCGCATCATAGGAAGTCGTAAATTCCTCGGGCACGCTGATGCTGAAGTTTGCGAACTCAAAGGTTTTGTAACCTTCTGGGAGTGCCATTGCTTCTTTACCATTGTCTTTGGCGCTGCCGCCGCTCTTGTTTCCACACGATGCCATTGCAAACACAACTAGGGCTGCAATGGCGATAGTCAATGATACTTTTTTCATTTTTGTAAGTGTTTAAGCTTGTAATTGTTTATCTGGTGTTTATTTCACGATGCGGCATTTGCCGTTCCACTTCAGGCCACCTGGACGGATTTCGGATTCACCGTATTTTCCGCCCGCGTAGTCCTGCTTGAGGAACACTTCGCGGAACACACGAAAACCTTGGTCCTCGCAGATGACCTCGGCGGTGAAGGTGCGATAGAGGGGCGTGCCTAATGCATTGACTTCCACTTTGTAGTCGGAGAGCACACGTGCAGCTATCGGGGTGCCCCATTCCGGGCAGTTTTCCTTGATGCCGTTTTCCAGCCAAGCCACATGGCCGCTGAATGCGCTGGCGGTTTCGCCTTTCTTCTGTGCGGTGCGATACTGGGTGAGCAGCGCGCCTTTCTTCATCTTCATAACCTCTTCTCCGGGCTTTTTGTTCCTGGCTGCGGCTTTGCGTTGTTCGTCGAAGACTCGCAACGAGGCGATGTCATACTGTACCGGGAAGTCGGACTTGTATTCGGCAGGCAACTCATCATAAAGCGCCTTCATGGTGGAGGCCATGTCGCCGAATCCCTCTTCCGTTCCGTTGGTCCACTTCATGGTGACACCCGTTGAGAGGCTGCCAAAGGCACGATAGAGCTGGAAGATTCGCGCACCTGCGTTGTCGCACTTGGTGGCGCGCTGAAGATAGGCGTTGGCCTTGGTCACCATGTACTGACCGAGCTTGCGGGCCTTGGTTTCCGCGTCAAGGCCGTCGGTGTTGGGGCTGACGGGAATGCCGATGCTCTCGATTTCCTGCAAACGCTTCAGCACTTCTTTGCGTTCAAACTGCCACTGCTCGGCATGATAGTCGGTCAGTTTATCCTCATCGTAGAGGTGGTAGGTCTTGTCGAGAAAGTCGAAGCTGGGCTTGCCCGTATTGATACGCCCGGCGGCCTCCCAGTCGAGGTCATCGGGATTGCCCGACGACATCGAATTGATGAGGCGCTGCATCCAGTAGGCGAAGTCGGCCTCTACCGTTGCGCCGCCCGAGGTGTAGTCCCATTCAGAATGACGGGCTTTGGACAGGTCCACGTCGAACTTGGTCTTGTAGCCGCCCAAATTGCTGTTCGAGCTGCTGGACTTGCTCCCTTCGTCGCCGCCATAACTTTCAGAACTGCTTTCTGCCTGATTTGATTGAACCTGACTCGGGGTTTCTTTCGGCTCATTGGACTTTTTGGAATCCAATGCCTCCTTGACATCCTTGGCCTTGTCGGCAACACTCTTGGCCTTCTTGACCAAACTTCCGATTTGTGCATTGACGGTTGTTTGCACTCCGAACATGACGACGACAGCCATCATAATTCTAACGATAAACTGATACTCTTTCATCATTACATAGATTTAATTGGTTAATTGTTCAAATGATTTTGCAAAAAAACTACAAAAATGCGGGTCCACAACAGGAGAAAACTCCTGTATTTTGCGAAAAATCGAAAAAAAACATCAAAAACGACGACTTTTCCCTACTTTTGCGACAACAAGCTGAAATAAAGGTTATGATTACCAGCAAAACCAACGAAAAGATAAAGAACCTCGTGCGCCTGCAAAAGGCCTCAGAACGCCGCGAGCAGAACCGCATCCTCATCGAAGGTCAACGCGAGATTGAACGTGCCCAGACTTGCGGCTTTGAGATTGAGCAGTTGTATGTCTGTGAAGCGTTGTTGCGCACACCTATTAATATAAAGGCAGAGTTCACGGAAACCGTTTCGGAAGACGTTTTCAACAAAGTCGCTTACCGCGAGGGCAGCGACGGATTGTTGGCTGTGGCCATCCCTAAACACAAGAGCCTCAGTGAGTTCAAACCAAAAAAAGACGCTTTGGTTATCGTGTTGGAAACGGTCGAGAAGCCCGGCAACCTCGGTGCAGTGATGCGCACCGCCGATGCCGCCGGCGTGGATGCCGTCATCGTTGCCGACCCCGCCACCGACCTTTTCAATCCTAATGCGATACGGGCAAGCATTGGCTGCATTTTCAGCGTTCCGGTTTATGCATGCTCCACTGATGAGTGCATCAAATGGCTGAAAAAGAATGGAATAACCATTTATTGCACCTACCTCAAGGCCTCCATCGACTACCTTGACGCCGACTTCCGCAAGGCCTCAGCCCTCGTGATGGGCACCGAGGCCACGGGCATCTCTGACGCTTGGGTCGAGGCCGCCGACCAAAACATCATCATCCCCATGAACGGTATCGCCGACTCGCTCAACGTGTCAGTGACCACCGCCATCGTCACTTTTGAGGCCGTGCGCCAACGGAGGAAACCATGAAAAAAGACTATTTCCTGCTGCATCTCTCCGTCTTCATCGCCGGATTCACGGGCGTTTTGGGCCGCCTAATCACGCTTGATTCGGCCATTTTGGTATGGTGTCGCATGGCGGCTGCGGCGGTGATTATGTTTTTGTATTTGCGGGTTGGTGGATTGTTGAAAACAAACACGCGTGGTGGAACGGACGCACGCGGTGCGTCCCTACAACGGTACAAATTCGGGGACGTTTTGCAGATGGGCGGCGTGGGCATGTTGCTTTGCCTGCATTGGGTGTTTTTCTATGCCTCCATCAAGGCGAGCAACGTCAGCATCGGGGTGGTATGTTTCTCGTTGGTGGGTTTTTTCACGGCCTTGTTTGAACCCATTGTCAACAAACACCAGTTTTCGGGGCGCGAATTTCTCTTCAGCCTGCTCACCATCCTTGGCATCTACTTGATTTTCCATTTCGACTCGCGCTATCGGTTGGGCATTGCATTGGGTGTGGTTTCATTGGCGATTTATGCCTTGTTTGCCATTGCAAACCAAAGGGTTGGCAAGCATTACGAGGCCAAGAACATGCTGCTTTGGGAGATGGTCGGCGGCCTCATCGGCCTGACTTGTCTCATACCTTTATATAATGCATTTATCCCCGTGGGGCGCATTTATCCCGTCGGAATGGACTATGCCTATTTGGCTTTCATGGTGGTCATTTGCACCATCGGGCTTTGCCTGCTTCAAATCATTGTCTTGCAGAAGATTCCAGCCTTCACGGTCAACCTTACCTACAATCTGGAGCCTGTTTACAGCATCATCCTCTCAATGTTCATCTTCAGCGAGTACAAGGAATTGAATTTCTCGTTCTGCATTGGTATTGCACTGATTATACTGTCTGTTTTGTTACAAACCTATTACGAGATAAAAAAACGAAAATCCAAGGCATAATTTCCATATTTTTGCACCAATTATGGCTGAAATACCTTTGGGACATACAAAAGAAGACATCAAGGTTCGAGAAAAGTTGATAAAAGACTTCTATGCGAATTGGATAGCTAAACATCCTGATAAAATGGTTTGGAACAAAGGATTAAACGAGTATATTCACATAAAGTTTCCATCCATAAACGAGACCTACGAGAAAGCATCGCGTAGTTACGAGTCAACACTTGCCGTATTCCAACTAACCGAAATCCTGGAGAATGCGACTTTACTTAGCACAAAGCCAGCCAAACGAAACACAAGGAATCAAAGGCAATTCGAAGTCTTGCTGATGATGCAATACAACAACATCAAATTAACTGTCGGCAGGCAACGGTCCAATCAAGAGTTGGTGCAGTATTGCATCACAGTCCCAAAATAAACAAAGCCACCGTTTTCACGATGGCTTGTTTTATTGAGGCTCGAAACGGTCAAAAGACCATAAAGGTTGTCATCCTTTCAGCGAAATCCTCCAATTGACGCTGCAAAAATACAAATTTTTCTTTTTTGGAACGATCTTCAATCATTTTTTCTGTTGAAAATCAAGCTTCAGTCTCACAAACACCGGATAATGGTCGGAAATATTGCGGCGTGTGCAGGAATCGAAAGAGATTTCCTGTGGAGCGTCATTGCCTTTGAGGGCATCGTCGACGTCATCGCGGGTCCAGTAGCTGTCGGTAAGGACAGCGTAGGCCTCAACATGGGTCTGAGGCGACACAAACACATGGTCGATGCGGCTGTTGGTAAACATTTCCGGCTTGAAACTGTTGAACGTGCCGTTTTCCGCAAAGCGGAGTCGGGCGGTTTCGTAGCTATCCTTCAGCAGCCCCGACTTGGTGAAAATCGTATAAACTTCATTGGTTTGGTCCACGTTGAAGTCGCCCGTGAGGATGACAGGATAGCCATCGGCCATCTCGCGAATGCGTTGCACGACCAATTTGGCCGCCTCGCGACGGGCCACCACACCCACATGATCCATGTGGAGGTTGAAGTAATAGAACACCTTTTGCGCGCCCCTTCTCCAGCGGTTGAACAAACCGTGGCGCCGGGGCTTTTCTCTCAATGCAAACTTACCCCATGTACAAATACGGACGCAGGCCGCGTCCCAGCCCAAGCCTGGCTTCTCAGGCGTTTCGCTCAGCCAGAAGTCGCCGTGGTCGAGGAGCTGGAATTTGTCTTTTTTGTAGAAGATCGGCTCGTGCTCGCCACCGCGTTTGCCGTCGTCGCGCCCGATGCCGATGTAATCGTAACCATCAAGGCCTTTGAGCATGTCTTGGAGTTGTACCCACAGCACCTCCTGTGCCCCGAAGAGGTCAGGAGCCATGAAGTTCACTTGGTCGCACATCACTTGGCAACGCTTCTGCCATTGGTTGCCCTGAACGCTGTCGTTCCAGGCCTTGTAGCGTATGTTGTAGGTGCCGACGAGCATTTGCTGAGCACTCAGCTGGAAAACCATAATAAGGAGAGTGGAGAGGAATAGTTTTTTCATTTTCAACAGGTTTTGTTGGCACAAAAGTAGAAAAATATCGTCTTTTCCAAGCAGAAAAGTGAAAAAACAACGAAGCTGGCACTCGCACTCAGCGTGTCGATGACACGCAACATAGTTTCCAATACCACGCCCCGAACACAAACATCTCGCACATCTGAACAAAACCAAGGCTTTCATAATAAGCCTGCAAACGCGGCTTATCCTTGTCGACGAGTAGCGTAACCGCCTTGAAACCATTCCTGAAAGCCCATTCCATCCTATCGCGCATCAGAGCATGGCCGATGCCATGGCCGCGATACTCGGGGAGAATGGCCATGCTGTCGAGATAGAACTCTCCAGGGCCCGTTTCCATCGCGTTTTTTGACAGATCCATTCCAGAGGTTTGTTGTACAAGGCCGAAGGTCTTGGCACGCATCTCGGCATAAGGAGTGCCATCGTAAGCCACCAAGGCACCGACTGCCATGCCATCCATCTCGGCGATGCGGGTGTGGCGATAACTATATAAAGTGTCATCCAGCCCGCAAATGTCAACCAAATGATTGAAAATCGGGCGCTGTTCTTCCGACATTGCCTCGCCCATGTCGAGTAAGTCAATGCCCGCCAACACCACACGAGCAATGAACGCCGCATCAGCTATCGAAGCATCCCGCAGCACAACATTGTCCAATGTCCCGCGTCCCGTGTCCCGAAGTCTCGTGTCCATTTTATCTCAATTTATTCCTCTGATAATGAGGCGTTACGACAATCACAAAGAAGATGAGCGAAACCAGCACCACCACGTCGGCAACGAGATAGGCCGCCGAGAACGAGAAATGCTCCGAGAGCATCCCACCCGAAAAGATGCCGATGCCGAGACCCAAGTCCCAGGTAGTCAAGTAGGTGGATGTGGCCGTGCCGCGTTGCGCGTTGGTGCCAAGGTTGATAAACAAGGCGTTGAACGCCGGAAACGCCGCTCCAAAACCCAAACCGCAAATTAAGGCGACAACCAAAAAGGCGACGGCGGTATAATCCTTGCCCAAGGCGTTGAAATGATGGCACATGCCCAAACCAAACATGGCCAAAACAACGATACCCAAACCCAAAGTGATGATTTGCGTCACCTTCCCTCGGTCGATCATCTTGCCGGCAAACAGCCGCGAAGCGATGAGGCCGACAGCGTAAACCGTGAAAAACAACCCGCTGCTGATGGTCAGGCCCATCTCCTTGGCATAGAGGGCGATATAGTTGGAAATCTGCCCGTAGGCAAAGGCCAACAGCGTGAACGACACGCCTGCCAGCAACCCCTTGAGCAAGATGAAACGGTCCAACGAAATAGGCGGGCGCTTGACGGGCGGGCGCACCCTATGCTTGATTTGGGTGGCGAAAAAGACCGCCAACAAACTGCAAGCCATACAGCCCAAAAAGATGGCATTGAAACTGAAATGCTCATACACAAACAATCCCGTCATCGGGCCGACCGCCATGGCGATGTTGTTGGCCACACCGTAATAACCGATGCCCTCTCCCCTATGCTCCGACGGCACCACGTCGATGACCAAAGTATTGCCCCCCACCGACGTGAGGCCAAAAGCCAAGCCGTGCACGACACGCACTATTATTAATAAGGTAATCGTGGCAGCAAAAAGATAGCCGACAAACACCGCCGTGAATATCGACAAGGCCAAGAGATACAAAGGTTTGCGTTTGAACGTGTCCATCATGTAGCCCGAGAAGGGACGCACCACAAGGGTAGCTAAAGTGTAACACGAAATGACCGTTCCAATCACCGCATTGCCCGCCTGGAATTTCTCTATGATGAAGAAAGGCAGCACGGGAAGCAGCAAATAGAACGAAAAGAAAAACAAGAAGTTGGCCGCGCAAAGGCACAAATAGTTCTTATTGAAAAGTTTCTCCTCCATGATTTCGTCTCCGATTCTGAGGCGGCAAAAGTACGGAATAAAGCCATAAAGCCTCTTGTTTCGGAAATTTTGTCAGCAAAATTCAACCAAAACAACACTAATTCGGAAATTTTGTCAGCAAAAACAAGTCTATTGGTCTCATTTCAGCCTTGGCAAAGAATTTGACTATGTGGAGACGTCCGACCGAAAGGACGGACGAGAAGTCCTGAAAGGACGTCTATATGTCAACGGGCGATTTCAATCCCCGATGACAACTGGCGACGCAAAGTCCCGTAGGGACGACGGACATTAAGCAGGCGACGTGAGTCCCTGCGTCAACAAAGTAAACAATAAACAAACAACAAAAAAAATAGGAGATCAAAACCATGTTAGTAACAAGAAGAAACCAAGACTTTATGCCGACGCTGTTCAACGAACTGATGAACTGGAACGACAACACCTTCTCAACCCCACGCATGAACATCATGGAGACGAAGGACAACTACAAACTCGAGCTCTGCATCCCCGGCCTGACCAAGGACGACGTGAAACTGAGCATCGACACTGAAGGCAACCTCGTAGTTGAAATGACCAAGGAAACCAAGAACGAGAAGAAGAACGAAGAGATGCGCTACCTGCGCCACGAGTTCTCGGTGGAACACTTCCGCCAGACCGTGATGCTGCCCGAAGACATCCACAAGGAGCAAATCAGCGCAAAGGTCGAAAACGGCATCTTGGACATCGTCATCCCGAAGGTGACCGTCGAAGAGAAGAAGCAGGCCGTGCAGACCATCGAAATCGGCTAAAGCCTTGCCAAAACAACCCAAAAAACGGGACGGAGCCTTCCGCCCCGTTTTTTTGTTACCCAAAACGCGATTTTCGACACTTTTAATTCGTAATTTTGTCGCCAAATTAAAAAGCGTATGAAAAAAGCGTTACTAATCACATTCTTAGGCCTTTTCTGCTTCTTGCAGGCCTTTCCGCAAGACAAGAAGCCTTTCATTACCTTAGACAACCTTCAGCTTAACACCCGCGCCGACTTCACCGTCGATTATTACTTGGGCCACGACACGGTGGCACCGAGCAGCGACCACGGCTTCCAAGGGAAGTATCTCGTGGTGGCCTTGGACGGCACCATCGGCAGCAAGTTCAGCTACCACTTGCGCCAGCGCATCAACGCGCCCAACATCGGTTTTGCCAACACCTTCTTCCAAGGCACCGACTGGGCCTACTTGGACTGGCACTTCACCGACAACTTCTCCCTCTCGGCGGGCAAGCAGGTCGTGGCCATCGGCGGCTGGGAATACGACGCCAACCCCATCGACATCTACTACGGCACCGAGTTCTGGAACACCGTGTGCTGCTACGAGGTGGGAGGCTCCCTCAACTTCAAGGACAAGGCGGGCAAGAACCACTTCCTCTTCCAAGTGAGCAACTCGCCCTACATCAACACGGCCATGGAAGGCATCTACGCCTACAACCTCATGTGGTACGGCAATTTCGGGAAGTTCAAGACGGCCTATTCCGTGAACATGATGGAATACCAACCTGGCAAGTTCATCAACCACATCGCCTTGGGCAACAAACTGCAATTCAACGGCGTGGAGATGTATCTCGACCTCATCCACCGCGCCGAGTTGGGCCGGCAGAAGTTCTTCGGCCAATACCTCACCGCACTTTTCGGCATCGGTGTCGACATCGGGCCGAAATGGATTGTGTTTGCCAAGGCGGGCTACGACTACAACCCCGCCAAACTGCCCAACACGGGTGCCTACGACCCCAACGACACCCCGAAGGAAAAGGTTGATTTCGAAAGCATTGGCTTTGAATACTACCCCTTGACCGACCGCAACCTGCGCCTCCACCTCTGCGGCTCGCACACCAGCATGGACGGCATCAGCATGTTCCAGGCCAACCTCGGCCTCACTTGGAAGGTCGACCTGCTCAACGCATTCGTGAAAAAGACTAAGTAAGGACTAAAGACTGAGGGCTGAAGGTCGGATTGTCCCACGTCTTTCGTCCTACGTCAAACAAAAACAAACCATCATGGCAAAAACCAAATACGACACCGAAAAACGCAGCACCCTCGACTATCACCGCAGGGTGGAGAACCTATTCAAGAAAATCGAGGCCTCGCTCAAGCATCCGCTGACGTTCACTGCCAAGCGCAGCGTGGAGGCCATCATGTTCCTCATCGTCTTTTTCGCCTTCTTCGGCCTCTTGGCCTACAAGATGACGCTGCCCAAGATGCTGAACACCTTCATGCAGACGGCTTATCACCTGCTGCTCGAGACCGTGTTCTACATCATGGCCATCTGCGTCTTGATGGGCGCCATCAGCAAGCTTTTGACCGAGTTTGGCGTGGTTCGCCTGCTCGAAAATCTGCTTCGTCCGCTGATGAAACCCTTGTACAACCTGCCCGGCGTGGCGGCCTTGGGCGCCATCATGACGTTTTTGAGCGACAATCCTGCCATCATCACCCTTGCGCACGACAAGAACTTCAACCGCTATTTCAGGAAATACCAACTCGTTTCGCTCACCAACTTCGGCACGGCTTTTGGCATGGGCTTGGTGGTGGTGGCCTTTATGACGGGCTTAGGCTTCGGCAAGGGCGCATTGGTGGGCTTGGCCGGCGCGGTGATTGGGAGCATCGTCTCCACCCGATTGATGCAACGCTCCACCTTGAAAACCTATCCCGAGCTGGATTCGCCCGTCGACGAGGAGTTTGGCGGCGACGAACAGCAAATAACCTTCAAGAGCGAGGGTGGCGTGTTCATGCGTTTCCTCAACTCGCTCTTGGACGGCGGCAAGGACGGCGTGAGCATCGGCTTCGCCATCATTCCCGGCGTGCTGTGCATCTCCACCATCGTCATGATGCTCACCTTTGGCGCATCGGGCGCGAATGGCGAATATATGGGCGTGGCCTACGAAGGCGTGCCCGTCATCAGCTGGGCGGCCAACAAGGTCAATTTCATCTTTGAATGGCTCTTCGGCTTCAAGGACGGTGCCTTGATTTCGTTCCCCATGACGGCCCTTGGCGCGGTGGGCGCGGCCATCGGCTTGGTGCCGCGTTTCATCACCGAAGGCATCATCGACAACAACGCCATCGCCGTGTTCACGGCCATCGGCATGTGTTGGAGCGGCTTCCTCAGCACCCATGCCGCCATGCTCGACAGCCTTGGCTACCGCAAGCTCATCGGCAAGGCCATCGGCGCGCACACCATCGGCGGCCTCTGCGCGGGCATAGCGGCGCACTGGCTGTATGTCTTGCTGGGATTGGTATTCTAAAAACAGAAAAAGAGGCTTGCGAGCCTCTTTTTTCTGTTTTTAAGCAAGGTCATTCATCATCCCTTCTTTCCGCCCATGCTGTAGGTGAGGTTGAAGCGCAAGGTGTTTTCCAAAGGATTGCTGCCTGCCACGGTGTTCACGGGAATGAGGTAGGATACATCGAGGCCAAACACGTTGTATTTCAATGCGGCGCCAAGAGTGACATACTTGCGGTTGCCTTTCAGTGCCGACTCGTTGAAATAACCAGTACGCACAGCGAAGACATTGTTGTACCAATACTCCACGCCAACGCCGAAATTGATTTCGCAAAGCTCCTCGTAGAACTTGCCATAATCAACCATTTCGCCCGTGTTGGTGTTGTAGCCATGGCCAGGAGCGTCGTAGAAAGACTGGATCATGCCTGCCACGGTGGACACGTTGTTGTCCAAGCCATAAAGGATCTGGTATTCCCCCGTATTGGGGTCAATTATGGGGCGATTCATGGAATCTCTGGCAATGACAGGAGGTGTGGGCACCAAGAGTTTGGAGAAATCCACATTGAAGGCAAGGGAGTTGTACTCGTCAAGTTCGAGTTTCAGGCTGGAGCCAAGGCGCAGCATAGTGGGGATGAAGTCTTTTCTTTCAGAGGACTTGTTGTAGCTCACCTTGCTTCCGATGTTGGTGATGGATGCACCCCAAGCGAAGTCGGCGTCCATGCTGCTGAACCATTCGACCGGGCGTTTGTAGAACACTCCGATGTCGGCAGCCACAGAGATGGCCGGACTGGCATAGTCGTTTTGGCCTTGGGTCAGGTTGGAATAGATGAAGCGACCTGCCACGGCACCCGACAGGTAGTCGCCGAGCAAGCGCGAGTAGGTGGCATCAATAGCCCATTCGTTGGGGCTGTATTTGCCCATCGAGTTGTTGTTCGGGTCCCTGAAGTCGATCTCGCCGCAGCTGAAGTAGCGCAAGGTGGCGGCCACTGCCGAGCGGTCGTTGATCTTATAGGCGCCGGCCAGATAGGCGAGGTTCATGTCGTTCACCAAATTGCGCAGCCAAGGGCTGTAGCCCAGTCCGACGCTCAACTTGTCTTGCAAGTAGACATACTTGGCCGGGTTGTAGTGCATGGAATACACATCGGGATCGGAAGCGACGCCGCAATCTCCCATCGAGCCTCCACGGGCATCGGGGGCGATGGAGACAAAAGGCACTGCGGTAGTGATCACGTTGGGCGAAACACTGTAATCCTGGCCGATGTAGTTGTTGTTTTGTCCGTAAGACATGGCCGCAACCGTCAGCAGGGCGGCTAAAAGGAACTTCTTCTTTTCCATATCCGTTTTTGTATTATAAATTTGAAGGATAACGACGATTCAGATGGCATATTGTATGGGCGCGAAAAAAAAGTTGCCTCATCGCATCACGACCATCTTTTGACTCACGGAGCGTGTGTGTCCGTTTCCGTCGGTGAATGTGAAGCGATACAGGTATATGCCCGACCGCAAGGGTTTGCCTTCCATGTCGTTGGCGTTCCAATGGATGGGTGTTGTCATGCCGTTGTCCATACTGACATTCTGGGTCATTTGTGCCACTTGTCGTCCCAACATGTCGAAAACTTCCAGATCGACGCGGAAGTCGCCGTCGTCGCCGCTATGAGCGAAATGGAACCAAGTCTCATTGGAGAAAGGGTTGGGGAAATTGTGCACTTGCGACAGGAAAAGGGCATCGTCCACCACAAACCACAGGGTGGCTTCGGTGGCGTTGTCTTGCGTGTCCCACACTTTCAGCTTGAACTCATAGCTGCCGGGTTCGAGGTTGTCGATGGGGAGTGTGATGCGTCCGCGCCTGAAATCGTCGATTGTCGGTTCAAAATGGTCGTTAAGCACCATATTGTTCAAGGCGGGCCAATTGCTGCCCAACATAATGTTGCGTCCGAGGCTGAAATCGTAATGGTAGATGCCTTGGGCATCGTAGAGGTCGGCAAAAAGCACACCGCTGCGTTCCACTGAAGCACCGTTCACGAAGTCGGGCGTGTTCCAATAGAATTTGACTTGTGGGCCTTCGTTGTCGCTCACAGCCGCCGGGTCGATACCGCCGAGAATCAGGTTGTCGAACCTGCCGATAGCCTCTTTCTTGCGGATGGAGTCATAAGCATAGAATTGGAACCGTGGCGCCCCATAGTCGGGGTTGATGTCCTTGGGCACTTGGAACAAGAGTCTGAACTTGCCGTTTTTCACGCTGACGCGGCCTTCGTAAATCACGCTCTTGTAGTGGTAGTATTCGCGGTTTTCGGTAGTGCCGTCAACATTCTTAAACGTCAGCTTGATCGGGTCTTTCTTGTCGTACAGCTTGGCGTGGAGCTCGCCGTTGAAATGGGAATCGATGCCCCCATTGGCTTTCCTGATTTCGCCTTCGAGGGCCACCGTGCTCATGGCACCCAATCCCACAACTTCGTTGCCTGTTGGAATCCCATTGATTTTCAGAGCAACGACGTCTTCTTCGGGATAGGAAAGACGCAAGGCCGGGTCGCCGAAAAAGACGAAACTGACATTGATGTTGCGGAGGACTCCATTGGGGTAGTTTCCGTCATAATTCTTGGCCATCCTGACGACATCGCCCAATCGCAACAGCTTTCCACTCCGGTCGCGTCGCGTCAGCAGGTTCATCATCGCCACCCCTATTTTCCTGTTGTTGCTCCCGACTGTAGGCCTGCAAGGGCTGAACAGGGCTATGGCGCCTCCATCGGGTTTCAGGAATAGCTGCTCGCCTGCCGACACCAACAACGGGTTGTCGTATTTGGCGAACTCGCAAGTGGCGGTAAAAACGAAAGGCATGCGCTCGTGGTTGGCCAAAGCACCGATGTCGGAAACGGTGAAAACATTTTCGCCCGTAAGGCCTTTCACTCCGCCATGACCCGAATAGCTAAGGACGAGAACCCCGTCGTTGAGCGATTGCATCAGTTCTGAGTTGGCCTGTGGTATCTCCACTCCCGTTGAAGTGTTATGGACGGGATAGGCTCCGCAATAGATCTTTTGCGTGTGCAATGCCGGCGTGATGGTGTCAATCATGTTGTAATAAACCTCGCTTTGGTTCACATAGTCGCGCGCCTCGTCGTCTGAAAGGAATTGGAATTGGGTCTTCCAAGTGCCTTTGGTGGCCTCCATGTCATAATAAAGCCTGATTTTGTTCAACACGGCATCTGCCTCAGCCATAGTGGAGACGGGCAGTCTGCCGATACCGATGTCCATCCGCCCGGCCACATTACCGCCTTCGTCAATATCCATCATGCAGAAGAAATCGTCGGTGCCGTAACTTTCTTCGCGCAAGGGGTTGGAATTGTCCTCGTAGCAAGGAACGAAATTCTTTCCCAGGCCTTTCAGGTTGCGGTAGTCGAAAGAGGGGCGGCCGAACAGGGTCACATATTTCAGCGCACCGCCGCTGCGCAAATACACCATACGTATGAAATCGCGAATGCCGGAAGGATCGCATATACCCGTGGAAAACTCGTTGTAGATTTCCTCCACATTGACCACCACGCTGTTTATACCATCGTTTTCTTCATGAAAATCAGCAAGTTGTTGTGCCTGTTGCATAAACAATGGCGAACTGATGATGAGCATGTCGGCCTCAGTGATGGAATGAAGGTTTTGGTTGGCCACCTGGGTCCATGACGGCACTTCCAATGCCTCCGACGGGTCGAACATGAGATAGCGGCGCTCGGCGGGTCCCATCACGGCAAACACGAAATTGCCGCTGCTCAAGACGCCTTGCTGCTGTTTCGGTACCAATGGCGACGACACATCCCATAGCCAGAACCTATCGCTGACATCCTGCACCCAAATGGCAGTCACATCGTCGCCAAATTGGCTCGGAAACAACCGGAAAGGGAAACTGCTGCCCACACGCTTCAGTTGCCGCCATCCGTATATCTCCACATAATCAAGATACAGCTTGGCTCCCACTGGTCCGGCGCCTTGCCTCAGAGAAAAGGTGGCGATGTCGTTTTCCAGGAAAAACTGCTTCTCTATCGTGGACAAAACGCCATAGTTGTAATTCCCGTAAGCCGAAATCCGCACGTTGTCCGCCAGAAGATTGTTGCCAATCGACATGCTATAACGCATCGGATCGCCTTTGGAGCGGCCAACGACCGCCATCCTAACCGTCAGACTCTTGCTTTTCACCAAATTACGGAACTCAACAGGTAGGGTCATTTCGGCATCTGGAGCCGACATCGACTCGCCGAACCAGTTCCTTCCTAAGGAATAGGGCGAGAACAACTCCTCTTCATGGCACCAAAAATCGGGGAACTCCGTGATGACCGTGGTGGTGCCTTCAACAGGCAATGAGGCCTGCTCTTCGACTCTCAAGCCATTGGCTCCGTTATCAACACAAAGGTAATAATAGGTGGTGTCCGAATAATAATTCCTGTCGCGAACATACTGATAGTTCGAGCCTTTGGTTTCAAGATTCCAGCGCGTTGGCTCCTGGCCGTAGAAAAGGACATAGTCATCGGTATCGAAAGAGCCGTCTCCGTTGCCACTAACGTATATCGCAAGTTCCGTCAGGTCGTCGGGGCGCGGTTCCGAGTTTTTCTCAGCGAGGGCACCCGAGGGGTTGCCAAACAAACGTATATGATTGGGGATCAACGCTTCCACATCGATTCCCATGGCTTGAAAGGCGTTGTAATCGATTTTGTATATGCCTTCATGGGCGATGGAAAGCCTAAACCATGTGTTTTCGCTCAACACGGACCGGGTGGTGTTTTGTTGGGCCTTGATGCCTGACACGCCCAGCAACATGAGCGCCAATCCGATGAAACATACTTTGATATTTTTCATAACACAATAATAATCATTTACTTAAAACCATTTTCGACACCACAGTTGCGGTTTCGCCTTTGTCGTTGGTGGCCACGATACGATAAACGTAAACGCCATTTTTCAAGATTTGTCCGTTGGTTCCGCGTCCGTTCCATCGGATGGGAGTGGTTCGGGTCGAGGTGCCAGCCACGACTTCGGATATCCTTGTCACCCAACGCCCCATGACATCGAAGATGTCTATCTGAACATTCAGGTTGTTCCCAATTTGGTTGTGCTCGAAATAGAAGCCCGCCTCGTCGGTGACGGGATTGGGGGCGCATGATGGATTCTCGATACACATTCCCGCGCTGTTCACCACGGCGAAGTCGATGGTGGCAGTGTTGGAATTGTTGTAAATGTCCCAAACTTTCAGCGTGAGCGTGTAGTCGCCGTCGGCCAGTTTCTGCATCTTGAAGTTGATTACTCCTTTGCCAGGATCGTCGGTATTGGCCGAGAAATAGTCGTTGAGGCAATATGAAATCCTGTCTGATCCAACCAGTGTGGCCGTGATGTCGTGCCCGATACCGGCCCCCGTCGTGTTGATGCCGCTCTCATCCTCGACATAAGCCAGCAAAGTGGGATTCTCGCCCGTAAAGCTTCCGCTCACAAAGAGCGTGTCGTCAATGAACAGCCGGATCTCGGGCGGGTCGTTGTCAGCAACTGCGTTGTCATAGAATCCTCCGATGATGAAATCCTCGAACTTGCCGTTGGCATCAATGTTGTAGTCGGTGGCATAATAGCTGATCATACCTTTCCCGTAGCGGTAGGATATGTCGCGTGGGACAATGAAATTCAGCACGAACCTTCCGTTTTTCACCTCTGTTTTTCCGTTGAAAATGATGCTGTTGCGCAGTTTGAAAGGCTTGTGCGAAACAACCCCTCCAGGGGTAGTATTGGTCGCGACCAGTTCCTCCTCTTTGTCATAGACGGTGACATGCACCACTCCGTTGAATCCCTCGGCGATATTGCCATTGCCGTCTTTCACGACGCCTTCTATTTCAACAGGTTGCAATGCGCTAATGGTATCGAGACAAACCGTATAGGTTTGCCATGTAGTGTCATTGATTTGGATAGAGTCTTGGACGAAGCCCGTCTTCCCGTTGATGCCGACCGTTTCCACGGTCCATTTCGGATAGGTCAGGCGCAAGGCTGGATCGCCGAAAAACACATAGCGTTTTTCCATATAGTTGCCATTTTTCTTGGCCAAACGATAGACATCGCCAAGCGTCAAGGTTTCTTCATCCCTGCAACGAAACAGGTTGTCCAATATCCCGTTGATGAAGTCGTTGTTGTTGCCACCGTGCGTGATTCTCGACGTGGTAAACATGGCCACCATGCCTCCATAGGGGTTCAGGAAGGCGTATTCGCCCAAAGAGGTGCGCGTATGATCGTCGTAGCGGCTGAACTCGCAGGTGCCGGTAATCATCAGCGGACACATCGGGGCGTTGCGCCACGAGTCCACATCCTTGCGTTGAAGTATCTTCTCGTCGGCCAGCTGCACTTCACCGCCATGTCCGACATAGGTAAGCACCAGCGTGCCTTTTTCCATCCTGTTGTTGATGGCTGCATTCATCTGCGGGCAAATCTCGCCACCTGGTGAGCTTTCCTGCGGATAGGCCCCCAGATAAATCTTGTCCACCACCACGTTTTCGCCTCCAACTTCATCCAGTCGTTTGACGAATTTTTCTGCCGAATTCGTGAAAGAGTCTTCATCGTCGGTGAAGAAAGTGAACACATTGCGCCAAGGCCGCATCGTGCTCTCGTCTTGAGTGATGTAGCGCTCGATCTTGTCTACCATTTGCGTGGCTTGTTCCAAAGTGGATACAGGGAAGCGGCCTATGCCAATATCTGCAAGCGACTTGCCGATATTACCCTCGTTTTCATCGAAGCAGCCGAAGAAATCGTCGGTGACGAAGGCATCATTCATGCTCAATGAATTCACCGTTTCGAATGAAGGGACAAAATCCACCACACCGGAGCGGTTCTTGTGGTCGAAAGAGCAGTCGCCCAAAAGCAGCAGATACTTGATCCTGTGGTTGCTATTGCTATCAAGGTAAAGCATACGGCAGAAGTCGCGAATGGCCGAAATGTCTTTGGCTCCGCATGAAAACTCGTTGTAAATCAACTCGGGCGTGGTAATGAACACGTTCAGGTTGGGGCTATACCACTCATGGATGGACTTCAGCCGCTCGGCTTGCGAGATGAAGTCGGGATAGGTCACGATGACGTAATCCATGTTGCGCACGCCATGAAGGTTCTGGTTGGCGATTTTCCCGATAGCCGTGACAGCGTGGAATCCGCTTCCGTCGAACGCAACGAACTCGCTATTGGTATTGCCAGCAGCCTTGAATGCGCACGTCGTTCCCGACAATTGGCATTTCATCTTCTGAGGAGCAACGGGGTCGGTCACGTCCCACACTTGGACTTGTGCGTTGGCCCCTGACAAGCGATACTCATACACCTTATTATTAATGGCATCAGGTTTCCCGAAACGCATTTGCGGTCCACTGAAAGCAAGGGCACGCCACACATTGAGCGCGAGATAATCCACATAACCCGTCGAGGTAGTGGTAGAAGAAGAAAGATGCCTGAGCCTGACGCTCACCGTTTCGCCTTTGGGGAAAGCCTCCACCCGGCCACCAGCCGAATGTGCATAAGTGTGGCCGTTGATATCGGTAATGTTTTCAATGGAATAGGTGGCCTTCTTGACTTCGTCCACATAGACCTCGAAATAAGCCGGCGTAAGGTTTCGCCCGGCCAACGACGTGTTTAGGACAAGATGCCGCGAGGTGAGCGCATTGGGGAAGGTGAAACTATAGGATTGGGTAGACGTTCCTTCCAAAATATCGCCGTAATAAGTGCGCCCAATACAATGGATATTGTAATCCTTTGCCTCATGCACCTGATAATCAAGGAACTCCGATACGGTTTCATCGTAATTGCCCGAAACCGAAACCGCCTCTGCGATGCGCTTCCCATTGCCCAATCCTGTCACAACATAAGCATAGGAATAATCGTCGTATGGATTGGGATTGTGTTCATAAACTGATTCTTGCGCGTTGTATTTCCAACATAACGGCCCGCGACCGTAAAAAAGGATATAGTCGTTTTGGTCGAACCTGCCATCCGACTCGCCATAAACGGAGATGGGGACCTCCACCAAGTCGTCGTAACGCGCCTCGGCGTTGAGTTCAGGCAACACCCCTCCCCCATTGTGATAAACACGAAGGGTTCGCGGATCGAGATTGGCAAGATCGAGGCCGAGCGACTTCAGGTCATTATAGGTCAGCTTGTAAACCCCTGTCGCCGAAAGACCAATCTTGTACCAATCGCCCGATGCCATTGCCGAGCGGTTCGCGTATTTGGATTCTCCACGCTTGTTATCTTCTTGAGCTTCAATCGATTGTGAATCAAATAGCAAGCCAAGAAGCACTATTGCCGTCAATAAATTCAGCCCTCTAACTAACATAATTCTCTATTTCTTGATATATTATGGGGAACGAAAATACAACTTTTTTATTGCAGCAAACCAGTTTTTGCCTGAAAAAAGTATTTTTTCCTCTATTTTGGCCTCCAATTCAAAAAAAGGTCGTAAAATTGCAAACTTTTTTGATTTTCAAAAAAAGGCAAAAAAAATGGACGCGGCAAACAATAATACACGCCAAATTCAGTTTATTGAGGTAACAAATTGCATTCAAAATGTATAAAAGAACAGGAATCAAGACATTAGCATTCGTCATTTTGGCAGGACTTTTCGTGACGTCATGCGCCAAGAAATCCTCGAGAACTACCGGTTGGGCCTACAATGATGCCAACAACGGCGGTTTTGAGGTAGCAGAAATCAACGACCAACAAATCGGCCCCGGCCTGATTGCCATCGAAGGCGGCACATTTGTGATGGGAGCCACCACCGACAACCTCACCTATTCTTGGGACAACGTTCCTCGCAAGGTCACTGTGCCCTCGTTCCTCATGGACCGCACTGAGGTGAGCAACGTCGATTACCAGGAATACATCTATTGGCTGAATCGCGTGTATGGCCAGAACTATCCCCAAGTGGTGCGCAACGCCATGCCCGACACTTTGGTATGGCGCGACCGCTTGTCGTACAACGAACCCATGGTGGAAATCTATTTCCGTCACCCTTCCTACAACGACTATCCCGTCGTGGGCGTGACTTGGGTTCAGGCCAACGACTATTGTGCATGGCGCACCGACCGCGTCAATGAGTTGATGCTCGTTGAAGCCGGCATTCTCGATTGGGACCCGACCCAACAAGACGAAGAAAACTTCAACACCGATGCCTACCTTGCCGGACAATACACTGGCAAGGTGAAGAACGGCAAGAAAGACCTCTCGAAAGGCGGCGACGGCATCCGCAACGCAAGGATGGAAGACGGCCTCATGCTGCCCTCCTATCGCCTGCCCACTGAGGCTGAATGGGAATATGCCGCCGTCGGTTTGGTGGGCAACACCAGCAACGAAATTGTCAGCGAGCGCAAGGTATATCCTTGGAATGGTGACGGACTGCGCACCGACAACAAGAAATACATGGGCAGTTTCATGGCCAATTTCAAGAAAGGCCCCGGCGACTACATGGGCGTGGCAGGCCATCTGAACGATGGTGCGGCTTTGCCGGCCCCTGTCGGCTCCTATTGGCCCAACGACTATGGCCTTTACAATATGGCTGGCAACGTTTCGGAATGGTGCCAAGACGTGTATCGTCCGCTGTCTTTCGAGGATGTGGCCGACTACAGCCCCTTCCGTGGCAACGTTTTCACCATGAAGGCTGTTGACGAAGACGGTTTCCTGATGCAGAAAGACTCGCTCGGACGCATCCGTAGAGTACCCATCCCGCAGGAGGAAGCAGCCAAGCGACAAAACTACCGCACCGCTTTCAACAAGAACTATGACGACGGCGACTACATGTCGGCGATCCGCAACCGATGGAGTGATTCACAAGACGACCAAAGCGTCTTCACGAGAGAGATGTACGAATACGCCACCAACGACCTGCCTGGCACCACCCTCATCAGCGACGAATCGAGAGTGTATAAAGGCGGTTCGTGGGCCGACGGTCCCTACTACCTGAGTCCCGGCACTCGCCGCTACCTCAACCAGAACCAATCCGCTTCCACCATCGGCTTCCGCTGCGCGATGAACAAAGTGGGAAGCTCTTTTGCCAAGTAATTAGTAATGTTTTTGTTTTCATGATAGCGAAGCCGTTTGAAATTCAAACGGCTTCTTTCTATAAAACGACCAAGATGATTGAAACAATATACCAACACTTCACGAAGGTTTATAGGATCTCAACCGACAGCCGGAAGATTGAAGACGGAGCCGTCTTCTTCGCCCTCAAAGGCGAGAACTTTGATGCCAACGACTTCGCCCTGCAAGTGGCCGAAGAAGGCAAAGCCAGCCTCGTCATTGCCGACCGCAAAGACTTGCCCAAGCATGAACGCATCCTCATCGTCGACGACGCGCTGAAAGCCTTGCAGCAATTGGCGCAATACCATCGCCAACAGATGAAAGCCACCGTGATAGGCATCACCGGCACCAACGGCAAGACCACCACCAAGGAATTGGTTTCGGCAGTATTAGCCAAGAAATACAGACTCATCCACACGATGGGCAACCTGAACAACCACATCGGCGTGCCGCTCACCCTCTTGAGCATCAAGCCCGACACCGAGATGGCCGTGGTGGAAATGGGCGCCAACCATCCAGGCGAGATTGCCGACCTTTGCCTCCTCTCCGACCCCGACTTTGGCCTCATCACCAATGTCGGCAAGGCACATTTGGAAGGTTTTGGCAGCTTTGAAGGCGTCATCGAGACAAAGACCGCACTCTACCGACACATTAAGGCAAACGGTCAGGCCGTGTTCGTCAACCGGATGAACGGCATCCTTTGGCAGCGTTCTGAAGGTCAAAATCGCATCATCTATGGTTGTCACTGCGATGCCGACTATCCCGTGGAGCAAGGCCCATGCAACCCTTACCTCATCGTGAAATGGCAAGAGCAAGAAGTCAGGACTCGGCTCGTGGGAGTTTACAATTTTGAGAACGTGGCCGCTGCCATCGCCGTGGGGAGTTATTTTGGTGTGAAGAAAGAAGACATCATCGAAGCGTTGGAGAGCTACACGCCCACCAATAGCCGCTCGCAAGTGATTGATACGGAGAAAAACCACATCATCATGGATGCATACAACGCCAACCCCACCTCAATGCAAGCCGCCTTGCGCAACTTCGCCAACATCTGCGGCGAGCGACACCTATTAATATTAGGCGACATGCGCGAGTTAGGCTCCGCCTCCGAAGAAGAACACCGCAACATCCTCAACCTGATGAAGGAATTGGGTTTCAAGGAAGCCTATTTGGTGGGACAGAACTTCTGCGCTTACAACGGCAATGCGGATTGGAAGACCTTTGAAAACGTGACCGACCTGTGCCAATACCTTGAAAGCCAACCCGTCAGCGGAAAGACGATACTCGTCAAAGGCTCCAACAGCATACAACTTGGAAAGGTGTTACCGTTGCTTTGAGAATTTAAAATTCAAAATTCAATATTTAAAATTTCGCAAAGCGACCAAAGTCTTAAATCTATAAATTTTAAATCTTTAAATCTTGAATTCTTATACCGCCATAGGATTAATGTCGGGCAGCTCACTCGACGGGCTGGACATCGCTCTTGTCAGGTTCGCGGTTGATGGTACGGACAAGACGTCCGCGAACCCAGAATACCGCTTTCAAATCCTCCAAGCCGAGACTCTCCCCTATCCCAAGCATTGGAAAAAACAACTCGCCGAAGCCTTCCAACAGCGGCCTCAAGACTTGGTGCAATTGGATAAGGACTACGGCAAATATCTTGGCGAGCAAGTCCGCAACTTCGCACAAAAACACAACGCGAAGCCCGACTTCGTGGCCTCGCACGGCCACACCATCTTCCACCGCCCCGAGGAACACTACACCCTGCAAATCGGCGACGGACAGGAGTTGGCCAACGCATGTGGTTTCACCGTCGTCAATGATTTTCGCACTGAAGACGTCGGCAAAGGCGGTCAGGGAGCGCCCTTGGTGCCCATCGGCGACAAGCTGCTTTTTGCCGACTACGAAATGTGCCTCAACATCGGCGGCATCGCCAACATTTCGTATGACGATAACGGTCGGCGCATCGCCTACGACCTCTGCATCGCCAACCAAGCCTTGAATTATCTCGCTCAGATGGACGGCCTCGACTACGACAAAGACGGCGACCTCGCCCGAAGCGGAAAAGTGAACTTCGACCTGTTGAAGAAACTCAACAACAACCCGTTTTTCATGCAAGAGCCGCCCAAGTCGTTGGGGAGGGAATATTTTGAGATGTATCAGAAAGGACTATTGGACGAGGGACGGAGGACAAAGGACAAAGGACGCGAGACTGCGGGACACGGGACGCGAGACTGCGAGACACGGGACGTGGGACTTTCCATCGCAGACATGCTGGCGACATTTGTGGAACACATTGCCTTGCAGATTTCCATTCCTATCTCGCTGCTGCCCAAGGGCAAGATTTTGGTGACGGGCGGCGGTGCGTGCAACAAGTTCCTGATGGAACGCCTGCAAGCCCGCACCAAGCACGAGGTCGTCGTTCCTAAAAAGGAAATCATCGACTACAAGGAAGCCCTGGTTTTCGCCTTCCTCGGCCTGCGCCGATTGGAGGGGAAGACCAACGTGTTGGCCTCGGTGACGGGTGCTACAAGCGACAGCTGCAGCGGGAGGATTTGGCCAGTTTGAATTACTGGTAATGTTTCCCCCTCGGCGGTATTCACACTATGTCATGGAATGTGAATCGGTCAATAGTCCCAATCGTCGTATTTCAACTTGGCGTTGGCGGCTTTGCGTTCCGCGTTGATGGCGGTGTAGTCGGTCGAGCTTTTGCTTTTCTTGCCCGAGTTTTTCTCTTTGGTGGCCTGTTCTTCGGCTTCAAGCTGCTCTTGATCTTCGTTCATGGCTTCGTTTTCGGTGATGGTCGACTTCACGCGGAATCCGCCAATGTTGGCAATGGCCTCACCCAAAGGCAATTGCATCCCGACGGCCAGTTTGTTGGGGATTTCGAAAAGCACAGGGTCGCTGACGGTCACGTCGATGCTTCCGTTGCCCATGCCAATCTGGGCACTGCCGTTGCGGATTTGCACTTTCACTTCTGTCGTGTTCACTACGCCGGCGGCGTTCACTGTCGATTCCATGGTGATGTCGAAGTTGCCGTCTTTGCCAGTCACTTCCTTGAAAGTGTGTATGGTCTGGCCGTTTTCATTGCCTTTGGCACCATAGTCGGTGTAGGTCAGTACGGCACCTTTCATGGTGCAATACTATGGCTCTTGGGCCATCGCATAGATGCCACCCAATGCGAACAGGAAAAGAAACAATGTCTTTTTCATGGTCATTCTGTTTTTGAATTGAAAATGTAGAGACGGTGTGCAGACCGTCTCTACAATCATTGTTGGATCTTATGGCAAATCGTTCAAAATCTGGTGGGATTCGTACTGCACGCCGCCCCATTCGCCGCCGTCTTCGAGCCACACGTTGCCATGGCCGCAGTTGACGAAGGTGTTGTTGCTGTGGTTGATGCGGTCAAACAGCTCCACGCCGTCCAAGGTGATGCCGTAGTACAGGCTCTTGCCGATGGTGCAGTTGGTGAGCGTCAGGCGCGCGTCGTCGTAGATGCAAAGGCAGCCGCCGTGGAAGTAGGCATCGTCCTCGCCGCAGTTGAGGATCTGGCAATGGTTCATCACCGAGGCCTCTTTGGTGCTGTGATACTTGATGCCCTGCCAGTAGCTGGTCTCGTCTTCCATGCCACGGAAGATGATGGGCTTGTCGGCAGTGCCATCGGCGACGAGGGTGACGGCGTCTTGTATGTCCACATTCTGTCCGCTCTTGAAGTACATCTGTGTGCCTGGCTCGATGGTGAGCTTGAAGCCGCCCTCAATCCAAAGGCCGCTCTCCATATAATAAGGTATGGGCATGGCTTTCAGCGTGGTATGTTGCTCCATGTTGATGTCGCGGCACAGTGCGTCGATGAAGTTGTGGCCGTTGCTCTCGAAGGTGTTGTTGCTGCCCATGTCGAGGAGACCAATCCAGTCTTCGCTCACGATGGGGTATTGGGCGCAGTTCTTGATGGTGTTGCCCTCGAAAGCCATGAAGCGGGTTTCGTATTCTACGTCGATGCCATAGCCGAGCGAGCCGTCGATGGTGCAGTTTTTCATCGACACCTTGGCGCCTTGCAGGTCAATCACGGCGTTCCACACATAATCGTCGGAGCCGCCACGGATGAACTCGACGTATTCCCAAACGTTGTCGGCACGTTTCGAGTTGACGCATATTTTCTCCCACGAGCCGTTGTTGGGGTTGTTGGCCGGACCCACGAACTTGATGGGTTTGTCAGCCGTGCCCACCATGCGCAGGCCCGCGTTTTCACCCACTTCGATGGCGCCATTCGTGCCAGTGAACATGATGGTCACGCCAGGCTCGATGGTGAGGAGGGCGTTGCCGTTGATGACCACCCTGCCGTCAACGATGTAGTCCACGGGCAGGCCGAGGTCGGGCCAAGTGGTGTTGGCGTCGATGTTGCCGCTGAACTCGGTCGGGTCGGTGGTTCCGCCGCCGCCACCACCACCGCCACTGCCGAAGGTAACGGTCACGATGTAAGTGGCTTGCGAGCCGTCTTCAGCGGTTACGATGTAACTTACGGGGTTGGTGAAGTCCATCGGGATGCCCGATGCGGGATTGACCGTGGCCTTTTCCGACACGGTGATGATGGGAATCATCGAGGTGACCGCCGTTCCCTCGGGCACCGTGGTCACGATGGTCTTGGCGCTTTCAGTGATGACGGCTTGCACCGATGGTGAGACAAAAGCGAACGTCAAAATCTTCTTTTCGCTGCTTTCCTTTTTTTGGCAACCAGCAAATAACACAGTGATTGCCAGCATGATAGACAAAATTCTTGAAATTTTCTTCATAGCTGATGAATTTTAAGGTTAGTCAAGGCAAAAGTAGAGGGTTCAACAATTTGCGTCAACTCCCCAAATGGGGGTATTTTGCATTGAATGAGCAAATTAATCGTTTCTTTGAAGATTTTTAGGCAAATTATGTCTACTTTTGTGCCATGTTGAAGTGCATTTCACATACCTTATTAATATGTTTTCTGCTTCTCTGTTCGGTGGCTTCGGCGCAATATTCCGATCACCGTAACCGGAAAACCGACTCGTTGGAAAGGGCGCTCGAAAGCGGCAAGATGCCCAATGACGAAGCCTTGATGCGGGCTTATCTCGACTTGATGTGGGGCTATTTGCAGACCGACGGGGAAAAATCGGAGCGATATGCCCAAAAAGCCGTGGAGCTTTCCTACAAGATGGATGCCGTGAATGCCCGTGTCGATGCTTTGCGGATTCTTGGCCTAAACCGTTATGGCCGTGACGACTACGAGAAAGCCATTGCTTTTTACAACGAGGCTTTGGCGGCGACCGAGTTGATGAAAGCCGACAAACGCTACTCGGAGAAAGACATCGACGACAACCTGAGTTCACTTTACGGCTCCATCGCCAACGTCTACAACATGCAGGACAAGGCGCATCTGGCCATCCATTATTATCAGTTGGCCTTGCCGGTTTTCGAGAAATACCGTTGGATGGAGTCAACGGCGATATTGTATCACAATGTGGCTGAGCTATATTATAGCATGGGCAATACGGACGAGGCCGAGCGCAACGAATTGAAGTCGTTGGAAGCGGCCAGAGCCTCCGGCGATTCGTTGTTGATAGCCATGCCGCAAAAGGTTTTGGCGAAGCTGTATTTGGGTCGGGGCGACATTGCGAAGGCCGAGGAGGCCGTGCGTTATTGTCACGCCTATTACAGCCGCCACAAAACAGAGGAGAACGAGGACTATATCGTCACCCTCGTGACGATGGCTCGCCTACAACTCAATCATTATCAGGATATTGAAAAGGCGGAAACCTTAATCAACGAGGCGTTGGAGCGCGTCACGGAAGAGACATGGTCGGAGACGGCTGGCGATGCCTATAATGCCGTTTGCGAAATCGCGATGGAGCGCAAGCAATGGCGCAAAGCCGAGGAATACGCTTGGAAAGCTATCAATGCAGGGGAGGAGGAGACCTACAACGATTTGGGCAGCTTTGTCTACCTGACACAAATCTATGCGGAATTGGGTGATACACAAAAGGTTAAGGAGTGTGCGGTCAAGTTATTCAACGGCATGGAGAAGTTTGCCACGGCCAACTATCAGTCGAGCCTGTCGCAAATGGAGGTGCTTTACGAGACGGAGAAGAAACAGGCGGCCATCGAGCAGTTGGAAAAAGAAAAACGTTGGTTCACAATGGGTTCTGTTCTTGTCGGTTGCATCTTGCTTTTGCTTGTGCTGTTGTTTTTCCTGCTATGGCGCAATGTGCGGCAAAGCAAGAAAAACGCGGTGGTGAAGGCCAAACTCGATGGCGAGTTGGCCGAGCGCGTCCGCATTGCCCGCGACCTCCACGACCGCATGGGCGGCCTCTTGACGGCGGTAAAACAGAACGTAATCCCTGAAAGCCAGGCTTCCAAGCTGACCGATGAGGCCATTCGCGAAATGCGCAACGTGGCCCACCACCTTTTGCCCGACGCGTTGCAACGCCATGGACTGAAAACAGCTTTGTCCGACTTCTGCCACACACTGAAAAAGGTCCATTTCGCGTTTTATGGCGATGACAAGCACATTGAAAACGAGGAAGTTATCTATTGCATCGTGCATGAATTGGTCAACAATGCTGTGAAAAGTTCGGGCGCGGAACATATCAATGTGCAGCTTGTTGTGAATGAAGAAACTACTACTATTAATGTGAGCGACAACGGCAACGGGCAAATCGACCTCGAAAGTGATGGCTCAGGCTTGCGAAACATCCGCGAAAGGGTGGCGGCCATTGGCGGCAGGATGGATGTTTATGCCAAGCCGGGCGAAGGCTCGGAAATCAATATCGAATTCAAAAACGATGGAAAGGAGAATTAGCGTTATGATTGCCGACGACCACCGCGTAGTGGCCGAAGGCTTGTCCCAATTGATAACGAGAAGTGGTGACTTCCAAGTTGTTGCAATGACAACCACGTTAAAGGAAACCACAGAGTTGCTTGCGTGTCTTAAGCCGCAAGTGCTGCTTTTGGACGTGGCCCTGCCCGACGGCGACGGCATTGATGCCATCCCGCAGCTACGGGTGCTGCTGCCCAACTTGCGAATCATCGTCTTGACCATGTTTGCCGAGGCTTCCGTCATCCATCGTGCCTTGCAAATCGGCGCCGATGGCTATCTGTTCAAAAGTGCAAGCGCCGATGAGCTGTTTGTCGCCATAAAAGCGGTGGCCTCTGGCACGCAATTTTTGTGCGACGAGGCACGTCAAATCCTTTGCGACGAAAAGGAAACGCCCGCCACCTTGACGATGCGCGAGCGCGAAATCCTCGTTTTGGTTTCGGAAGGATGCACGATGAAGGAGATCGCCGACCGGCTTTGCCTTGGATTCGAGACCGTGCACAGCTACATGAAAATCCTGCGGCACAAACTGCGCTGCCACAACACGGCAACCTTAGTGCGCACAGCCATCGAGCAGCATTGGATCTGAAAAAGAGACGTGCCCCGCCGGAGTTGCCCGATTTATTCCGCCTTTTGCGTACAAACATGCCATAAAGATACACATATGTGACACGATTCACCCAAATATTCTCACGCCGTATCGGATGTGACTGATAATCAATCGATAAAAAACATGGATTTTTGGCTGTCGAAGTCAGGTCGAGCTGGAAATCCAAAACTGCACAGTTACAGTGAATTCCGAGCCTACCAATGGAGGTACGGTGTCAGGTGGCGGAACCTACGAATTAGGCTCCAATTGCACCTTGAATGCAGTTGCCGCTGTCGGCTATGAATTCGTTAATTGGACCCTGAACGGCAGCTACGGCTGGTCGCGCTTCGTGATTGCACGATAAGACACATGACATATTTCACCTCTCCTCCACCTTGAAATCGCTGCATAAACCTTTGGCGTTTTTGGGGTGGAGGCATTGTATATTTGCTCAAACTGGCACGATGAAAATGCTCCACATGGCACGATAAAACAATATATAAATTTGATTATCAATTATTTATAATATTTTTCAAATACAACACATGATAATCAAAAATAAAGTCGTTTTTTTGCAACGAATTGAAAGGCATAAAACATGGACGAACGATGGAAAGCCCTTCGTTCATGATGATAGTGACGGCCACAGGTTCGTATGCCTATCAACGCAAAGACGGCGTGTTGGTGGTGCCGATTGGGTGCTTGAAGGATTAATTGATAAATCCGAGGACGAGAAACAATAGTTTTTCCTAATTTTGCAATCATAAAATCAAGCAAGCTGTGTTCAAAAAAATCCTAAATACCTTCGGGACGAAGATTGTGGCCGCCGCGCTCAATTTCCTCATCGCCATCATCATCTCGCAAACGCTGGGTGACACTGGCTCGGGGACGCAGTCGCTGGTGGTGGCCACCATCGCCTTTATCCTCATCTTCTCCGAGATTGTGTGCGGCGCCAGCATCATTTACCTCGCTCCCCGACATTCGTTCAAGAAGATTTTGGTCGCATCGGTGGTGTGGGCCGCATTGATTGCCGTGGTCA
>CAMOCK010000036.1 GCA_946610645.1 uncultured Bacteroidales bacterium
AACAGCATCGCCGTCAGCTTCGCACGCACCTTCGACATCCCCACCTGGGGGGTGGGCATCGCCGTAGCGCTGCTCATCGCCATGGTCATCATCGGCGGCGTGAAGCGCATCGCCAACGTGGCACAGGTGGTGGCACCGTTCATGGCCGTCCTCTATGTGTTGCTTTCGCTTGTCGTGTTGGCCCTCCATATCCGTGAGGTGCCTAATGCGATTATGGACATGCTCCAAAGCGCTTTCGGGATGAAGGAGGCGCTTGGCGGCATCCTCGGCTCCACCATCGCCTGGGGCGTGAAGCGCGGCATCTACAGCAACGAGGCGGGACAAGGCACGGGCGCCATCATTGCGGGCGCGGCCAAGGTGTCGCATCCTGTCAAGCAGGGACTGGTGCAGGCGTTTTCGGTGTATATCGACACCTTATTGGTATGTACCGCCACCGCCGTGATGATCTTAGCTTGCAAGACCTACAACGTGTTCGATGCGTCGGGTAACATCCTCATCGCTGCCGAAGGCGTTGAGTTGGGCGCGCCCGATGTGAGCTACACCTCCGCCGCCTTGAGCACTTTCCTTGGCGGCAACTGGGGCGGCATCATCGTGTCGTTTGCCTTGTTTTTCTTCGCCTTCACGACGATCATGGCGTATTACTACTACGCCGAGACCAACCTCGTCTACCTCTTCGGCAAGGGCAAGATCGAGCACATCCTGATTTGGGTGCTGCGTGTCGGGGTGGTGGCGATGGTCTTCGTCGGGTCGCTGTATGAGGCGCGCACGATGTGGGACCTCGGCGACATCGGCGTGGGCACGATGGCTTGGGTCAACATCATCGTGATTTTGTTGCTCTCACCCAAGGCGTTCAAGGCGTTGAAGTCCTACGAGCGGCAGAAGAAGGCGGGCAAGGAACCTGTTTTCGACCCGAAGGAAATTGGCGCGAAAGGGGCGGAGTTCTGGGAGTCGCGTTAGGCAGTGTTGCAGAATCCAATAAAAGCGTATCTTTGCAGCCATGGAAGCAAATCGCTGATGTTGGTCTATGTGCCTTTAGGTTGCGCTATTGCCTTTGGTTATCGAGGCCGACTCCATCAGGTGGGTCTTTGGATGGTACTCTACATTCTTCTGGTCAAGCCAGACCATTAGGTCCTCGTCGCTCATGTCGGCGGTCAGTTCGATGTTCTCCCGGTATTGGTGCGTCTGTTCGCGCAGCAGAGTGACCTCCTCGTCGTTTTTTTTGCTTCAGCAGCTTTTCCAATTCGTTGATGTGGTGTTTCAGTTCTTTTTTGTCGTCGTCGTGCCGCTTGTTCTGGTCGAGCAGGGCGTTAAGGTTTTCCACCAGTTTGGCATTGGCAGAAATAATCTTTTTCGTGCCATCGTTCAGCACCAATACGGTGATGATGAAAAGCAACCACAAAAACCAGGATGATGACTAATATGAGCAGGTGGGTTCCAGTCATGGGACTCTTGTTTCTATCAGATGATTAATGCTGTAGGGCTGTCGTGATACGGCAGCCCTACAGACAGGATTTATTCAATCACAATTTTTTGTGTTTTCACGTTGTTGCCATTGAAGAGGCGCAGCATATAGATGCCAGCGGTCATGTCCTTTGTGGAGATATTGCGCGCAGCGTCTATACTACGGATAACCCTACCCATCACGTCGATGATTTGCAGCGTGGCGCCGATGGTGGCGTCGGTGATGACGAGGTCGCCGGCAGCGTCGAAGAAGGCGAAGTTGCCGTTGTCGTCGCCGTTGGTGTCCTTGGCCGAGAACACGATGCGGAAGCGCGAGGCATAGTCGCTTGTTCTTGCGTCAAACGTGTATTCAGTCGTTTGCAGCAAGTCCACGTCGGTACCGGTGAGGTTGTCGATGAGGTGCAAATAGCCTAATTCCACGTTTTCGGGGCTGACCGCAATCGTGTATTCGCCGTTTGTGGCGGCCTTGAAGTTGAGCGGCATTTCGCCTTGCTGGTCGCTGTAGGCGATGGCGTAGTCATGGCCTTGTTGTGCGAAATAGAGCTTGGCGTTGTCTTTGTTGAAGACGAACTTGCCGAGTTGTTCGCCCTCGTCGAAGCTCACGATGGCCTTGTCTTCGACGGCTTTTGTGCCAGCCTTTGCCACGGTCAGTTGCAGGCCGCCTTGGCCTTTCGAGCCTGCACGCGATTTTGCGCCACCCGATTTGTCGAAGGTGACATTTTGGCCTTCTGCCGTGGCTTGCACCATGATACCCGTGCAAGGTGCAACAGGTCCACCGCTCAATTCTGCCTCGATGTCGGTGCCGGATTCGTTCATCTTATAGTAGCTTTGGCTGACATTGGCCTCGGCAGGGAAGGGGTTGCCCACCAAGTTCCAGCCACCGAAGGCAGCGTTGGCATCATATTTGAGATCGACGGTTTTGGTGTTGTCGGTGTTGAATGTTCCTCGGAAAGTCAAAGTCCTCGTTTCATTGCGGGCATAGAGATAGCCATGTCCATTGACGAGCTTGAAAGGATCTTGCTCCGTGTCGTGCCCGTGGTAGTTCTCCCATTCCAAATTCGCGCTTTGGTTGAAGCGGTAGAGGTCGTAGTTGTACGGTCCGTTTTGGACCATCCAACCCTCAAGGTTTTCCACTTCCGATGGATCGATGCTGCCTTCAACGGGCGACGAGATGAACGCCCAGCCGCCGCTTTCGCTGTCGCCGTGGCCTGTTACCTCAAGTTCGATGACGGTGTTGTCTATCAAATTAATGCCAAAAGTACCAGGGTCTGCATTATAATTATGGATATAGAAATTGAAAACACTGAGAGTAGTCCAAGGGTCGGTATTTGGCACCTTCCTCCACTGATTGTTGTCCAAAACGTAATTAGTTTGAACGCTCGCATTTGACATATTATACAATAAGCCTATAGTATAAAAGGCATTATCTTGCGTGGCTGATTGGTCTGAACCATGTCTGGCAATCAAGTTTTCACCGTGAGCGTTGAGACTAACCTCACTCTCTTTAACCACGACATAGTAAGGCTTGTAGGCCTGCACCAAGTTGTTTTCCACACGTTCGAAGTTCAACTTTCCTGCGCTTGCATCCCAGGTTGTCGGCTCATACACCTCGCAGTTACCGGTAAAGGTGATGCTGTAAGGCAAATATAGGGTGTAGCTCTTTGGTGTATATGATGTAACCGTCTCGGTGAGGGACTCAGTCTTGGGTGAACCATCCAGATTGACTGCTTGCACCGGATTGCCGTGCGGGTCGAGGACGAGCATATTGTTTTCGTCCTTTACATATATTGGATACTCGGTAGTGACTTGCTGTGTACCGTTCGATTGGGCGCTGAGCGTGATAGGGTTGATGACACCGTTAGTGACTGTAATTTGACGTTCACTGATAGGCAGCGTCTCTTCAGTGTAGGAGAGGACGCTGAAATTGTTGTCAATGGCAATGCTGTGGGCGGTGAAAGTGTTACTTTCATCGTTATACCGTACGCTGCTGGCATTGTCCACTGTCAGGTAATTCGGCTTGTCAACAAAGACATTGTAAGGCATATAAACCACCTTGTTGGCATCTGTATCTCCGTATGCATAGTAAGCAAAATAGCCTGGCCAAGGCAACTCATTATACTTGTAAGCCCATTGCCCTGGGTTGTTGGTGTTTAATGTAGTTTGTAACTGCATGCCTTTTAAGTTACTGTCATTGTTTCCGACTGCCACTTTATCGGTGTCACGGCTCCATTTTCTGTTGTTACCCCACCCTTCGGGGTTGCCATACAGACGGTATGAATCAAGATAATCTATAAGACCGTCGTTCATATAATCATCTCTTGTCAAACTGTTTTCGGAGTGAAGATGGGCGTAGCAATAAGCCATGGATTTTTGGCCTGTAGGAACATCTTTGTCTTGGAAGCCCACAAGTGCGCCACGGCAAACTTGACGGTCGATATATTCTTTTAAACTTGAATCATCAACCTTCACACTGCTCCAAGTCACTTTGGTTTGGATATTGGCGCAATTGGTGAACCATGCGTATTGGGCAAAACCTATCAGTCCTCCCGCAGCACCCCATGATGGATGATTAACACAATAAGGAAAACTTGTTACGGTATAATCCGGATCATAACATACATCAAACACGGAGGTTACCGAACCGCCCTCAACCACGCATCCGTTCATGCGGAGTTCGCAGTCGCCGTCATTATATTCCTCCGCACCGCCAATGATGCCGCCTGTGTAGCAGCGTCCGGTCACGTTGCAGTTTTTCACCAAAACGTTCTCAACGGTGGTGCTGGCTTGGGCGTGTGCGATGACGGCTCCCACAAAATAGTTTCCCTTAATCGTTGCATTTTCCATGATGAGGTTTTTCACCGTGGCGTCGCGGGTGCCGCCGAAGAGTCCGTTGTTATGGCCATCTGAATCAGTATAGCTGGCATCAGTGCCGACAGACAGATTGCTGATAGTGTGTCCTTGTCCGTCGAAGGTGCCGTAGAAGTCATAATACTTTTCAGAGCCGTCAGTATATACACGTCCTATAGGTGTCCAGGATATGCCACTGAGGTCGAGGTCGGCTTCCAACTTCACCACATAGTTGATGTAGGTGGTGCCTGAATTTACCTTGTTTCGGAAGTTTATCAGGTCGTCCACGGTGTAGATGCTGATGCTGTGGTCCACATCCCATTGCTCTAACGAGCGGATGACGTTGAAATAGCTGCCCCAGCCCACCTGCGAGCGTGTCTCGGTTTTGTTCCATGTGTAAGGGGTCGTTGAGGTGTTCATGCAGGTCCAGGAGTAGTCGTTCTTGGCGGCTTGGTAGGCACTCTCGCTGCCGGTTGGCACATAAAGCTTCAAATCGGGATGACGGCCATCGTTGGAGCCATCCACTTGGAACACGTCGTACCATTTCCAAGTGGGCGGCGTGGTGGCAGCACATTTCATGGCCACCAGGTTGGGCAGCTTGCAGAAGGCACCGCCGCCGATTTGGTTGACCGTCGAAGGCAGGCTGATGGCCTGCATGTCGAGGCAGCCCACAAAGGCGTAGTTGCCTATGGTGGTCACGCCCTCGTCAATCTCCACTTCGGTCAGCCTGGTGCAGAAGCGGAAGGCCACCGGTGCTATAGCCGTGACGGTGTAGGTGATGTTGTTGTGGGTAACGGTGGAAGGGATATGCATCTTGCCTTCGGCATATTGGGGAATGCAGGCGTTGTAACCCGTTCCGATGGTGGCCACGTAGCCGTCGCTGTTGAGCACGACCTCCACCTTGATGGTGCCGTTCTCAAACGGCAGGTTCACTGTGGTTCTTATGATAGCAGCCTGCAAAGAGGTGGCCAAAAGAAGTGCGATGAATGTTGATACTATCTTTTTCATTTTTCTTTCCTCCTTAATCATTTTGAAGAATTTGCTCTAACAATTCATTTTCTGCGTTTCCTACGTTCAATCCTGTGTAGAATACACGGCCGCCGCCGACATGGTCCCACTGTGGGTCTATGATATTGTCGCCAGCTGTGTAGAGGGAACACTGGCTGCCAAGGTTCTGGTTGGCGCTTGTCGCATTATCGTAAGGCACTACGGTGTCGGAACGATAGTGCCACAATTTAACGGGATGAGTAGGCGTCCAGCCTTTTGTCAGATTGTTGCTCTCCAAGGCCAGATGCAGGTCTTCGCATACGCCACGTGTTGTGGGCAGGGAGCTGAAGTTTTCAACATTGTTGAAATAGGCATATACTTCAGGCACCATGAGCTTGTATATATAGGCCTTGCCATCATCTAACAGGATGTCACGGAAGTACCCGCTTTCATACAGGGCATCCAGCGCATCGGTGATGTCGTCGGTGGTCTTCTCCTTGCCAGGGTCGTTTTTGTCGATAATCCACTGCACGATGCCGGTTTCGATAAAGCTCTTCACAAGGTAATCCTCCATTTTGTGCTCACGCATGTAAGGGTTGCTGTCGAGCATGCCTTTCAGTATGAGCGGAAGCACCACAGGCATGTTGAGCAATCCGCCGTTTTCGCGGATGTAGTAGCGCACGTGAGCGATAGGGTCGTAAGGGCCGTCGCCGCAAACGGAGCCAGCGAAGTGAAGCTCGTCGTCGAGGCCGTTCTGCTCAATGAAACGGTGTGTGGCCATAGCCACCGATCCGCCTTGCGAATAGCCCACGGAGGCGGTCTTCCATCCCGGGCGGAACGGGTGGCGGTACTCTGCAATGACGGGGCTGTTTTGATACAGCGCAATGCCATAGCGAGTGGCGTCCACCACTTGGCGTGCCGTCAGCTCCTGATAGAGGTAAGGGTGGGGCAGGTTTTTGGTGATGCCGTAGCCTTCGTAGTCGGGCAGGATGACCAGGTTGTAGTAGAGCGGGTTGCTTTCCGGCTTGTGGAAGGTGGAGCCGCTTGAAGCGTGCCACATCAACATGCCGACGTCGGTCAACGAACTTCCTGTCAGGTAGTATTCCGAAGGGGCTTCCTTGTTGCTGGTGATGGTGACGTGGCATCCGATGATCACATTATTAATGTATTCGGGGTCTTCATCGGGGAATGCCGCTAATGCCGAGAGCGTGATAGGCTCGCCGTTGGCATTGATGGAAGGGTAGAAGAAGCGGAACCAGTACATGTCGGACCAGGAACTGCTTTGCCCATCCATGAAGTCGCTTGGCTCATACCTGCCCTTGGCTTCGTCGCGCGCTTGGGTGCGCATCTTGGCAGTGCCTGCCTCCGTGAACCATTCCATGTTGGTGATGGCTCGCAAGGTGTCGTATGACCTTTTTTCGGCGTTGAATACTAAAGAATCGGTGATTGTCATGGTGAGGTGACCAAAGGTCTCGATACTGGCATCATCGAATTTGATTTCTCTTGGGATGTCGCCCAAATTGGCTTGTGCCCATGCACCCATCGTGATAAGTGTCAAGGCTAACGCCAAACTTGTTCTTTTGATAAACTTGTTCATTGGTTGTTTGATTAAAAAAACGATAATATTCAGTTGTTTCTTTTGATACTTGGTAAAAGGCTCAAATTGCGGGTGCAAAAATAGGCCATTCATGCGACATCGTGCGCATTTTTTTTCGTTTTGTTGCGCAAACAACCTTGTTTTGCGCAAAAAAGCGGATTTTCAGCCCTGCGTTATCGATGGGAATTGGCCAGGGTTTTTCAATTGGCAGACTGCATTTCGCGCAATAGCTCAAGTGCCTGCGTCACCGTGCTTACTTCTTTTACAGTGAGTTGCAGTTTGTCATTCGTTTCCTTGAGCGCGGTGCGTTTCGGATGAGTCATAACGTACTGCATGTTTTTCTGGAAAGTCGCGCTCTCAAAATATTTCGATTCGGGGTTGCTGACGAAATAGGCCGTCATGTTGTGGTGGCGTAGCACGATTTTCTCGAAGCCCAAGTCCTTGGCCACCCAACGGAGCCGCACGGTGTTCAACAGGTCGTTGACCTGCTTGGGGATGGGGCCGAAGCGGTCGATGAGGTGGTCGGTGAACTTCATCAGCGCCTCCTCGGTCTTGGTGTGGTCGAGTTCGCTGTAGAGACTCACGCGTTCCTGCGTCGAGTTGATATAGTCCGACGGGAAACGCACCTCCATGTCGGTCTCGATGGTGCAGTCGGCCACGTAGGTCTTGTCTTCCTCCTTGTCGAAAATGTCCTTAAACT
>CAMOCK010000037.1 GCA_946610645.1 uncultured Bacteroidales bacterium
ATCATGTTCGTGGTGTTCAACTTCTTGTTTCGCTCGTTTTATGTCGGCATCAGCAATACGAAGGTCATCACTTTCTCGACCATCATCATGGCCGCGGTCAACATCTTTTTCGACTGGGCGTTGATTTATGGCAAGTTCGGTCTGCCCGAGATGGGCATCGGCGGTGCGGCCTTGGCCTCGCTGATGGCGGAGATAACGGCGTTCTGTTTCTTTTGGATCTACACCTATTTCACCATCCCGCACGAGGAATACGGCATGTTTCGCTGGCACAAATGGCAGCCCGCCTTGATGGGCGACATCCTCAAGGTGGCCTTTCCGAGCATGATTCAGCGGCTGTTCTCGTTTGGTGCCTGGTTCATCTTCTTCGTGATGATCGAGAAGATGGGGGAGATGGCCATCGGCGTGTCGTCGGTGGTGAGGAGCACCTATATGATCCTCATCATTCCAGGTTTTGCTTTTGCGGCCACGGCCAATACGCTGACGAGCCGCATCATCGGCGAAGGCAAGAGCGACGAGGTGATGTCGATGCTATGGAAGGTGGTGAAAAACAGCTTGATATGTTCTTCGATTTTGGTCGTCATCACTTTTATCATGCCGCAACTTGTCTTGCACATCTATACTGACGATGTGGCCTTGGCCCAGGCTGCAGTGCCATCGGTGTATGTTATTGCGGTGGCGACGCTTGTCAGTGCTGTGGGTATGGTGTTTTTCGAGGCCGTTTCCGGCACGGGCAACACCACGGCGGCCATGGCCTTGGAGTTTGGCATCCTTATCCTTTACATTGTTTATGTTTATCTGATGTCGAAGACCTCGACCATCGCCGGCGTTTGGACTGCCGAATGGCTTTACAACATTTCGATGGGCCTGATTTCGCTGGTTTACATCTGGAAGGCGGATTGGGGGAGGAAGCGGATTTGAAACGACCTATAGCTCATTGAATTGTAACGGGTGCATATTATTTTTAATCGCGAATCGAAAAAAATCACTATATTTGCACCCGTTAGAGAACGTATGATGGAAATCGAAGACAATTTGGAAAATGAGCCCCTGGATGGGCAACTGGCAGACGAAAGTTTTGAAGGCGTTCAAGACGCTCAGGCCCAGGAGGATGGGCATCACGTCATCCCCCTGAAAGGTATGTTCGAGAACTGGTTTCTAGACTATGCCTCGTACGTCATTCTCGAGCGTGCTGTGCCCGCTATCGAAGACGGCCTGAAGCCCGTGCAACGCCGCATCTTGCACTCGATGGACGAACTCGACGACGGACGTTTCAACAAGGTGGCCAACATCGTGGGCAACACGATGAAATACCACCCGCATGGTGATGCTTCCATTGGTGACGCACTTGTGCAACTCGCTCAAAAGGATCTGCTTATGGACATGCAGGGCAATTTCGGCAACATCCTCACAGGCGACGATGCCGCTGCTCCGCGTTACATCGAGGCACGTCTCTCGAAGTTCGCCAAGGAGGTCGTCTTCAACCATAAGACCACCGACTGGACACGCTCCTACGACAACCGCAACAACGAACCAGTCGCCTTACCAGTGAAGTTCCCGTTGCTGTTGGCCCAAGGCACTGAAGGCATTGCCGTGGGCTTGGCCTCCAAATTTTTGCCACATAACTTCACCGAACTGATTGACGCGTCCATCGCCTACCTGAAGGACGAGCCTTTTACGCTCTATCCCGACTTCCCAACGGGCGGCCTGATGGACGTGACCAACTACAGCGACGGTTTGCGCGGCGGCAAGGTGCGCATCCGTGCAAGAATCAGCCAACAGGACAAGAAAACACTCGTTATCAGTGAGATACCTTACGGAACCACCACGGGCGGCCTGATCGATAGCATCGTGAAGTGCAACGACAAAGGCAAAATCAAGATCAAGAAAATCGACGACAACACAGCCGAACAGTGCGAAATCGTGATTTACCTGAACCCCGGCGTGTCGCCCGACCAAACCATCGACGCGCTTTATGCCTTCACCGATTGCGAGGTCTCCATTTCTCCCAACGCCTGCGTCATCGTCAACCAGCATCCGGCGTTCCTTGGCGTGAGCGAGATCCTGAAACTCAGCACTGACCGCACAATGGAACTCCTGAGCCTCGAACTACGCATCTTGCTCGACGAGTTGGCAAACAGCTGGCATTGGGTGTCGTTGGAGAAGATTTTCTTCGAGAAGGGCATTTATAAAGAGTTGGAGAATAAGGACTACGCCACTTGGGACGACCAACTGACGGGCATTGAGCGGCGTTTTGACCCGTACCGAAAACTGCTGAAACGCGAAATCACGCGCGAAGATGTGGAGAAGCTATGCGAGAAACCCGTGCGCAAGATTTCCAAGTTCGACATCAAGAAAGCTGACGAGCAAATTGCTGATATTGAGAAGCGTATGGAAGAGGCACAATACCACCTCGATCATATCGTGGACTACACCATCGACTATTTCCTGCGCATCAAGGAGAAATACGGCGAAGGACGCGAGCGCAAGACCGAAATTCGCAACTTCGACAATATTTCCGCCGTGGCAGTGGCCGCCAACAACGAGAAACTTTATGTGAACAAGGAGGAAGGCTTCGTTTGCACCGGCGAAGGCCTGAAACGTGAGAAAAACAAGGAGGCTTACGAATACGTTTGCGACTGCTCCGATATGGACGACATCATCGTTTTCCATGAAGACGGCAAATATGCAGTGGTCAAATTACAGCCAAAACTCTTTGTGGGACAAAAAGTTATCCATGTCGATGTGTTCCACAAGAACGATGGGCGCACCACCTATAATGTCGTATATCGCGACGGCAAAAATGGTTCGCCGCATTATGTGAAACGTTTTGCAGTGAAAGGCGTCACCCGCGACAAGGAATACGACCTCACGCAGGGCAAAGCCAACTCTAAGGTGCGTTATTTCTCGTCGAACCCCAACGGCGAGGCCGAGGTAATCAAGGTGACTTTGGTGTTGTTCAACAAAAAGCAGAAAACAGTCGATTACAGGTTCTCCGACTTGGCAGTGAAAGGTCGCGACGCGCGCGGCAACCTGCTCACGAAGTATGAGGTCAAGGAAATCAAGAAGGGCGGGGAAGGCGTTTCAACGCTTGACGCACGCGAGATTTGGTTTGACGACACCGTGCGCCGCCTCAACGCCGACAAACGCGGACAATACCTAGGCGCATTTGAGGGCGAGGACCGTATCTTGCAGATTTTCGGCAACGGAGAGTTCAAGGTTTCGGGCTTCGACCTTAGTACCCACTTCGACGACGACATGGTTGAAATCCGCAAGTTCGACCCCGACGAAATCTTCTCAGTCGTTTATATTGAAGGAGAGACGCAAAAGATCTACCTGAAACGTTTCTGCATCGAGGCCGAAACCAAGTTGAACGCCCGCACTTCCTTCATCGGCGAGCATCCCGATGCGAAATATTTGGGCATGAGCACCGACACTTTGCCGCGCCTGTTGCTGAGTTACAAGGTCAGCGATGCGGGCAACAGTTTCCCCGACGACGAGGTGAATGTTGAAGAGTTTATTGGCATCAAGAGTTACAAGGCGAAGGGCAAGCGCTTGACATCCAGGGAAATAGATAGTTGGCAATTCCTTGAGCCTTTCCAACCTGAACCACAAGAAAGCGAGGTTCCTGAGCCTGTCGAAGGAACGGAAAACGAGGATAGAATCGAAATCAATGCCGCCGATGTGCCGTTGGAAATCGTGGAAACGAAGGAAGAGCCCAAAGGCGACGGCGTACAAATGGATTTGTTTGATAATGTTTAACTCTATTTATCACAAAACTTGCAAAACCTACAAAACAATGAATAAACTCGATAAACGTGTGGCAACTGTACAACCGTGCGTTGCCGGAAAACTGCCGGTTGGCAAGTTTTCCCACACATCAAAAAAACTAAGTTTTGGGTGTTTTGTTTGTTTTGTGGTATTTCTACTGACTTTTACGGGCTGCCAAACAGAATTGAAATTGGCCAAGCGATACATGGCCGAGCGGACCCATATCGCGGCGGCAGTGTATTTCCCCGAACAAGCCGATGTGAAAACGGAATACAACACGCAATATGGCAAAAAAACCGAGGTGTTGGACGGTTTCAGCCAGGATTTGTTCCTCGATGTCATGTACAACGCCTACTCCGATGCGATGGGCGATTATGGTGTTGCCGTCTATGTGCCTGAAAATGCTGACAACGTGCAAGTTGACTCCACGCATTGGTTGGTGATGCTCTCACGAATGGAGATTTCTGGCCAAATCAGGGAATACGAGGATTTCCTGTTTAGCGACACCGACGAGTACAGTTATAAGCATCCTTTGAACACGGTCAATGTGGCCTCGTGGTTCGAAATCAATGATGGCGAGTGGAAACCCATGCTGTTTTGCGAGCACAACCTTATGGACGACTTCGACTCCAAGACCGACTACTCTTTCTGGACCGGCAACTTGGATTATAGCTATTCAATTGACACTCTGCAACTTAAAGATGTATATAACTTCGCGGTTTATCTTGGGAAACTTTATGCAAGCTATACCTACGACTATATGATGAACAATTATATTGGCAAGGAATTGAAGAAAAAAGGCTATTCCTACCAATTGCTGCTGCGCTACGACCCTTATCGTAAGCAATTGCGCTATGCTGATGAGGATGGGTTTGTTGAAGTTGGGAGTTAGGTGTTTTTCTATAGAGGTTACATGTTCAACTCTTTCTCTATCATTTCTTTCAGTTCCAGTGGTTTAACGGTCTTGATGATTCCATCTGCCACAATGCTGATATTGCCCGTTTCCTCTGAAACCACGAGGGCGATGCAGTCGTTCACCTCGGTCACACCGATGGCGGCCCGATGGCGCAAACCGTAATGGCCGGGAATGTTGGTCTTGCTCGTCACTGGAAGGATGCAACGTGCCGCCGTGATACGGTTGTTGCGGACGACCATGGCACCGTCATGCAGCGGACTGTTCTTGAAGAAAATGTTCTCAATCAGCGAATTGCTGATGTCAGCATTGACTATCACACCTGTGGATACGATGTCGTCAAGATTGTTGTTCCGCGTCAGCAGAATCAATGCGCCTTGCTTGATCTCCGACATGTTTTGGCATGACTTTACAATGCTTTCAATGTCCAAGTCGGCATGGTTGTTCACCCGCAAGAACCTTAATTTGTGTGTCAGTTTCCCTTCTTGGGCTTGTGTTCCGATGGTGAACAGGAAACGGCGTATTTCTGGTTGGAAAATGATGATTAACGCAATGAAACCCACGCTGACAAACGCGCCAAGTATGGTGCTCAATAACTCCATGTGCAAGGCCTTGACCACTTGCCAGATGAGGAAAATGGCTACAATGCCAAGAAAGATACTGATGGCAGATGTGCCTTTCAGGATACGAAAGAACCAATAGAACAGCAGCGCGACCAAAAAGATGTCGATGATGTCAAGGATGCGTATTTGGATGAAAAGGTCTGTCATGGCTCGAAATCGTTGTTTTCAAGAAAAAGAATTTTGTGCAAAAGTACAAAAAGAACCGACCAATTCTATGGCTTCTCGTGCATTTTTCACATCGTGAACGCGGAGGATGTCCGCTCCGTTGAGCAAGGCGATGGTATTCAAGACGGTTGTGCCGTTTTCGGCGGTTTGAGGCGTGGTGCCAAGCACCTTATTAATCAACGACTTCCTCGAAATGCCGATGAGCACTGGCAGATTGTTGTAGCGATACCGATTCAAGCCGCTGAGCAACTGATAGTTGGCTTCCAAGCTCTTCCCGAATCCAATGCCTGGGTCGAGGATGATTTGTTGTTCGCCGTAGGCTTCCAATATGGCGCATTGCTTCTCAAAAAACTCCATCAAGGTTTGGTGGATGTCGCCGCCGAGGGCATATTGGTGCATGGTTTCGGGCGTGCCTATGCAGTGCATCATCACATACGGGATGTGGTTTTTGCCGATGTAGGGAAGCATTTCGGTGTCGAAAAGCCCGCCCGAAATGTCGTTGATGAGGTCGGCACCTTCGGCTATACAAGCTTCAGCAATGCTTTTCCTGAAGGAGTCAATGGAGATGAGCGTTTCGGGAAATGCTTTCCTGATGGCTTTCAATATCGGGATGACACGCTCCATTTCCTCTTGCTCCGTAGCAATGGCGTTATTGGGGCGCGTTGAACAGCCACCAATGTCGATGAAGTCAGCGCCATCGGCAATCATCTGTTCGCAATGTTGCAAAGCATTGTCCATCAGGTTGTAACGTCCACCGTCGGAGAACGAGTCAGGCGTTACGTTCAGGATGCCCATGATTGCTGGGCGGTCAAAAACCAAAGTCTTGTACTTGCTTTTGAATTGCATGGTCATTGCGCGTGTCTGTAACCTTTCACTTTGTCCCAGTCGCCGCGTGTGAAGTCGGGCATTTGCACGGGCATTCCGCCGTTAGCGATGGAGGCTGCGGTCAGTTCGCCGAGGCACGACCATTCGGCGGCGTCGTAAACGTCTTGGTCAAGAGGCAGTCCGTTGTGCAGGCAGTAAATCAGGCGGTAGTCCATCACGAAGTCCATGCCGCCATGGCCGCCCACTTCCTTGGCCTTCTTTTCGATTTCGACCGCGATAGGGTGGAGGTAGTCTTTCAAGAGCTTGTCGCGCACCTCGGCAGGCACAAAGCTGTGGGGGTCGAGGTGTTGGCCTTCGGCGAGAAAACCTGCGGGCAGTTTTTCGTCCAAAAGGGTGAAGCCTGCGCTGGGGTATTTGTTTGCGAAACCCTCGGTACCAGTAAGTTGATATAGTCTGTTGTAAGGCCGATAGGTGTAAACGTCATGCTCGATGAGCAAAGTCTTGCCTTTCTCGGTCTGTATCATCGTCGTGGTCATGTCGCCATTGGCGAAGTCGTCCACGCCCATCATTTCCTTGGCGATTTTTTTGCCATTGTAGGACGGCGTGCTCATCGAGACCAAGGTCTTCATGCGGTCGCCGCGATGAATGTCAAAGGCCTGACAGAGAGGTCCCAAGCCGTGGGTTGGATACACGTCACCGGCGTGGTTTTGGTTGAATTCGAGGCGCCAGTTTTCATAATAATCGTTCCAGAAGGGTTCCAAATTGTGAATGTATGCGCCCTCGCCGTGGATGAGCTCGCCGAACATTCCTTTTTGCGCCATGTTGAGCGCGGTCAGCTCGAAGAAATCGTAGCAGCAGTTTTCGAGCATCATGCAGTGGCGTTGGGTTTGTTCGGCCACATCAACGAGTTGCCAACACTCCTCGATGGAGGTGGCGGCGGGCACTTCGACGGCCACATGTTTGCCCTGTCGCATGGATTCCACGGCCATCGGGACGTGGGTCTTCCAGTCGGTGCAGATGTAAACGAGGTCGATGTCGTCGCGTGCCACGAGTTCCTTCCAGCCTTCACGGCCAGTGTAGGCGGCGGCGCGTGGCAGGCCTTTCCTTTCAAGGATGTTGGCCTGCACCTTTTCCACACGGTCAGGCTCGATGTCGCAAAGAGCCACTACGGTCACGCCGTCGATGTAGGTCATGCGATCTACGGCATCGGGGCCGCGCATCCCTAGGCCAATGAAGCCAATGCGCACATTCTCTATCGGGGCAACAGCGAATTGAAGCACGCTCTTCTGTCCTTCAATGCGTTGCGGCTCGTCGAAGACAATCGTGTTGTCAGTGATGCGGTAGTTTCTCTTGACGGCTTCTGTTTCGGTGGTTTGCTTCTCATTGGAGGCGATTGCCGTGGCCAACAGGGAAAGGCCGATGAATAGGAGTAAAATCTTGTTTTTCATAGAGAAATGGATTTAATTTGTTGCAAAAGTAGGAATTATCCACACAAAAACCTTATTTTCGCGAAAATTTTTACTGCAAAGTCAACTAAAGCATTTCAAGCCATGAACGAACTATTCGCCATCGCGGGCCATTTCATCGACCCGAAAACCATCGGAAACATTGAGCCTTTGGGCAACGGACTCATCAACGACACCTATAGGATTATGGTGGACGGCCGGCCAAAATATGTGTTGCAGCGCATCAACAACGCCGTTTTCACCGACGTGGACATGCTGCAATCGAACATAGAAGCAGTGACGAACCACATCAAGGAAAAATATGAAAGCCAAGGCATCAATGACGTCTATCGCCGTGTGTTGCATTTCCTGAAGGCCGACACAGGAAACACTTATGTCGTTGAAAACGAGAAATATTGGCGTGTCATGGACTTCATCGCCGACAGCTACACCTACGAAGCCGTCACGCCTGAGTATGCCTATTTTGCAGGGCGTTCTTTCGGCGATTTCGAGTCGCTTTTGACGGATTTGGAAACACCAATAGGGGAGATTATCCCTGGTTTTCACAACATTGAGTTCCGTTTGAAACAATTGGAAGAAGCCGTGGCCGAGGATAAAGTAGGCCAGATGCGCGAGGTTGAAGTCCAAAAGTTCGTTGAAAAAATCCGGGAAAAGGCCGACGAGATGTGCATAGGCGAGAGGCTATATCGCGAAGGCAAGTTGCCCAAGCGTATCTGCCATTGCGACACGAAGGTGAACAACATGCTTTTCGACAAAGACGGCCAAGTGCTCTGCGTCATCGACTTGGACACCGTCATGCCGAGTTTCGTCTTCTCCGATTTCGGCGACTTCCCCCGCTCGGCGGCCAACACCGGAGCCGAGGACGACAACAACCTCGACAACATACAATTCAACATGGACATTTACAAAGCCTTCGCAAAAGGCTATCTCGAAGGCACTGTCTCGTTCCTCACTCCTCTTGAAAAAGAGCTGCTGCCTTACGCCGCCACGCTCTTCCCTTATATGCAGGCCGTGCGCTTCCTCACCGACTACATCAACGGCAACACCTATTACAAAATCAACTACGCCTGCCACAATTTGGTGCGCACGCGAGCACAATGGAAGCTTTTTGAGGAAGCAATGGCACACCTGGAGGAAATGAAAGCCATAATAAACAGCTGACAATAAGACAGTTATTATTTCATTCCTTAAAATAATCCGCTATTGCTCCATTACATGGTTCTGGGGATTCCAACGCCGATTTTGCGGCTTTCAAACCCAAGGTAACAGACGGCAAGCCATTTATGCCCAATGCGTTGGCATAAACAATACCCGAAAGGAAGGCGTCGCCGGCTCCCACCACATCCACCACATGAGCGGGAAGGGAAGCGAACCACTCCGAATTCCCTTCCGTCGAATACAACACGCCATTTTCGCCCGAAGTCACAAAAACCTCTTTTATTCCATTGTCATTCAATATTTTGGCAGAATCTGTCACGTTTTTTTCTCCCGTCATGGACTGGGCTTCTGATTCATTGCACTTCAAGGCATGAAACGACTTTTTTCGTGAACCATCCAGTGCTTCGACCAGAACCAAGGCACGTTTGGGCGAAACAGTATCGATGTACAAGGGAACCTCACAAAAATCGATGAGATGGCACAAGGCCTCGGCGGTCAAGAGCGTATCGGCAACCACCAAATCCGAGCGGTTGATTTCGTTCATCTTGTCCTTCAGCCATTCCAAATCCATGCGTCGGTTGAGTGTGATGTCGGAAACTGCGGAAAGCATGTTTCCTGTTTTGTCGTTGAAACTGAGGAAGATTGGACTTTTCTCGTTTTGGAACCGCGTTGAGAGCGACAGGTCGATGCCCAAGTGCTGGCATTCTTCCATCATTTGCGACGCGAAACCGTCGCCGCCGAAGATCGTCACCAAGCTCACATTCAAGCCTAACAGACTGAGATTGTGAGCAATATTGCGAGCCACGCCACCATGATGGAAACTGATTTCAGCAGGTGTGCAACCGCCTTGAAGGCTATCGCCATGCCGCTTCACCGCTATATCGATGTTGGACTCGCCAATGACCGTGATTCTCATGTGTGAAAATTTGCCCAAAAGTAAGAAACTTTCGCGATTATTTGCCTATCCCGATTAAATTTTGTTATTTTGGCTTTTCAAATCAGTAGGTTATGGGACAATACAAGAAAAAAAGCCGCCGCAACTACAAGTATCATGCTATTACCTTCAAGCTTTCGGCAGGGCAATATCGCTCGTTGCGCAACTATTGCAAGGCTCGAAAAACCACTCCCATCAAACTGATCAAGAGAAACATAGAACGTTTCATCTCCAATTACGAATATGAAGTTCCTAATGAAATCTATTTGACCGAAAACCAGTTGGAGTTGTTTCAGGAGTGATGAAACGGGATGCGGTTTTGTATGGATCGCCCCAAAGTGACCTCATCGACAAACTCGAGTGCATCGCCAACGGCAATGCCTTTCGAGATGACAGATATTCTCCCTTTGAAGTCGTTCAACTGGCGGAAAATGAAAAAGTTGGTCGTGTCACCCTCGATGGTGGCAGGAAGAGCGAGAATGATTTCCTTAATATCCTCATTTTTTGCTCGTTGCACCAATTGCGCGATTTTCAGGTCGTTGGGAGAGATGCCTTCAATAGGGCTGATGACTCCACCTAAGACATGATACAAACCGTTGTAGGAAGCAGTGCGCTCGATGGCCAACACGTCGCGCATGTCGGCCACCACGCAAAGCGTGTTCTCGTCGCGTCGCGGATTGCCGCAAATGGAGCAAAGCCGTGTGTCGCTGATGTTATAGCACCGCTCGCAAAGCCTGATGTTGTGCTTCATCTTAAGCAGAGAATCAGCAAGTTGCTCAGTTTCCAATTGGTCTTCATTGAGCAAGTGCAATGCAAGTCGCAAGGCTGTTTTCCTGCCGATTCCAGGCAGTTTGGAAAGCGAATCGACCGCGTTTTCAAGCAGTATGGATGAATATTCCGCCATAATATTGGGCGCAAAATTACGTTATTTCCTTAAATTTGCAGCTTAAAAACCACTGAAATCATGAAAAGATTTTTCATCATCATCGCGGCACTATGGCTTGCTTTCCCTGCCATGGCGCAAGAATACAACCAAACCGACTCGAAAGGTCGTCGCCAAGGGTTATGGGCGGATTTCTACGCTAACGGGCAAAAACGCTACGAAGGCCGGTTCAAGAACGACAAGTGCCAAGGGACGTTCAGCTATTACGACGAGCAGGGCAACTTGAAGGCCACCAACGAGTTTGACAAGACTGGCGAGAAGGCGCTCAACAAGACTTTCGCGCCCAATGGCCGCTTGATTGCCACGGGCTATTACCTGAGTCAAAAAAAGGACGGAGAATGGAAGTATTTCGACAAGGAAACAGGCCAATTGCTCCTTGCCGAGGACAACAAGGACGGCCATGTGCATGGCTGGTCGAGGATATACAATCCAAAAAACGGCGTTTTGGCCGAAGAGACACAATATGTGGGAGGCGTGCCAGAAGGCCCATGCAGAAAATATTCTGACACAGGCGTGCTTGTAATGGAATGTCAATACCATCAAGGGCAGCTTGAGGGCACGGCCAAGACATATTATCCCAACGGAGTGCTCAAGGAAGAAGGACAATATGCCAAAGGCGCAAAAACGGGACAATGGAAAACCTACAATGAGGACGGCGACCTCATTGCAACGGACGCTTTCGAATAATCTTAATCCCTTGGCTTAGGGACAGGCGCGAAGATAATCCTCAAGGTTCTGTCGGCCGTACTTGGTGGCCAACTTGTAGTATTCGCAAGCTTTGTCCTCTTCATTGAGGAGGAAATACACACGCCCTGTGTTGAAATAGGCATCGGCATAGTCGGGCTTCAGCTCGATGGCTTTCTCGAAATCCTCGATGGCTTCCCTATACTTTTTCCTGTTGATTCTTACGCAGCCTCGATTGTAATAGGCTTCATAGTTGCTTTTGTCGTATTTGATGGCTTTGTCCAAGGCTTCCTCGGCTTTCTCAAATTGGCTGTAAACCATCATCAGTTTGTATCCTTCGTCCATGTAAAAACGCGACTTTGCAGGATCTTGACAACTGTACAGGCTTATCCCCAAGCCTAACAAAACAACAAAATTGAATATCTTCATGGTTTCCATATTTTCCGCAAAAATACAAAAAAAGTCCGAAAGCGCGAGGCTTCCGGACTTTTTCGTGCCCACAAAAGGGAAACTTACTTGACAATCACCTTGGCGGCAACCTTGTTACGGCTGTTCTGCAAGTGGATGATGTAGAGTCCGCTTGCGAGGTTGTGGCTGATGCGTTCAATGCTGTTTGCATTGACTTGGCGTTGCATCATGGGCTGGCCGAGAAGGTTATAGACCGTCATGACATAGTGGCTTTCCTCGGCGTTTTCGATGACGAACTCGTTGCCTGTGTTCCAAACCGTCACATTGGCGTCTTCGCCTTCTTCCACGCTGGTATAGGTCAAGTCGATGAAGATGGGCGTTTCGAGGCCGCCATTCGGGTTCACGGTGTTGCCTTCAGGTTGCCAGAATCCGTTTTCGGTGCTGTAGATGGTATTCGACGTGCCATCCAACTTGACGATGGCGATGTAATTGATTCCGCTTTCGTTGTCGTTAGGCAGGATACCGCCAAACCAGCCATCGTTTCCAGCCACCAATTCCTTGTAGAAGTTGGCATACTGGTTGATGCTGCTGTAGTCCACGCCGACCGTCTCGATGCTGGTGGCGTAAATCGGGCGCAATTCGTCGGCTTGGGCATACATCATGGCAAAGCCTCTCGGGGCTTCAACGCTCTTGGCATAGAAGGCCGTGCCTTGGTATTCGTCGCGTTCGGTGCCAAAGTTAAGCACCGTGGCGTAGTCTTGCGAGGTGAAGGTATAGGCCACGCTGGTGCCATCGTTGCCGTCATTGACGCGAATCCTCAGATACACTTGGTTGCCAGGCGTGAAGCGTGCATTGGCGGTAGGTTCATTGACACACCAAACGGTGGCTTTGCCTTCTTCGTCGGTGGTGAACATACCATATCCGCCTTCTGTGGCAAGGCTTGGGCTGGTGCTGCGATAGAACATGTCGGCATCGGCATAAATCACATTGCCTGCTCCAGCAGTTTCTGGACCGTCGTTGCTATCGACGAACTGGTTGGTGTAACGATAAGTGGTGTTGGGCGCAAGGTTGTGGACAAACACCTCTGTTGCCACGGGCACACGGTTGTTGTTCGAACCATTGTTGCCTTGGATGTAAAGCGGCACAATCGACTCGATGTAGGGCTCGCCTTCGCCGATGACGATACCGGTCAGCGTGACTGTTTCAGTGGCGCCGCCACCATTGTGGGTGATGGTGCCAGTGTAAGTGCCTGAATCAAGTCCTGCGGCCATGCGCACATAAACTGTCAGCGGCTGGTTGGTGATGATGCCGTTGGCAAACTCAAGGCTCAGGCTGCTGCCGAAGTTGGCATTGTCGAGCGCAATCTGGAAGTTGTCGGAAACCGTGACGCTAACGTTCCCTTGGCCTTCAAGGTTGGCGGAAGTCAGGATGTAAGTCTTGGATGCCGAGGGGCCTTGTCCAACCAGGTATTCGAAATCCAAGGCGTTGGGTGTGGCCGTGATGCTCGGTATGCCTGCGTTGTCGGATGTGAGCATGATGTCATCAACTTCCCAAGCTGCGGCTTCGTCCTCGGTACAGGTGTATTTGTAGGCTATGTAGCAGTTGTTGCCACTATAGCCGTCCAAGCTGATGGAACCGGATTCAACCCAGTTCCAGCTGCCTTGCGATAGGGCGCAATCCAACGGCTGCCAAGTGGCTGTGGTCGGGTTGCTGCCGTCGTAGTCGTTGGAGAAGAACACCTCTATTTCGTTGCCGTTGTAGTTGCGAGCCGTGCGGAAGGTAAGCACAACGCCGGTGTAGCTGTCCAAATCGAAGGCGGGCGAGATGAGCCAGTCCTCATTGGCACCATGGTTGTATCCATTGATGTAGGCATAGTGGTTGCCTTGATGGTCAGCGATGGTCCACTCGGTTTCGTCGCCTTCCACGCTCACCTGCGTCCAGCCATGCCAGTCGCCTTCCCAGTCTTGGTTGAAGATGATGTTCAGGTTGGTGTTGATGACGTATGAAGCGCTCGCCACAGGGCTGTCGTTGTATTCATCCTTTGAAGCGTAGGCCCAAATGGTCGTGCTTTCGGCCACGGTGATGGCGTCTTCGTATTCGGTCCACGGACCGTTTTCGGAGGTGGTGCTGAAATGGATGGTGGCTCCATCGGTGGCGCAATTGATGGTTACTTCCTGGGCGGCATAATAGGTGCCGGCGGCAGGCGAGAAGGTCGGGATGGCCACGGTGGGCGTGCCGCCGCCTTCGCCTTTCCTGAAGATGTCGAGGAAGAAGTTGTACTCAGCATTGTTCATGTTGCTGGTTGAGTAGGCACCCACCACACTGGCGCTTTCCGTCACGCGGAGAGCGAAACCACGGCTGTCGGTATCGACATTGATGATGTTGAAACCAGTATAGTTCGGGACCATGGCTGCGTCTTCCGAAGTGCCTAAGCTGATGTTCCATGTGGTTTTGTCGCCCGTGAGGTTGAAGTTGGTGCTGCTGTTGTAGCTGATGGTCTGACCATCGGCATTGGTGAAGGTGTAGCCATTGGCGGTGATGTTCACTGTCCAATAATAGCTTTCTTCGCTGCCGGCAATGGATTCGGGGATGATTTCGTCAGTGTCGCTCATGGCGCTGGTGAAATCGGTGGTGCCGAGTTTTCCGCTGGTCAGCGTGTTGGCGATGGCCTTGTAGGCATTGGCAGTGGCATTGTATCGAGAGGCAAGGATGACCTTGTCGCCATCGGCAAGGGCGCTCAGATCGCCGATGCGGACGTAGTCGCCTTCGACGGGTGTGGGCGGCGTGGGTTCATCTTCGATGACGTATTCAGCCGTGGCGATGGCACTGTCTTCGTAGCCGTCCATCACGGCGAAAGCCTTCACCGTCGTCGTCGTGTCAATGGTGATCGGCGTGGTGTAAACGGTGCTGTTCGTGGTCGGGTTGGTGCCGTCGGTGGTGTAGTATATCGTAGCATCTTCGGTGGCGCAAGCGATGCTCACGGTTTGCGTTTCGGTGTAGGTGCCTGCGGCGGGGGTGAACACGGGTGTGGCCACTATGGGCGTGGGTGGAGTCGGAGCGTCGCCAGTTTTGACGAAGAGATCCAAGAAGAAGTTGTATTGCGATGCTTGGGCATTCGTCATGTTCGAGGTTGAATAGGCACCAAACACGTTGAAATTCTCGCTAGGATTATAGCGCAAGGCAATGGCGCGGTTGTCTGTATCCACATTGATGATTGTGAAGCCGTTGTAGCTCGGCACCAGAGATGCTGTGTCGGAAACAGCATTGGCGATTGTCCATGCAGTCTTGTTGCCAGTGAAGTTGAAATTGGTGCCACTGTTGTAGCTAAGCACGTCGCCGTTGGCGTTGGTGAAGGTATAGTTGCTACCGTTCACGCCAACCGTCCAATAGTACTCGTTTTCGGCATCCGCGATGGCTGCGGGAAGAATTTCGTTGTTGTTGTCGGTGATGCTGACAAAGGCCGTATAGCTCAACTTGTTGTTGGTAAGCGTGTTGGCAGCGGCTTCGTAGGCATTGGCAGTGGCGTTGTATCTCGAAGCGATGATTACTTGGCTACCATCGGCGAGTTGGCTCAAGTCACTGATGCGGACGTAGTCGCCCTCGGTGGGCGTAGGCGGCGTGGGTGCGTCGCCGGTGACGGTGCCGCTGACGTTGACGTAAACCGTGTCGGCGCCAGCCGAGGCGAGGGTCAGTTGTTCGGTGTAGGTTCCAACAGCGAGGCCTGCCTTCATCCGTACATAAATCTTGATGGAATAGAAACCGCCCGAAATGGCATTGACAACGGCTGGGTCTTCCGGAGTGAACAATGTGTCGCCGAAAGTCGACACCTCAAAGCTCTCCGACGGGAACACCTTGGCCGACTCCGTCAGATGGCCGCCTGCAAACTCGAAATAGGTGAGTTCAGAAGGGCCGTTGCCGAAAACGTAGGTCAGGCCCGAAAGCGATGATGGCGTGGCGGTAAGGGTCGGACGGTGGATATACGTCACGTCGTCGGTACTCTTCACCAGCAGTTGTGGGGTGTTGTAGCAACTAACCACACCCGTCAGGCAGACGATGTCGCCTTGTGCCATCCCTTCCACTTCGGGGATTTTGTAGACGTTGAGCGTCTCGCCGCCTTGCGTGATGACCGTGATGTCGTTGGGGTTTATGGCGCCGATGACGACACTGTCGATCTTCACGCGGGTCGATTGCAAGAGGTTTTCGGCAGCGAAGTCGGCATTGATTTCGGCGATGGTGGCTTCGGCCAACGGCAGGGCGTTGCCCGAAGATAGGACGGCAAACCCGTCGCCGTCGTTTCCGTTGATGCCCGTCAGCCCGACGGGGCCTTTGTCAACGGTCTTTTTCACATATGGACGCGCGCTGGCGCCAGGGGGCAG
>CAMOCK010000038.1 GCA_946610645.1 uncultured Bacteroidales bacterium
ACTCATAGATTCAAATTTTTCACGCTGCAAAAATAGTAATTTCTTTTTGATTATGAACAACTTTTGAAAAATTTATCGAGGCACTTGGCGAGTTTTTATCGAGGCACTTGGCAAAATCAAAAACCTCTAATCAAAAGTCTTTCATATTTTCCGCGTGACATTTTGTCAGAATTTCGTATTTTTGCCGCTCAATAAAAATCTACGACAATGAAGATTTCCTATAACTGGTTGAAACAATACGTCAACTGCGATTATTCGGCTGAGAAAGTCAGCGAGATATTGACCTCCACGGGCCTCGAAGTGGAAGACTTGGAACGTTTTGAGTCGGTGAAAGGCGCACTGAAAGGTGTCGTCGTGGGCAAGGTGCTCACCTGCATCGACCATCCCAACTCCGACCATTTGCACATCACCACCGTCGATGTGGGCGGCGAGGAACCGCTGCACATCGTGTGCGGCGCACCCAACGTGGCTGCCGGACAAAAGGTGCTCGTGGCCACCATCAACACCGAACTCTGGATTGGCGACGAACACATCACCATCAAGAAGGGCAAGATTCGCGGCGAAGTGAGCGAAGGCATGATTTGCGCCGAGGACGAACTGCAACTTGGCACCTCGCACGAAGGAATTATGGTGTTGCCTGATGATTACGAAGTGGGCAAGCCTGCATCGTTCTATTTCCCTGTTGAAGAGGACTATACGATCGAAATCGGCCTTACCGCCAACCGCAGCGATGCCACCTCGCACATTGGCTCGGCCCGCGACCTTGTGGCCGCCCTCAACCAGCGCGAGAACACCACGAAATACCACCTCATCCGCCCCTCGGTGGATGACTTCAAGGTGGAAAACCACGACAACGACATTGAGGTTGTCGTCGAGGACACTCAAGCCTGCCCGCGCTATTCGGGCGTGACCATCAGCGGCGTGAAAGTCGGCGAGTCGCCGGCTTGGCTCAAGAACCGCCTTGCCGCCGTCGGCATCCGCAGCATCAACAACATCGTGGACATCACCAACTTCGTGCTGATGGAAGTCGGGCAGCCGCTTCATGCCTTCGATGCCGACAAAGTCGCGGGCAAGAAGGTGGTGGTGAAATGCCTGCCCGAAGGCACGCCTTTCGTCACCTTGGACGGCGTGGAGCGCAAACTCAACAGCCGTAACCTGATGATTTGCAACGCCGAAGAACCTATGTGCATCGGCGGCGTGTTTGGCGGACAAAAGTCGGGCGTAACGATGGAAACGACCAACATTTTCCTCGAAAGCGCCTACTTCAACCCCACCAGCATCCGCAAGACGGCCAAATATCACGGACTGCAAACCGATGCCTCGTTCCGCTACGAGCGCGGCGCCGACCCGAACATCACCCTCTACGCCCTGAAACGCGCCGCCTTATTAATAAAGGAGTTGGCCGGCGGAACGATTTCCTCCGAAATCAAGGACATGCAGCACGGCGACTTCGCCCCTGCCCGCGTGGATTTGAAATTCGACTACCTGAACAAAATGGCTGGCAAGGTCATCGACCCAGTCCAAGCCGTCAATATATTGAAAAACCTTGAATGTCAAGTTATTGAACAGGACAACAAGCACGTTGTGGTGGATGTACACACCAGCAAGGTCGATGTGACCCGTCCCGCCGATGTGGTCGAGGAAATCCTGCGCATTTACGGCTACGATAACATCGAAATCCCAAGCCGTGTTCATGCTTCCATCAGTCGCGCCGCCAAACCCGATGCCGACAAGATGCAGCAGAAGATCAGCGACATGCTGGTGGCCAACGGCTTCTACGAGATCATGAACAACTCGCTCACCAAGGCTGCCTACAGCGAAGACTTCCCTGCCTTTGCGCCCGAGCGTAACGTCAAGATTCTGAATCCTTTGAGCAGCGACCTCAATGTGATGCGCCAAACCCTGATGTGGGGCGGCTTGGAGAGTATCGCCTTCAACCAAAACCGCAAGGTCAGCGACATGAAGTTCTTCGAGTTCGGCAACGTCTATTTCTTTGACGGAACGAAAGTTGGCGACGAAAAACAACCGTTGAAACCCTACACCGAGCACACCTGCCTTGACCTTTTCCTCACGGGCAACAAGCAAGCCGAGTTGTGGAACGCCCCAGCCAAGGCCATTGATTACTTCGACCTGAAAGAATACGTCATGGGCGTTTTGAACCACTTCAAGTTCGACTTCAATCAACTCGAAGCCAAGGAATGCGACCAACCCCATTTCGACTATGCTACCACCTATTGCATTGACGGACAAGAGATTGTCACCCTCGGAAAACTCAGCAAGAAGACCTTGAAGCACTTCGACCTGAAGAAGGACGTCTACTACGCCAGCTTCAACTGGACGCTGATGATGCAATGCCTGGCCAAGGCCAAGGAAGTGCACTTCGAGCCGCTGTCGAAGTTCCCCGCCGTGCGCCGCGACCTCGCCATGATTTTCGACAAGAACGTCACCTTCGCCGAGGTCAAGAAAGTGGCCCTGGGCGCAGAGAACAAGATTCTGCAGTCGATGAGCCTCTTCGACGTCTACGAAGGCGAGAAGATTCCGGCAGGCAAGAAACAATACGCCATGAGCTTCGTGCTGATGTCGCCCACCACCACCCTCACCGACAAGGTGATTGAGAAGACGATGGGCAAGATTCAGGGCGCGTTTGAACAGCAGTTGGGAGGAGTTCTTAGATAATGTAGAATGTAGAATGCAGAATGTAGAATGTAGAATGCAGAATTAAGGCAAAGCCAACTGTGCATCGCGAAATTGCACATTCGTCATTCTTAATTCTTAATTCTTAATTCTTAATTCATCGAAACCATGGACGTACAAGCAATAAAGCGGACCTTCGGCATCATCGGCACCGACCCCGAGTTGGACCGCGCCATCGGCATTGCAGCGCAGGTGGCCGCCACCGACCTCACCGTGCTCATCACGGGCGAGAGCGGCACGGGCAAAGACGTGTTCCCGAAGATCATCCACCAAAACAGCACCCGCAAGCACGGCCAATATTTCGCCGTCAACTGCGGCGCCATCCCGGAGGGAACCATTGATTCTGAGTTGTTTGGCCACGAAAAAGGCTCGTTCACGGGTGCCGTCAACGAGCGCAAGGGCTATTTCGAGATTGCCGACAAAGGCACTTTGTTCTTGGACGAAGTCGGCGAGTTGCCCCTTTCCACCCAAGCCAGGCTTTTGCGTGTGTTGGAAAACGGCGAGTTCATCCGCGTGGGCGGCAACAAGGTGATGAAAACCGATGTCAGAATCGTGGCCGCCACCAATGTTGATTTGCCCGTGGCCATCGAGCGTGGACGTTTCCGCGAAGACCTGTATTATAGGTTGAACACCATCCCGATTCATATTCCCGCCTTGCGCGAAAGGAAGACTGAGCTTCCGCTGTTGTCCAGTAAGTTTGCCGCCGACTTTGCCGAGCGCAACCACACGCCAGCCATCACTTTGACACCCGAGGCTGTAAAAATGCTGGAAAACTACCGTTGGG
>CAMOCK010000039.1 GCA_946610645.1 uncultured Bacteroidales bacterium
CCGTCGCTGCAACGCGAGATGAACCAACGCGGCAACGACGAGAAAATCAGAATCGGCATCATTATGCAGGAGCAAAGTAAGGCTGCGGACTTGCTCGCCGTAACCAACACCTTCGCCACCAACAAGGAGCGGCGCGAGTACGTCGTGAAAACGCTGAAGCAACAAGCTAAAGCCTCGCAAGCCGACCTGCTCGGCCTCCTTGAAGAGATGCAACGCAATGGCATGGTCGGCGACATTCGTCCGCTCTGGATTGCCAATGCCATTGGCTGCGAAGCCAACGCACAAGCCATCAACGACTTGGCGCAACGCTCCGACATCAAGACGCTATATCATTGCGAAAACACGGTTCTTCCACCAACGACCAATAATGTTGCCATGCAACCCAACGAAATCACACGCGGCATCGCCCAAAACATACTCATCATCAATGCCGACAAGGTTTGGGAATTGGGCTACACGGGCGAAGGCGTCATCGTAGGCCATCTCGACACGGGCGCCAACTACAACCACCACGACCTCCAAGGCCGCATGTGGGACGGTGGCGAGGAATTTCCGCACCACGGCTACGACGTGTATGAGCAAAACAACGACCCGATGGACACTTGGGGCCACGGCACGCATGTGGCCGGCACCATTTGCGGCACGGGAGCGGCAGGCACACAAACCGGAGCCGCGCCGGGAGCCACATTGATGGAAGTCAAGGTCTTCGCCGACGAGCCGGATGTGGAAAGCAACGAATTTATCCTTTGCGAAGGGATGCAGTTTGCCATGGAACATGGCGCTCAGGTGCTCAATATGTCGTTGGGCAAGTCGGGCGACGACGTGCAATATCGCCGCATGATGCGTGAAGGTTGCGACAGCATGTTGGCAGCAGGTATCGTGGTGGTTTCCACTTCGGGTAACATGGGCCAGTTCCAAAGTTTCATCCCAATACCTTATAATGCTGGCGCACCAGGCACTTGCCCCTCGCCTTGGATCCATCCCGATCAGGCCGTCAATCCTGGTGGGCTGAGCAGCGTCATCTGCGTTGGCTCGACGGAGAACAACGACCAAGTCAGCGCCTTCTCTTCACGCGGGCCGACCACTTGGGCCGATGTGCCTGAATACGCCGACTATCCTTATACCGCTGGCGATGCCACGCAAATCGGCCTCATCAAGCCTGATGTGAGCGCCCCTGGAGGCAACGTGGTTTCGTTGGATTGGACCAATATTGAAGGATACAAGGCTGACCTCGGCACCTCGTTTGCGGCCCCTGCCGTGACGGGAACCATCGCCTTGATGCTCTCCAAGAACCCTGACCTCACACCCGCACAAATCGACGAGATCCTTGAAACCACTGCCGTGAACCCTATCGGCTACAAGAATAATGACATCGGCTCAGGTCGCATTGATGCCTTGGCTGCCATTTTGGCCATGGATGGCTGTGGCCCCGTCGCCAATCTCAATTATACGATTGAGAACGACATCGTTACCCTTACTTGGGAAGGCGATGCCGAGAGCTACCTCGTCTTTGTGGACGGCGAAGAAGTAGGCTCCACCGTCGAGCCTCGCTTTGACCTTGAGCTTGAGGACGGCGACCACGAGTTGTGCGTTGCCCCATCGGAATGTCCTAACCAAAAATCATGCGTTTCATTGGCCTTCGTGGGCGTTGGCGAGAACAAGCTCCAAGCCAATGTGTATCCCAGCCCAAGTGCAGGTGGTTTTATGGTAGAGTGCGAAGGCATGACCGAGGTCAACGTCTATGCCATGGACGGAAAATTGGTGAAGCAAATCACCACCGCCAACGGAACGTGCAGCATTGACGGGCTTAACGATGGCATTTACCTGCTGAAGATTGCAACGGAAAACGGAACACTGAACCAAAGAATTGTGAAATATTGACAATGACCTGAAACAATGACCATGACCACTGGCAAATAGGATTTGAGCTTAACGGCTTTTACATGCCTATTGGCGCCAAAAGGAAAGCCGTCGAACCCAACATCCGTAAAAGTGGTCATAGTCAAGGTCAATGGTCATAGTCCCAAAAACCTTATAATCATGAAGAAAACCTTTTTTATTATTGCTCTGGTATTGGCCTCTGCATATGCGCAAGCCCAAGTCATCGACCCGCTTTTGCAGGAAGAGATGAACCGCCGCACCGATAGCGAGATGATTGAAATCACCGTTTTGATGAAATCACGCTGCGACAGGAACATGTTGAACCAACGCGCCTCGGCTTTGCCCACTCGCGCCGAGCGTCGGGCGTTTGTCGTCGACGAACTGAAGCGCTTCACCGAAGCATCGCAACGCGACTTGAAGTTAGCTCTTGCCAAAATGGAGCAAAAGGGCGAAGTCACGGCACCGCGCACCCTTTGGATGTCGAACAGCCTTTATTTTTCGGCCACAAAAGAAACCGTTATGGCTTTGTCCAAGCGCGATGACATTGCCCACATCGGCTACAACATCGAGCGGAAATGGATTGGGGATGACGAAAAGCCTACATCAGCCAACGAAACCCGTGAAATCACGCCCAATATATTGAAAGTCAATGCCGACAAAGTTTGGGAATTGGGCTTCACAGGCCAAGGTATCGTGGTCTCAGTCATTGATGCAGGCGTCAACTACAACCATTTGGACTTGGCCGACCACCTTTGGGACGGCGGCGAGGCGTTTCCTCATCACGGTTATGACGTGCGCAACGACGATGACGACCCGATGGACGACATGGGACACGGCACGCACTGTGCAGGCACCGTGGCTGGCGACGGCACGGCAGGCTCGCAAACCGGTGTGGCCCCCGACGCGCAAATCATGTGCATCAAGAGCGTGAACGCCGACGGAACAGGTGGTGCCGTGAAGTTGGCCGAAGGCATGGAATGGTCTGTGGAACATGGCTGCGACATCATCAGCATGTCGATGGGCTTGGTGCACCCGCGCGTCACCGAAAGGGAACTTTTCCGCCGTACTTGCGTTTCCATCTTGGACGCTGGCGTGTCGAGTTTCATTTGCGCTGGCAACGAAGGCTTTGCCCTGGATCAATGCCCCATTCCCCAGAACGTGCGCATTC
>CAMOCK010000040.1 GCA_946610645.1 uncultured Bacteroidales bacterium
ATAGCTGAAGGCCTTCGAGCTGGAGATCATCAGGATGTAGTTGTCGGTGTATTTGCCCACGGTGGGTTGGTAAGGAGCCACGCCGGGATGGCTGTAGTCCTTGCGGAAGTCCATGCCGAAATAGGCGAGGTCTTCCATGACGATGACATCGTATTTGTTGGCCAGTTCGCCGATGATGCGCAGCTCTTCGTCGGTGAGGCACACCCAAGTCGGGTTGTTGGGGTTCGAGTAGAGCATGCTGTGGATGTTGCCCTTGCTCAGCACCTCTTCGAGCTTGGTGCGCAGCTTCTCGCCACGGTATTCGTAGATGTCGAAATGCTCCATAGGGATGCCGAGCACCTTGTTTTGGAACTTGTGGACGGGGAAGCCTGGGTCGATGAAGAGCATCGTGTTTTTCGTTGTGCTCGTGTGGCCGGCGATCATGAACGAGGCGAAAGCGCCTTGCATGGAGCCGACGGTGGGCACGCAGTTGGCCGCGTCGACGTCGAGGTCAAGGAAGTTCTTGATGAAGCGCGAGGCCTCCTTTTTTAATATAGGAGCGCCGTCGATGGGCGGGTAGTTGGCAGCCACGCCATCCTGCAAAGCCTTGATTTGGGCTTCCACACCAGCGCGTGCGGCAGGCAGGCCAGGGTTGCCTAACTCCATGTGGATAAACTTCTTGCCACTGGCGGCTTCAAGGTCGAAGGCCAATTTGTTGATTTCGCGGATGCCGGCCCTGCCGATGTTCGGCAGTCCGCTGTCGGCAAAGACTTTCTTTGCGATGTCTTGGGGTACGATATTGTTTTGCATCATATAGGATTGAAAAAAAATATGCTTTGTTAATTGAACGGCAAAGATAGGGAATTAGTGCGACACATGCAAATAAAAAGTTTTGTACCTTTGCGCCCATGAATCGCGCCATCGTATCGGTAATCAACGACCTGGTCACCGACCAACGGGTCAGCAAGTCGTGTTTGGCCTTGCAAAAGGCTGGCTATGAGGTGCTTTTGGTGGGGCGCAAGCAACGAAAGAGTCCGCCAATGGATGAGCGGCCATACGATACGCATCGGATGAAACTGCTCTTCGAGAAAGGCCCTTTTTTCTATGCAGAATATAACTTCCGCCTGTTTTTTTTCTTGTTGTTTCATCGTGCCAATCTTTTGCTTTCCAATGACTTGGATACGATATTGCCCAATTTTTTCATCTCGCGGCTTAAAGGGTGCAAAATGCTTTTCGACAGCCACGAATACTTCACTGAAACGCCTGAATTGGTGAATCGGCCCAAGGTGCAGTGCGTTTGGAAACGAATTGAAGGATTCGTGGTGCCCAAATTGGACGAAATGATCACCGTTTGCGACAGCATTGCCGACCTTTTTCGGGAGAAATATGGTGTCAAAGTTCACGTTATCAGGAATATACCGCCACGAAAGGCTTTGCCGCCAAAGGGCGACAAGGTTGCGTTGGGCTTGCCCACCGACAAACACCTATTAATATTGCAAGGCTCAGGCATCAACATCCAGCGCGGGGCGGAGGAATTGGTGCAGGCCATGACGCTTTTGGACGACTGCTTCCTGATGATCATCGGTGGGGGAGACGTGCTCCCGATATTGAAGCAAATGGTTGAGGAACTGAATATTACCGACCGTGTGCGTTTCTTTCCGAGGATGCCTTATCAGCAGATGATGGCCTATACGCAATTAGCCGAATTGGGCTTTTGTTTGGATAAGGACACCAACCTTAACTATCGTTTCAGTCTGCCCAACAAATTGTTCGATTTCATCCAAGCGGGCGTGCCGATTGTGGCTTCGCATTTGACTGAAATTGAGAAGATTGTCAGACAATATGGCCTAGGTTTGTTTATCGAAAACCATGAGCCCGAGACCATTGCCGCTGCCATTCGCGAGGGTTTGTCGGATGAGGCGAGGAGAGACCAATGGAAACAAAATCTGCAAGTTGCGGCACGGGATTTGTGCTGGGAGAACGAAGAAGGGAAACTACTTGAAATCTATCGCCATTATGTCTGAAAAGCACTTACATATCATCACATTTGATGTGCCTTATCCTGCCAATTACGGAGGCGTCATTGATGTGTTTTATCGCGTGAAAGCATTGACGGAAGCGGGTGTAAAAGTGCATTTGCATTGCTTTGAGTACGGCCGTGGCGAACAGGAGGTTTTGAAGCGATGCCATGAGGTAAAGTATTATAAAAGAGATACTTCCTTTGTTAATCAGTTGAGCCTAACGCCGTTTATCGTCAATTCGAGACGGTCGGAGGCGTTGGTCAAAGACTTGTTGGAAGACGATTTTCCCATTCTTTGCGAAGGCTTGCATACAACGTTGGTTTTGCTTGACAAAAGATTGAAAGACAGGGAAATATATGTTCGCACTCACAATGTGGAGCATGACTATTACAAGGGCTTGGGCGATTCGGAAAGATTCGGTTGGAAAAAGTTGTTTTATCTTTCCGAAGCATGGAAATTGAGGCGTTTTGAGCCGATTTTGCGCAAGGCAGCGGGCATTTTCGCCATTTCAAGGAAGGATGAGGATTATTTTTCATCCCAATATGGGAAGACCGTGCTTGTTCCGGGTTTCAATTCCGCCGATTCAGTGTGTTCGGAAACGGGTAGGGGCGAATATGTTTTGTATCACGGGAATTTGTCGGTGAAGGAGAACGAAAATGCAGCCAAATGGTTGATAGAGAATGTTTTTTCTAAGTTGGATTTGCATTGCATTGTGTCTGGCTTGAATCCTTCCGAAAAGTTGAAAAAATTGGCTGAGAAATATCCCAATGTGATTTTGGCAGCCAATCCCGATGATGCAGAAATGATTGAACTACTGCGGAATGCACAGGTGAATATTTTGGTGACTAACCAGCCTACCGGTTTGAAGCTTAAGCTGTTGAACGCGCTTTACAACGGTCGGTTTTGTTTGGTCAATTCGGATATGGTGAAAGGCACGTCGTTAGACAAACTCTGCATAGTGGCCGACGAACCGGATCAGATGATTGACGAAATCAAGCGACTGATGGAAAAAGACTTTACAGAGGGTGACATTAAGGATCGCGATGCACGGATGCGGCAATTGTATGATAATGAAGCGAATGCGCGAAAGATCATTGAGACTATTTTTAACAAAGGTCAAAAGTCTATGGCACATGGCAGTTGATCCTGCTTGAGGAGATAGCGGATCAAGTCCGCAATGATGCCCTTGGAGTAGCAGCCATAAGCCATAGCTCACTCCATTTCCGAACAAACCACCGTCCCGTTCTTGCAGTTGGCGATGCGCGAAGGGTATTTTTGCATGAGCGTATAATTATGCGTTGCCATCAGCACGGCTTGGCCGTTTTCGCTGATGCGGCGTAGGAGTTTCATCACGTCGAGGGTCGTGTCGGGGTCGAGGTTGCCGGTGGGCTCGTCGGCAAGGATGACGTCCGGGTGGTTGAGCAAGGCACGGGCAATGGCGATGCTTTGTTGCTCTCCGCCAGAAAGTTGGTGGGGCATGGCTTTGCGTTTGTCGGTTAGCCCTACCATGAGCAGCACCTCTTGGATTCGTTTTGAGATTTCGTCGGGTTCGCGCCATCCGGTGGCTCTCAGCACAAATTCGAGGTTCTTCTCCACGTTGCGGTCGGTTAGCAATTGGAAGTCTTGGAAGACGATGCCTATTTTGCGGCGCAGGTAGGGGATGTCCTTTTTTCGCATTTCGGCAAGGTCGAAGCCAGCCACTTTGAACGTGCCGTCGCGGGCAGGCAGTTCGCCGTATAAAGTCTTTAACAGTGAGGATTTTCCGCTCCCTGTGCGGCCTATGAGATAGATGAATTCACCCTTGTGGAGCGTCAAGTTGACGTTGCTCAGGACGAGGTTCTCCCGCTGGAAAATGGAGGCGTTTTTTATTTCGATGATAGGGTCAGACATAATAGGTATTTAATATTCAAGATTTAAAATTTAAGATTCAATATTTGATCTGTGATACGGCTGCCACGGTGTGACAGCCCTACAATTACCAACTCCATACTGCTAACTGCCAACTGTCAACTGATTATTACCAACTTCCCGAGGCTCCGCCGCCGCCAAAACCGCCTCCTCCGAAGCCGCCAAAGCCACCGCTGCTGCCTCCTCCGAATCCGCCCCCACTGAAGCCTCCTCCGCCCATCGGGATCCAGATGGTGCGTGTGCCGCCGCCGGAATAGGACTGTCCGTTGCTGTTGGAGAATTTGGAGAGGACTATGATGAACGCGATGAACAAGAGGATAAGAAGCCAAGCGGGGATGCCCTCGTCGTCGGTGTATTCGTCTTGCGTGAACTTGCCCGAGCAGAGGTCCATCATCACGTTGACGGCGTTGTCGATGCCGGTGTAGTAGTCGTTTTCCTTGAAGGCTGGGATCATTTCGCGCTCGATGATGCGCTTGGCCGTGGCATCGGTCACGTATTGCTCAATGCCGTAGCCCGTGATGATGGTCACCTTGCCGCTTTCGCTGCCTTTTTTGGGCTTGACAAGGATGACTGCGCCATTGTTCTTGCCTTGCTGACCCACGCCCCAGCTGTGCCCGATTTCAGTGGCATATTGTTCGACGCTGTAGCCTTGTAGGTCGTCGACCAAAAGCACGAGAAACTGGGTGGAAGTGCTGTCGTTGTAGGCCACAAGTTTGTGTTCCAAGACGCTAACCTGATGAGCCGTCAAGATGCCCGTGTAGTCGTTCACAAGGCGGGGCGGGTTGGGTGGACTTGGCAGTTGGGCTTTCAACGCAGTGCCGAAGGTGAGCAGCACGAGAAGCAATCCAAAAAACAGTATGGTTTTATGTCTGTCAGTTGTTTTCATAGGAGATTTCGTCAGGGATTTCGTTTACGTCGTCGGTTTGGTAGGGGAAAAAGGCCTTAAGTTTCTCGCCGCAACGTTGTATGCCTTGTTCGAGGCCTTCGGCAAAGCGGTTTTCCTTGAAATGGCTCAGCATCAGGTCTTTGACATCGTTCCAAAAGCCTTGGCCTACCACATTGTTGATGCCTTTGTCGCCGAGGATGGCGAACTTGTGGTCGCGTACTGCGAGGTAGATGAGCACACCGTTGCGCAGCTTTGTCTCGTTGAGTTTCAGCTTGTTAAAGACGACGAGGCTGCGCTTTTCTACGTCGCCTTTGCAGCGGTTTTCGATGTGGACCTTGATTTCGCCCGAGGTGTTGAGTTCGGCCTGCTTGATGGCCTCCACGACGCGGCGGTCTTCTTCGCGGTTGAGTATGGTGATGGCGTTGGACATATTGGTTGCTTTTGAGTGCAAAAATAGTAAAAATCCTTTTATTCAGGTGCCACAAACAAATCATCCATTTTTACCTGCGACTGCACGAGGCCGCTGTGGGCGTTTTGCTTCACGCCGTAGGTCGTAATCATGGTCAACTGCAAAGCCTTGCGTGACTTGTTGGCTTCACGGAAGACTTGGATTTTCTTGCGGAGTTTCTCCTCGTAATCTTGGTCGATAGTGAACACACCGACGGAATATTTGATTTCGCAGAGGTTGGTCGTGCGGTCGCGGCGGTCGATGACGAGGTCGATTTGGGCTTTTCCGCTATCCGATTCGCCTCGCCAAGAGGAGATGTCCGTCAGCAAAGCACTGATACCCATCGCTTTCTTGACTTGCGAAATGTGGTCTTTGCAAACCTGCTCGAAGGTCTGCCCTGCCCAACTGCTTTTCGCTGGATTGTCCAAATAATGGGTCCAGAAATGCTCGTCGGGGTTTTGCTTGCCTTTGAGAAAGCGCAAATAGAACAAGGTGAAGTAATCGGCAAGTTGATAGACCACGTTTTTCTCGCCGTAGCCAAAAGTGTTGTAAGCCCTTGCGAATTGGCTGTCTTTCAGGTTTTTCAGCATTTCGGTGAGGAGGCCGTTGTCTTCCATTTTCGTTTCCTCCAGTATCTCTTTTCTGGTAAGTCCCGACTTCTTTGTGGCAAGAGCTTCGATGATTTTGAGGTAGGCTTTCGATGTGCCGAACAGGGTTTCGTACAAATGGTCGAACTCGTCCCAAAGCGGGCCGTTGCGCTTGAAGAAAAGGGTGTCGATGTTGGCGAGATAGGAGAGGCTGTTGTCCAAAAGTTTCAGGTAATAGGGGATGCCGCCCATGGTCATATAACACTCCACGATGTCGTAGCGGTTCCAACGGATGCCTCTCGAAATCAGGTATTTCTCGGTTTCCTGAAGCGTAAAAGGCATCAGATACAGCCGTCGTGCCGCACGGTTAAACAGGCCGCCTTTGTCGGAGAGCAGTTTGTTGGTGATCCAAGTGGTGGCCGAGCCGCACACAATCAGCATCAGGTCGTTTTGCTGCGCGCCCCAGCCGTTCCAGAAGGCCTCGAAGGCGGCAAGGAACTCGCTCTGCCGGGTGTCCATCCACGGCAGTTCGTCGATGAAGATGATTTTTTTCCTGTCCTCTTTGATGCTTTTAAGCAGTTTTTTCAGTTCGGCGAAGGCCTCCAGCCAATCTTCAGGGATTTTCTTGATGGAAGCGCCGTATTCCTGAAGGGCGAGGTAGAAGTTCTTGAGCTGCGTCTTCTTGGGCTTCTTGTAAAGCCCTGTGACCTTGAAATCGTACTTGTCGTCGAAAAACTCCCTGATGAGGAAAGTCTTTCCCACGCGACGGCGACCGTAAACGATGATGAACTCCGATTCCTTGGAGTCGCGGTATTTTTCCAATTGGCGAATCTCATATTCGCGCCCGACAAACAGGTTTTTGTCCATGATTACATCTCTTTTTTGCCCGCAAAGATACAACTTTTTCAATAAAGACATTAACTCAGGTGCGGAAACTTGTAATTTTTGCCCTGTTTCCGCACCTGAGTTTGGGTTGTTGATGCACTTTTATATTAAACTCGGGTGCGGAAACTGGTATTTTTACCATAGTTTCCGCACTTGAGTTTGATGGTTTTTGAAGTTTTTTTTTGCCCCGGAATGACAAGTGATGGAATTTTTTTGTTTCTTTGCAATCTCAAACAACAAAAACACAAGCAATATGAACAGAACTTTGAAGGCAACAGCAGTCCTAATGCTGATGATGTTTTTTGCGGTAAGTTGCACAAAACAATCAAATAATGTCAGTGGAAGCTACAATGGCCACGATTTTGTTGACCTTGGTCTTCCGAGCGGTACATTGTGGGCCACTTGCAATGTGGGTGCCGAGGTGCCTGAGGGCTATGGCGATTACTTTGCTTGGGGCGAAACGGAACCGAAAACAGTTTATGATTGGACTACCTACAAGTATTGCAATGGGGATTTCGACCAATTGACCAAGTACTGCCAAGAGGCTATATATGGCTATGATGGTTATACCGATGATTTGTATGATTTACAACCTTCGGATGACGCGGCCACGGTGAATTGGGGCGAGGGTTGGCGCATACCGAGCGCTAGTGAAGGCGAGGAATTGCTGAGCCAATGCGAACTTAAAGGAGACACGGTTAATGGCGTACCAGGATTGCGCATTGTGGGAACAAATGGCAACACGATCTTTCTGCCTTCGGGAGGTGCGAAAGGGGACTTCGTTGGCCCTTCCCCCGAGTCTTTGCAAGTGGGTGGCCACGGCTATTATTGGGTCAATGAAAGATGTTACGCTTTTAATAATCAGATGGTAGGGTGTCACGATCACATGGCGAATTTCATCAGTTCTCCTGTCGTAAATAGTACTGGAGGATGGACAACTCGTAATATAGGCATGTCTATCAGAGCAGTGCGTTCATCGGAATGATTCTTCGCGCGATATAAAAACAAAATCCCCGCAACACCAAATGGCGTTGCGGGGATTTCTGTTTTCTGATAAAGACCATGACCGCTTCAACAATCGTCAAAGCGGTCATGGTCATAGTCACAAGTCATTGTCAAATTACAGTTTCTCCATATTCCTCTTGACAAACTCGCTCAAATCCTTGCCCTTCAGCAGGTTCTTCGAGAGCAATGCGAGGTCGTAAATCTGCCGAATCGTGGCTTCCTGTGCGGCTTCGTCTTTGTCCAACAGGCCGATGATGACGGGGCTGTTGGTGTTGAGCATCAACGTGTAGCTGTCGGGCATCGAGCCGTAGAACGACATCGGGCCGCCGCCCATCTGCTCCATCTCCTTCATGCGGCGCATCCACTCGTTTTGGGTGACCTCCACGGGCGCGGCTTCCGCACCTTCGTTGCTGAACTCCACGTTGAACTTCACCTTGTCGATCACCTTCTCGAAGGCGGCTTTCAGGGTCTCCTTCTGCTTGTCGTCGAGGCCCGAGGCGGCTTCCTTGTCATCCTTCACGATGAGCTTGTCGATGGTGTTGGAGTCCACACGGGCAAACATCGCGCGGCTGTCGTCGCCTTTCTCGCCTTCCTTTTGCTCGTAGGCGCTGATGAAATGCGGGTCGAGGATGCCGTCCATCATCAAGACGTTGTAGCCCTTGGCCTTGGCGTTCTCGAT
>CAMOCK010000041.1 GCA_946610645.1 uncultured Bacteroidales bacterium
AAGTCGATGGACTCATTGAGCAAGGCACCCGCCGTGGCGACGTGAAGGCGTTCCCCATCTTCGATATCAAAGCGCCGCGTGGCGAAATACTTTCCGTCAACTAGCTTGAAATCGGGCACTTCAATGCCACAATCTCTGGCCAACACATTGTATCTGTATTCCTTCAACCCCAGGTCTTTCGGATCGTAGGTATGCCTGAATTTCACTATCCAGTCACCGTCCTGGTCATGATAAAGGCACTTGGGGCGACAACCACCCGAGTTACCACTGTTGTAATAAAGGAGAGCGGCGTCTTTCTCGTTTTTTTCTGAAAGGACTTCCAACGCCAGCTGCTGCAAACGGTCGAACGACAGTTTCTCTTCCGCTTTCTCAAAGTGAGTTTCCGGTTCGTAGCATAAGGCTCCCATACCCGAACTGCCCACGATGCTGAGGCGTTGTAATGGAGTTAGTTGCGTTTCGTCAACGCCTTGCTGGCGAAGCATCCTGTTGAGCAGATAACGACCGTAGCCATCAGGGAGGCTGTCCTCGAAGATGCCAAAGTTGCCCCAAAAAGGACGCTCGGGGGCGATGAACAAATCCGACTTCAAAGGCAAATCCAAGGGTGAAATCGAGAAACCTGCAGCTATCCAGTCCTTGTCGTAACAAAAAACACAACGATGGCCGTCAGGCGTCAAGGTCAACGTCCCAACGGTTGCCTTGCGGTACTTGACAAAAAGCTTATCTATTGAATTCATTTCTGCCACGTTTTCTGTTTTTGTTCTTGTTGATGGTGTCCAGTTCCTCCATAGTAGTATAGATAGGCTCGGCCAGCAGTGACTTCAGCGCATCAACGTAGCCCAAGGCTTTGGCCAATGCCAAAAAACTAACCAAAGAGATGCAATGTTGCCGCTCGAACTTGGCAATGGTAGGGACCGGAACACCGCTCATCATCGAGAGGGCGCTGCGCGACAAGCCTTTCTCCAACCGGCGGCGTTTCACGTTTTGCGCCAATCGGAGAGCCAGGTCGTCAGCTGTATCCATATTAAAATCATAAAGCAAAGGCATACTATTATATCTATAAAAAGCAAATAATCAAAATAACAGATATTATTGTATTCGACTGCAAAGATAACAAAAGTTTGGAAGCCATAAATAAAAGAGGCAAATTAATTATTGGACAACAACTATTGATTGATCAGGACACGCTTCTCGCCCACCATAACCGTAAATTCGCCAGGCTCCACATGCCAGCCTTCTTCCATTGAATACACTGCCAAATCGCGTTGGGTGAGATAGAAAACGACTTGCTTGGATTCACCTTTATTAATATGCACCCTTTGGAAGCCTTTCAACAGTTTTGAGGCTGGGGCAATGCTGGCCACCTCGTCGCGGACATAGAGCTGGACAACTTCGTCTCCGTCGCGAGGGCCGATGTTTTTCACTTGACAAGTTACCTTGAAAAGTGTATCCATTTTGGATACAGTCTCAACCTGCAAGTCACTGTATTCGAACTGGGTGTAACTCAATCCATAGCCAAAAGGATAAAGCGGTTTGGCTGATCCCTCCACATAGTCGCCTGTGGCGGGTTGGGAATAATAGACGGGAATTTGCCCCACTGAGCGAGGGATAGAAATCGGCAGACGGCCAGCGGGATTGTAGTCGCCCCAAAGAATGTCGGCCAAGGCGGAACCGCCTTCCATGCCGGGATACCATAGCGTCAGCAGGGCATTGGATTTCTCAGCGGCGAGGTTCATGTCCAAAGGACGGCCTTGGATGTAGACGGTCACGACTGGCTTGCCCGTGGCGTAGATGCGCTGCATCAGTTCCTCTTGCTTGCCCAAAAGCTTCAAAGTGGAGCGGTCGTAACCCTCGCCGCAGTCCATGTCAGAAATGGATTCGTTGACAATAGCTGCACCTGTGTCTTCATAATTCGTTTTGAAATCGCGGGCGGAAGAGCCACCCACAACCAACACCACCACATCGGCAACCTTGGCGATTCTGACCGCCTCGTCGATGTCGGCATCGTTTTCGTCGCGAATGGCACAGCCTTTGGCGTAGGTCACCTCTGCCCTGCCCTTTTCGCGGATGCCTTCTAAAATGGTCACGATGCGGTCGGGGTCTTGGGGCGCGGTGTAGTCGCCGAGTTGGTTGTACATGTTGTCGGCATTCGGCCCGATGACCGCCACCTTATTAATATGTTCGCCGAAAGGCAAAATGCCATCGTTTTTCAGCAGCACCGCTGATTCCAAAGCCACTTGCTTGGCCAATTGGGCGTTTTCTTTCGTGCCGACTTCGGCCTCGGCCAAAGCCTCAACAACGTATGGATTGTCGAACAAGCCAAGGTCAATTTTCAGTTGCAGCACATGACGCACGGCACGGTCGATGTCGGCTTCGGTGACGAGGCCGCGTTGCATGGCTTCTTTCAAGAAACCGCCATAGTTGTAGCCGCCCAAATCAATATCGACACCTGCTTTCAAAGCCATGGCAGCGGCTTTTGCTGGATCGGCGGCCATGCGTTGCGTGGCGTAAATCGCGTTGACAGCATTCAAATCGCTGAAAACCACGCCTTTGAAATTCCACGAGTTGCGCAAGATGTCCTGCAAAAGCCATTTGTTGGCCGAGCAAGGCACGCCGTCGATGGTGTTGTATGAAGTCATCACGGTTTTGGCACCGCCTTCGCGAATGGCTTTTTCGAAGGAAGGCAGATAATCCGACATCAGGCGATTGGGGCCGACATCCGCCGTGGCGGCATTGTGTCCTCCTTGCGGGATGCCGTAAGCAGCCAAATGCTTCAAGGTGGCACAGACGTTTTTCTGCATTCCCTTCACAATCGAAGTACCCAGAACACCAGACAGATACGGATCTTCGCCCATGGTCTCCTCCACCCTCGACCATCGCGGGTCGCGGGCGATGTCGAGGACAGGACCATAACCAATTTGTGCGCCTTGAAGACGCACCTCCTTGCCCATTATTTCGCCCATTTGTTCCAAAAGGTCGCAATCCCAAGTGCTGGCTTGGCCAATGCCCGTCGGGAAAACGGTCGTCCCCACGGCCATGTGTCCATGAGGTGTTTCCTCGCAAAACAGCAACGGAATGCCCAACCTCGTGTTTTCCACCGCATGGCGTTGCATCATGTTCAGCAGCCTCGCCGACTCGCGCGGCTTCAAACCCGTTTCCACCGTCTTCCGCGACCACGGGTCGGCACGGAGTACCGCCCAGCACGAGCCGAGCGGCAGCGTGTCCATCATGCCAACAAAATCCTCAGCGAGCCACAGTGAATCGCCATCCTTGCCATAGAAATTGAAACCTATCGGACAAGAAAGTTGGCCGCATTTCTCTTCGAGGGTCATTTGGGAAAGCAAGACATCAACAGGGTCTTGATTTTTGGTACACGAACAGAACAAGACTGTGACAACCAATAATATAATGAATCTTCTCAGCATCTTTCTTTTTTATCACAAAACTTGCAAAACCTTCAAAACTGCTTTTTCGGCTGGGTTGGGGAAAGCCTGCCAACCGGCGGCTTTCCGGCGGCGACACGGTTGTGCGCCGCCCATCCTAACTGTAGGTTTTGTGTGTTTTGTAGGTTTTGTTCCATCATACCAAACGTCCAATCCATTCCTCACGGTCGCCGGGGAGCATATCGACAACAGGGATCTCCACCATCGTGTAGCAACCCGGTTGCAAGCGCATCGTGGCGCGGGCCACGTTGACCAACACCTGTCCCGTCAAAGCTGGATTATTGATGCTCATGTTGAACTCCAAGCGTTGGTTGGCGGTCTTGCCCGAAACGCCCTTGCGCACGAGGTTCACGCCATGCCCCATGTCGCGCACGGCATCGACGCTGTCGACGGCGAAAACATGGGTTTCGTCGTTGGCAAAATACGGGTCCGCCTTGATGTCTTTGGTCACTTGTTCCAAGGTAGTACCGTCTTCCAGCTCCACATACACCATGCGGCGGTGGATGCCTTCGCCTAACGGAATCGTCACCGAGAGGGCGTTCTTCACGCCTTTCTTGCCACGCACGCAAACGCTGTGGCCCATCGACATTCCAGGACCGAAGTTGGTGTACGACAAGCCTTTAGGTGCCAAACTTTGCATCAAGGTACGGACGATGGAATCCGAGCCGGGATCCCAGCCGGCAGCGATGACGCTCACGGTTTTCGTTTCCTTATTAATGGGCATCAGATCGCGGCGGTAGTCCACGATGGTGGTGTGGATGTCGAAAGAATCCACGGTATTAATGCCCAACGGCAGGATTTGTTTGGCGTATTCAGGGCAACTGCGCGTAGGACAGGCCAAGATGGCCACATCCACGTCTTTCAGTCTTTTGATTTCTTTAACCACCTCATATTGAGATAGTTCTGCCGGTTTGTTTTCGGCCCCGTTGCGGCGGACGATGCCTGCCACTTCGAAATCGGGGGCGGCTTCCAATGCTTCGAGTGCGAAGCGGCCCACATTGCCGTAACCCACTACGGCGGCTCTGATTTTCTTCATTTTCGACAATTTATAAAAGGCAAAAATAAGAATTTTATATACACCAAACCATTTTAATATGAATTTGTACCCGTTAAACCATATCATTATCGAATATTATTCCGAAGACCCGCTGCTTTCGGGCAAGATGGCGGCGGCCTTCATTCGCGGCATCCAATCGAATGGCGTGGGTACTTCTGCCAAGCATTTTGCCGCCAACAGCCGACGATGGCATTGTCCTACTGCGCAACGAGACAGTACCCAAAAACCAGTCAAGAGTCGCAACATACGCGAAAAAGTCGCCAAAACACTTTTTGTTGAGCAAAAATGATGTAATTTTGCACGCTTTGGTTATAAAACCGAGAAAAACAGCACCTAAAGTTCATACAAATCAACAATAACCATTATTATGAAAAGATTCAGTTTTATCATTGCAAGCCTGATGGTCAGCCTTTTCGTTTCGGCTCAGACCATCGAAAAGACCTATTATTTCGGTCAACCCAACCTCAACCAAATCCAAGGTTATGAACAAGTGCAATTCCAAAATTGCATGCAAAGCGCCACTGCGGGTCAGCCCTCGTTGCCCTGGCAAAGCATCAGCTTGATGTTGCCACAAGGCCAAGAGGCCGTCGCCATCGAAGTTGAACTCTCCGATTTCCAAACGATTGCCGGCACACACAACCTGTTCCCGTACCAATCGGCCCGCACCTACTCCGACCCAGTGCGCCGCCAGTTTGAGAAAGACGAGGCCCTCTATGCCTCCAAGAGCGTTTACCCTGCCCAAGCTTACGGCAAGCTGAGCACCCAATACCTCAACGGTGTCGGCTTCGCCTTCTCGGCGTTCACCCCTGTGCAATATGTGCCTGGCACGGGCGAAGTGCGTTATGCCACCAAAGCCACCGTGCGCGTCACCACCACTGCAGCCAAGGCCGACCAAAGCCGCAAGCTGTGGCTCACGGGCGACAATGCCCAACGCGTCAAAAGTTTGGCTCAAAACCCTGAAATGCTTGAAACCTACAACACCCGTGGCCGCTCTGTTGGCGGTTACGACCTGCTGGTGGTCACCACCACGCCTTACGTCAGTGCTTTTGACGAATACGTGACGTTCTACCAAGCCCGTGGCTTGCGCGTCCGCGTCGCCGATCTCTCCGACATCGTCGGCAGCATGGAAGGCCGCGACAACCAAGAGAAGCTGCGTAACTACATCATCCAGGAATACGAAGACAACGGCATCCAGATGGTGAACCTCGCCGGCGACGTGCCCAACATCCCCTATCGCGGCTTCTACTGCGACGTGCTCAGCGGCGGTAGCCACATGACCGACAGCGGCATCCCCGCCGACATGTACTACGCCTGCCTCGACGGCACCTGGAACGACAACAACGACAACAAATGGGGCGAGATCGGCGAAGACGACCTGCTGCCCGAGTTAGGCATCGGCCGCATGTGCTTCAGCAACCAAGGCGAACTGAACAACATGCTCCACAAGACCTTCACCTACCAGGCCGAGCCCGTTCTTGGCGAGTTCCGCAAGGTCATCATGGGCGGCGAATTCCTTTACGACGATCCATACAGCGTAGGCAGCCAATACCTTGAGCTGCTCATCGGCACGCATGACGACAATGGCTACACCACCACCGGCATCCCCGAGGACTACGACTTCACCCGCCTCTACGAAGAGGAAGGCAACTGGAGCGGTAGCCGTCTGCGCAACGCCATCAACCAAGGCGCACAATATGTGCACCACGACGGTCACGCCAACACCAACTACGTGGCCGGCTGGACCAACAGCAACATCACCGACAGCCAATTCAGCGGTGCCAACGGCATCGACCACAACTACACCTTCTTCCACACCTCGGGCTGCATCTGCGGCGACTTCAGCAGCGACTGCATCCTAGAGCTGATGACCAAGATCGGCAACTTTGCCGTGGCCACCTTCGGCAACTCGCGCTACGGCTGGTTCAACGAAGGCCAGA
>CAMOCK010000042.1 GCA_946610645.1 uncultured Bacteroidales bacterium
GTGGCGTGCAGGTTGGTAGGAGCGTTGAAGGTGGTGGTGAAGCCCCACACTTCGCCGTCGGTGCCGGTGCCGCAGCTGCTGTTGCGCTGGCAAACCTTCCAGAAGTAGTTGGTGTTGTGGTACAGCGGATAGTTGGCGGGCACGACGAAGCTTTCGGCGAGGTCGCTGGTCCAGCCAACGAGGGTGTCCTCGCAGTAGTAGGTGCTGCCGAAGAGCAGCATGTACTCAGTGGTATAGTCGTCGAGTTTCCATTCCAACTTAATGCCGTTGCCGATTTGGATGTCGTCGGCGTCGTCGGCGGGCGAAACGATTTCGGCCCCTTGCGGGCAAGGCATGTCGGTGGCGTCGATCACAACCGAGAAGTCTTCGGAGGTCGAGGAGGCCACGAGGTAGTAGGTGCCGGCGGGCACGGGCAACGAATCGATGACGGGGCTTGCGGTGTAGTTGTAACTGCCGCCGATGCGGGTCATGCCGTTGCTCAAGGTGATGTCGTCAACGTTCAGACGGAACTGGTCGGAGCAGTCGAAGTGGCGAATGGCGATGTAAACCTCTTGGCCAGCGTAGGCACTCAGGTCGACGCTGTAGTTGTACCAGTTGCCTTGTGCGCGGTTCTTGCCGTCGCGGCCTTCGGTCTTCACGCCGCTGTTGCCCTTGGCGGTCATGGTCCACTGGCTCAGCATCGTGAAGTCGGCAGCACTGGTGTTGCCGGTGGTGGACACTGCCACGCCGAATTTCTCTGCAGCATAAGCGGCATCTTGGGCGGAAGCCCAGAAGGAGAAGTTGGCATTGGCACCAATGGTCACCTTGGGAGAAACGAGGTAGTTGTCGGGATGGAGAGCCACGCCGAGATAAGAGGCTGAGGTAGCCCATGAATCTCCGCCATGAGCACCGTTCGCATCCCAACCGGCTTCAATCCAGTTCAGAGTGTACCAGCCGTTGTTGTCGCCGTCGGCATCGATGGAAGTCCAGTCGGCCGGCAGAGCATTGTTCGAGAGGCCTTCGAAGTCGACGATGAACTCGTCGCCGCTGGCGGCCTCAAGGCTCGGGCCTTGGTAGTTGTTCTCCCTGTCGGGGCCGCCGAAACCGTTGAAGTCGGGCTTGTAGAGGGCCACCTTGCCGTTTTCGCCCATATCGACGCTGGCGTTGAGCAGCACGTCCTTGTCAAGCGTGAGTTTGTAGACCGCGTCGAAACCTTCGGCGATGCTGTCGACGGGCAGACGGTAGTTGTCGAAGATACGGTCGGCCGTGGCGTTCAGCGTGTCGTGATAGGGGAACGTGTCGACCACGCGGGCCAGCTCATACACGTCGGGCTCGACGGCGTTGTAGGCGTGCACCACGATGGGCCACACACCGGCGGTGCGGGCGGCGTCGTAGATCACGACGAACTGACGCGTGAAGGTGGTGTCGGCGAAGGCGACGGTGTCGGTGATGTTCGTGGTGAACAGCATCGGGATGGTGTCGTCGATAGCCATTTGGAAGGGCAGCTCGTTGTCGATGGCTTCAGCGGTGAAGAAGCCATCTTCAGGCGTGAAGTCGAAGCGGCTCACGTTGATGGCGTTGCCGGTGTGGTTCCACAGGCTGAAGGCGTCGATGGGGCGCATCCAGTAGCCATTCGGGCGGGCTCCGAAGAACAGTGTGTCGGCAAACGCGTAGGTGCTGTCGTTCACTTGGTCGAGCATGTAGAGGTTCGGGTCGAGTTCCGGATCCATGCCGTCATACCAGAACTGGAGTTGGATTGTGTTTCTGTAGTTATAGGACGAGACATATCCAACATTGGTCGTAGCCATGGGATCAAAAGCGGTTGAGCCATAGTTGTACATGGCCATCTGCGGCGCAATATGACAGTTGAAATACTGATTTGAGTTCACACGAGAACCCGTATTGTCAACCACAGTAACCATGAGGTTGCTCTCACCGTCGTATTCAAAGCGGCGCGTCAGGTTGATAGTAGCCCAATCACCAGCTACGAATGAGACGTTGCCAGAAAACACCAAGTCGGCATCGGAGCAAGCCACCATCACATCACTAGAAGTAGTATACGATTCCTTGTCAGTGTTCTTCATGTAAATGGAGATATTGCGGGTCAAGCCGTTCATCAAAGAAGCTCTGCCACAGTAGGCGATGCTCACAATCTTTCCTTCCATACCGATTTCGTTGGCAGTGTAGATTTGCTGCGAGAAGCTGTAGTTGGCAGTTGCACAAACCGGCAACGCTGAGAAGCCGCCAACAAGGTCGCCAATCTGCACGAAGCCAGTGGGTTGGAACTCGAAGCGGGCTGCGGCACGCAACGAGTCTGGCGTGGCGGCGATGCCGGTCAGGTCGGTCGGGTCGGGATTGAGGCGGGCGGTGTCGTCGCTGTGGTAATACAGCGCGCTGCCGTCCACCACTTCTTCCATGCAGAGGAAGTTGAGGCCGGCCTTGCCGATGTTGCTATTGTCGTCAACCAAGACGGCGAGGTTCTTGGTGCCATCGTAGTTGAGGAAACGCTTGATCGGGATGTCGGTCCAAGCGCCTTGGGCGAAGGTCACGTCGCCGCTGAACACGAGGTTGCTGGAATCGACAGCAATCCAGTCGGTGGCGGTGGCATCGTCAACAGGGACGAAGTAGATGTCCAAGTTGCGGGTTTGGGCCTCGCCATAGTTGCGGAAGCCGATCTTGGTGATGTCGCCCACGTTGCCGATTTCCTCGGCAGTGTAGATTTGCTGGGTGAGCGAGTACTTGTGGTACGAGTTGGTGGGGAAGTTGTTGACCATGGCCGAGCCTTCCAAGCCACCGAAGATGATCTGGTTCTTGGTTGATGAACGTGAATAGAAACCATTCTCGATGAAGTCCGGATCCAATGCATTGTAAGGCGACGAACCAGGGTTGGCGAATGTGTTGCCACTGTGGTTGTACACCGTTTGGTACTGTCCGGTTTCGGAGACGTAGCTCGCGAAAGAGAGGGAAGCATTGTAGGCTCCCGTCTTGTCGTTCACGAGGATGGCCACGTTTTTCACGCCGTCGTAGGCATACGGGCGGGTGAGGGTGATGGTGTTCCACTGATTGGCGACAAATTCCACCGAGTCGGAATAGACGAGGTCGGCGGTGGTCACCGGGAAGCCGCTCCAGTCGGTGACTTCGGAAGCCTCAATGGGCACCATGTACACATCGAGAAGGCGCTTTTGCGTCGCCCCGCTCGTAACGTAATAGGCGATGCTGGTAATGCTGCCGGCAGGGCCCATTTCATCAGCAGTGTAGATCTGCTGGGAGATGGAATAGTCCTGGTAGGTGTTGATGGGGAAATTGGAGTTGGAGCCAGTTCCGTAACCCACCTGCCATCCATCTTGTGCATACGCGCCCGTGAAGGCGAGCAGGCACATCATCATCAAAGAAAATAATTTCTTTTTCATAATGGATTGAGTTTGGTTAATGATTAAGTTAATTGATTGATTTCAAATTCGTTACACTTCTTCGTCGCTCCCGACAAAACGCAAATCGCGCGACCGTAGGACACGGCAGCGGAGGCTTTACCGAGGATGATGTGGCATCTGAGATGATGCATAAAAACGCGTTTTTAAAAAGATCTTTCACTTAGAAGACGCAAAAGTACGAAAATACCCTTATGCGGCAATGAGTTTTTTTTTGTTTTTTTGGGGGCGAGGGTCTCTATTCACTATCTTTGCAGCCGATAGTGCGTGACTGCGGGGCCGTGGGTTGTGGCCATTGGCCAGGCCCCTCCGAAGTCTAACAGCCAAAAAACATTTCTAACACATACACAGCATTCACATGAACAACAGTTTCAGCATCGGAGGCCAGATTGTGGACCTCGTAGGCAATCGGGTTTTTTCGGGCGAGGTGTTCGTTGAGGGCGGCAAGGTGGCCCGGATTGAGGAGCGGCCCGTGGCCGACACGCGTTACATCATGCCCGGCTTCGTGGATGCGCATGTCCACATCGAGAGCTCGATGCTCGTTCCGAGCGAGTTTGCGCGGTTGGCCGTGTGCCATGGCACTGTGGCCGCCGTGAGCGACCCTCACGAGATTGCCAACGTGCTTGGCGAGGAGGGTGTGCGCTACATGGTGGAAAACGGACGGAAGGTGCCGTTCAAGTTCAGCTTCGGTGCGCCGAGTTGCGTGCCGTCCACCCGTTTCGAGACTTCGGGTGCCGTGCTCGCCGCCGACGCGGTGGAGCGTTTGCTGGCCTCGCCCGACATCCATTTCCTTGCCGAGGTGATGAACTATCTGGGCGTTGTCAACGGCGATGCCGACCTGATGGCCAAGATTGCCGCCGCCAAGCGCTACGGCAAGCCCATCGACGGGCACGCGCCCAACGTGCATCACGACGACTTGCGGAAATATGTGGCGGCTGGCATCAGCACCGACCACGAGTGCTTCTGCTTGGAAGACGCCTTGGAGAAAATCGGCCTCGGCATGAAGATCCTCATCCGCGAGGGCAGCGCGGCCAAGAACTTCGACGCGCTCATCCCCTTGATGGCCACGCACCCCGACCGCCTCATGTTCTGCTCCGACGACAAGCACCCCGACGCTCTGGCGGAGAGCCACATCGACGCGTTGGTGCGCCGCGCCATTGCCTTGGGCTACGACGTGATGGACGTGCTGCGGGCCGCGTCGCTCAACGCCGTGAGGCACTACAACCTCGACATGGGCCTGCTGCAAGTGGGCGACGACGCCGACTTCATCGTGGCCGACGACCTGAAGGCTCCAAAAGTGCGACAGACCTACATAAAGGGCGTGTTGGTGGCCGAAAACGGCACGTCGCTCATCAAGTACAAGGAACACCAAACGCCCAACCGGTTCGGCACAGACTATATTAATAAGGTGTCGCTGTTCGTGCCCGACGCGGGGAAGCGCATCAAGGCCATCGGGTGTGCCGACGGCTCGTTGGCGACGAAAAGCCTCATTGTCGAGCCGAAGGCCGAAAACGGCGGCCTCGTCAGCGACGTGGAGCACGACGTACTGAAAATCGTGGTGGTGAACCGCTACCAGCCCGCCGCGCCTGCCGTGGCGTTCATCAAGGGCTTCGGGCTGAAGCGTGGGGCCTTGGCCTCGAGCGTGGCCCACGACAGCCACAACATCGTGGCGGTGGGCGTTGCCGACAGCGACATTCTCCGTGCCGTCAACCTGCTCATCGGGCTCAAAGGCGGCATTGCGGCCTGCTGCGGCGCCGAAACAGCCATGCTGCCGCTGCCCGTGGCCGGCCTGCTGAGCAACGGCGACGGCTATGCCGTAGCACAGGCCTACCAAAATGCCGAAGCCTTGGCCAAGCGTTTTGGGACACCGCTCCATGCGCCGTTCATGACGTTGGCGTTCATGCCGCTGCTGGTCATCCCCGAACTGAAGCTCAGCGACCTTGGGCTGTTCGACGTGATGCGGTTTGAGATGACGGGACTTTATGAAGAAATGCTGTCATAGTTCCCACGGCGTGTCGAGGTCGATGTCCCATCCGGCGCGGATTTCGAGCGCGTCTTTGTATTCGAGGATGGTTTCGGGCTGGGTGCGGCGGTGGTAGTTGCCCGTGCTCCATTTGCCGTTGCCGGCGGCGTCGAGCAGGGCACGGAGCTTGTATTTGGCGGGCATGAGGTGCTCGAACATCACCTCCCGCTTTTTCGTGATGATTTCTTGTTTCAGCACTTTCTTCCCGCTTTCGTCGGTGAGTTGCACCACCACTTGCTTCATGCCTTTGGGCGGCACGACGGTGATGTAGATGTTGCCGTATTCGTCGTCTTTCAGCACATGGAAATCCACCTTTATCGGGCCGTTGGTGCGCCCACGGATGCCGAAGAACACCGAGTCGGGGAGCTCGAAGCTGTAGGACGAATCGGCGCCGAAGGGGGTGGTCAGTCGGTAGCTGAAGCCCTGCTCGTCGGCAGGCTCGAAGGCGAGTTGGCCATGGCAAACGACGGTGTCGCGCTTGAACACTGCCGAGTCGCGCATTTCGTAGCGCACGATGGGTTCCTCGAACCTGAGAATCAGGTCGTTGCCGGCAACAAGCCCTCCCCTGCCTAACAGGTTGTTGGTCGGTTTCAGTGTTTCGGGGGCGCGGCTGCGGCGTTGGTTGGTTTCCTTGAACTTGAGGCTGTAGCGCGACGAGTCATTAATCAAGGTGTCGAGCTTCACCTGCACCCAGAGGCTGTCTTTGGCGTTGGGTGTGAAGTACCACAAAACGGTGTCGAATTCCGGCGATTGCACCGTAACCAAGTTGAACGTGTCGGGCAGCATTTCGGGCGTCATCACGACGGCGTTTTTGGCGGGATGGCGGAACACGAAACGCAACAATCCTTCCTCGACGAGTTTCTTTTCCAACAGCATTTGCGTAGAGTCGACCTCGGTGAACATATATAGCGTTAGGCTGAGCGCATTTTGGTCGAACATTGTCGTCGCCTTCGTCTCGAAGGCGATGGAATCCATCAAGTTCGTAGTCGTCCCGAATGCGACCGAATCCACTGGGTTCGTAGTCGTCCCGACTGCGACCGAATCCACTTTCATCGCAATGCTATCCATCGTCTTCGGCATCAGCGTTTGCGGATAAGAAGCCGGCACAAGTGTGTCCAAAAACGCCACTTCTTCGTTGGGTTGGTCAAAATAGAGGTTGGAGTTGACGTCCTTGAGGGCGAAAACCAAATACTTTTTGTCGGCCAGTCCGTTGAGGCTGAAGTTGCCTTCTTTGTCGGTCTTGGTGATGTAATTGGGCACGGTGCTCAGCGGCAGCGAGTCCAAATTCTCGCGGTCGGCGGCATAGAGCGAGACGTAAGCGTCTTCGACGGGTTTCTTGTCCTCGGCGTTGAGCAGCTTTCCCGCGATGCGGAGCGTGTCGATGTGGTCGCCCGTCGAGAAGCTGAAGACGTAATCTTTGAACGGGTTGCCCTCGTGCAGGTCCTTGATGGCCGAACCGAAGTTGATGGTGTAAGTGGTGTTGGCCGCCAAGCTTTCCTTGAACTTCACGACCACGGTCTTGTTTTTCAGCTTGATGTCGGGTTTTTCTCCCAAAGGTGGCGAAATCAGCACGTTTTGGTTGGCGTTCTCCAAAGTGATATACTCGTCGAAGGTGATTTCGATTTTCTTCCCGATGAAGTTGGCGCTGTTGTTTTCGGGCACAGCTTGCACAACCACAGGCGGCGTGGTGTCCTTCGGCCCGCCCGTGGGAGCCACCGCATTGGCGCAACGCTGGGCGAGGAAGGCCGTGAGCAGCATTCCAAGGCACAAAAGGGGATATTTCAGTTTCCGAATCACGGGGCAAAGATAGTAATTTGTTGAATTGTTGAATTGTTGAATTGTTGAATTGTTGAATTGTTGAAATATTTGGAATGAAATTCCCAAGATTTTCAATTATTTTTTTCCCAAGATTTTCAATTTTTCCCAATTTACCACCGCCTTGATTGCCGTTTCGCCCACTTTTACCACATAAAGACTCGGAGTGAAGTAAAACGAATTAGGCAGGTTTGATTATCGGGACTGTTTTTTTACTACTTTTGCACCATAATTATTATCCTATGCCAGAAATAAGTCGTTTTTACGGAATCATTATCAAGATGTTCTTCAAGCCGAAAGAGCACGAACCGGCTCATATTCACGCGCTTTACAATGAATTTGTCGGTATTTTCGATATCAAGACTTTTGAAATGACCGAAGGAGATTTGCCTGTTAGGGCCCAACAATTGGTGAAGGAATGGCTTGGATTGCATTATAAAGAATTGGTGGAGATGTGGAATACGCAGAAAATCTCTAAAATCAAGCCGTTATGATACCGAGAATAAAGAGTTTCGAGACCAACGACGATTGGAAATTGTTGGTGACTTTCGATGACGGTTTCCGCGTGTGCTACGACGTGAAAGACGACATTGAGACGCTTGAGGATTTCAAGTCATTGACCACGGAGATTGGCCTATGGTCGCTGGCGCAATTGGACACAAGTCGCACCTGCATCTACTGGAATGACAGAATCGACTTGCCAAGCGACACCATTTATGAGTATGGCATACCGCTTAATTAGAACGAAATCATAAATTTATAAATTTGAAATTTTAAATCATTAAATCCGAAAAATATGTACAGAACACATACTTGTGGCGAACTTCGTCTTGCCGACGCCGGCAAGCAAGTCGTATTGGCAGGATGGGTGCAGCGCGTGCGCGACAAAGGCGCCCTCGTGTGGATCGACCTCCGCGACCGTTATGGCATCACCCAACTCTTCTTGGATGGCAGCAGCGATCCGAAACTCATCGAACAGGCCCGTTCCTTCGGCCGTGAATACGTGATTCAGGCCAAAGGCACCGTCATCGAACGCGAATCGAAGAACCCAAATATGGCAACGGGAGAAATCGAACTGAAAGTCAGTGAGTTCTGCCTGCTCAACAGCAGCAAGACCCCGCCTTTCACCATTGAGGACGTGAGCGACGGTGGCGACGACCTCCGCATGAAATACCGCTATTTGGACATCCGTCGCAATCCCGTGCGCCAAAACCTTGAGTTGCGCCATCGCATGGCCATGCTCGTGCGCAACTATTTGAGCAACTTAGACTTCCTCGAAATCGAGACCCCGATGCTCATCAAGAGCACTCCTGAGGGTGCCCGCGACTTCGTGGTGCCGAGCCGCATGAACCCCGGCGAGTTCTACGCCTTGCCGCAAAGCCCGCAACAATACAAGCAACTGTTGATGGTGGCCGGCATGGACCGCTATTTCCAAATCGTGCGTTGCTTCCGCGATGAGGATCTCCGCGCCGACCGTCAGCCCGAGTTCACGCAAATCGACTGCGAGATGTCGTTTGTGGAACAAGAAGACGTGCTGAACACCTTCGAAGGCTTGGCCAAGCACCTCTTCAAGGAGATGAAAGGCATCGAGTTCGACCAGTTCCCGCGCATGACGTGGCACGATGCCATGAAATACTACGGCTCCGACAAGCCCGACATCCGCTTCGGGATGAAGTTCGTGGAACTCAACGACGTGGCCAAAGGCAAGGGCTTCGGCCTGTTCGACAACGCTGACCTCGTGGTGGGCATCTGCGCCGAAGGTTGCGCCGAGTACACCCGCAAGCAACTTGATGCACTCACCGACTTCGTGAAACGTCCGCAAGTGGGCGCCGGCGGCATGGTTTACATCAAGTACAATGCTGACGGCACATTCAAGTCGTCCGTGGACAAGTTCTACACGCCCGAAGATCTGAAGGTCATCGCCGACAAGTTCGGTGCCAAGCCTGGCGATCTGATGCTCATTCTCTGTGGCGAGGCCATGAAGACCCGCGTGCAGCTCAACGCCCTGCGTCTTGAGATGGGCAACCAACTTGGTCTGCGCAAGCCCGACGAATACGCGCCGCTATGTGTTATTGATTTTCCGCTTTTGGAATGGGACGAGGAGACGCAACGCTACTACGCCATGCACCATCCTTTCACTGCTCCGAAACCCGAAGACGAGGCTTTGCTCGACGACCCGACGAAGTGGGGCGACATCCGCGCCAATGCCTACGACATCGTGATGAACGGTGTGGAGGTGGGTGGCGGCAGCATCCGTATCCACGACCGCACCTTGCAGAACAAGATGTTCCACACGCTCGGCTTCACCGACGAGAAGGCCCAGGAGCAGTTCGGCTTCTTGATGGGTGCCTTCGAGTATGGCGCACCGCCTCACGCTGGTTTGGCCTTTGGTTTCGACCGTCTCTGCTCTTTGTTCGGCGGCGCCGACAGCATCCGCGACTTCATCGCCTTCCCGAAGAACAACGCCGGTCGCGACGTGATGAGCGGCAGCCCCGCCCCGATTGCCCAGGAGCAGTTGGATGAGTTGCAGATTGCGCTGAATTTGAAATAAAAACGCTGATAATATGAAAAGACTATTAGTCCTAACCGGTGGCGGCGACTGCCCAGGCTTGAACGCCGTGATTCGCGCCATCGTCAAGAGAGCCGCCCAAGAGAAGGATTGGGAAGTGCTCGGAAGCATACAGGCCTACAACGGCATCCTGTGGGAACCCACCGAGGTGGTCAGGCTGACGCCCGAAACGGTGCGCGGCATCCACTTCCGTGGCGGCACCATCATCGAGACCACCAACTCGGGCGGCCCGTTCAACTGGCCCGTCAAGAACGCTGATGGCACTTGGACCACCGTCGACCGCAGCGACGAAATGCTCCGCAAACTGCAATACATGGGCATCGACGCGGTGATCAGCATCGGCGGCGACGGCTCGCAGCGCATCTCGCAGAAGCTCTA
>CAMOCK010000043.1 GCA_946610645.1 uncultured Bacteroidales bacterium
GACATCGACCCTTACGAGGCCGACGACCCACGGACGCAGCAAATCCGCGAACTCTACGACCGCATCTCGCGCCTCGACCTCATCGACCGAAGCCTCATCTTGCTTTGGCTCGAAGGCATCACTTACGACGAAATCGGGGCCATCATCGGCATCACGCCGAACAACGTTGGGGTGAGGCTGGCGCGCATCAAAGAAAAACTGGTGAAAATGTCGAAAAACGAATGAAAGGGAATCATCATGGAAAACAACGAAAACAATAATTTGAATGAACTCGACCAACTGAAAGCGCAATACGAGACTCTGAAACAACAGTTTGACCAACAGGAATTTGTCAACGACCGGCTGATGAAGTCTGTCATCCAAGCCAGTACAGGCTTTTTCGGGAAATACCGAAAGTCGATTATCATCGGCTATCCCATCCTTGCCATTTTGGGATTCGTGTTTTTGGCGCATTTTGGCTATTCATGGTCATTGGGGGTTGGCTTTGTCCTTTTGATGGCCATTTCGACTTTGGTTGAACTTTGGCTTACGCGCAATGTGCGGCAACAAGTGGTGGAAAACTTCGACTTGTTCACGCTGTCCAAAAACATGCAGAAACTTAAGACAGGCTATGCCATTTATGTCGTTCTGCTGCTGATTGTGGGGCTTCTGTTTTTGGCGCTTTTCTGTTTCTTTACAATCATCACGCCACATGCTGCATCTGTTGGTCCCGCAGTGATTTACAGGTTTTTGTGGACGGTGTGCATTTCGGGCGTGTCGATGCTGCTTATGGCCATTTTGGTCTATTATTACTTTGCCAGCCATTGCAACAATGTGCTTCGGCAAATTGATGCCATTGATGGAACGCAGCGTGCCCGAAACAACCGCTCGTTCTGGTGCTTCTTGGGTTCAGTGGCTTTGATGTGTGCCATTGCCTTCGTGCTGGTTACTGGATGGTTTAATCCAACCAACCATTACCGCGCAAAGGGTGATTTGTCGAGCGAAGGCAAACTGGAGATTTGGGAAATTTATGCCGACACAACGGTGCTTGAAAAGGATGCCCCAATCTTTTTGGAACGATGGCAAAACAATGATTCTCTTGTACTTATGAAAGGAAATGGTCGGCAAGTAACCATGGAAATTGACGGTATTTCCGTCCACTCACACAAAAGGGAGGAAGGAGGACAAGTGAAACTCTATGCACTGAAAAAGACTACTCCCGAAGGCCCCGCCATCAGTTCGGCGGTGCTTGGAGGCAAGCCAGTGGTGGAACGAGCAACGCATGGCCCGAAATACAGCAACCGAAGACCTGCACAATATGGGGTGTTTGTGGACATGACGCCAGAGGCTGCACAACTCTGGTCGGAGTTTACGCGAAAAGCGGCAAATAGCCCAGGCTCCAATCGCGCAGCCTTCTGCCTCGATGGAGTGGTCTATCAGGAATGGACGATTGTCGGGGAGGTTGCCTCAAGCTCGTTTTTTGTCATGAATGTTTGGACGAAAGACGATGTTAAGGCGTTCTGCAAGAGGATAGTAAAACAGTAACTTTTCAAAAATTTTCAAATAAACCCTTGCGGGATGGAAAAAAGTTTGTAATTTTGCGGTGTCAATCCGCTGGATTGGCTATCCGGGTGACATTCCCGCGAGGGGTAAGCCTTCACCGACACTGCCCAAAAATAAAAGAGCTGCCACACGGCAGCTTTTTTATTGGGAATACTTTTTCATGAATATCCCGTAGAATGACTTGCTCTGCGACAATTCCCTTGAAACGGAGATGCTTTTCCCGCCTTTGAAAACAAGCACTTCTATGGCATCGACATTCCTTTCAAAATAATGCCTGATGCTACGAGCGAGCAGACTGGGGTTATAATCGTTTGTGATGTTAATCAAAACGCGATTGCTTTGCCCGATGGATTCTTCCAATCGATTTGACACGGAGGCTTTGCCCGTAATGGTCTTTAAATCGTATGGACGAAAAGTTCCCTTACGTTCAAAGATAAAATCGGGCGTTCTTGTCCCGCTGGGATTCGGCAACAAGTACACCTTGTATCCATGAGTCACAGCCTTACGAGCGGCGTTGAGAAGGCTCTCGTAATCCCTGCCACCTTCGCCAATGGCTGAAAAGATGTTTTGTTCGCCTTCAACAGGATGAAACAAACCTGTTCGGGCTATCCTTTCCACCTGCTTGGAATAGGCAGCACCACTCAAAGTGTGCAGTTTGGCCAATTCTGTCGCTATGTCGCTCATAATCGGCTGCAAAGTTACAATTTTTCGCTGAAATTTTGTAGCATTTCCCGACTTTTGCTGTCTAATAGGACAAAGGCTGTCCAAGAAAAATTTCAAAAAAATCCAACTTTTCCCTTGACAGTATCAAAAAAAGCCGTACTTTTGCAGTGTAATAGTTTACTAATATACCAAAGATAAAATTATTTTCCTTTCATACGAAAAACAAAATTCATCAGTTAATACCTTGTAAAATAGTTCAGTCATGAAAAAACTTGTATTATCGTTCATTATCGCTTTGATGGGCATTTCGTCAACGGCATTTGCCCAAAGCAAAATCACGGGAACCATCGTTGAGGAGGCCAACGGCAAGGGCATTCCCTTCGTCAATGTGGGACTGTTCAGGCAGGCCGACAGCGTTTTCGTGAGCGGCACGGCTGCCGACGACAAAGGCCGTTTCGAACTCATAGCGCCCAACGGTGACTACCGCTTGTCGGTCTCAGCCATTGGTTTCCAGACCTTTGAGCAGCTGCTGACCGTGAAAGGCAACCAAGACCTCGGCAAACTGAAACTCTCTGAAGGCGCCACCAAACTCAACGAGGTGGTCGTCACCGAAAAACGTCCGCTCTTTGCCGTGGAAGGGGAGAAGACCATGTACAACGTGGCCGAAGACCCCAGCATCCAGACGGGAACGGCCTCCGATGCCTTGCAGAACGCGCCCGGCGTGGAGGTCGACGTGGAGGGCAACATCACCCTGCGCGGCACGTCGAGCGTGGAGGTGTGGATCAACGACAAGCCTTCGCACATGACCGCCGAAAACCTCAAGACCTACATCCAGACCATGCCCGCCAACAGCATCGACCGCGTGGAGGTCATCACCAACCCCTCGGCACGTTATGGTTCCAATGCCGACGGCATCATCAACATCGTGACCAATGCCAAAATCCAGAAGAACGAGTTCTTCAGCTTTGGCGTGAACGGCTCCACAAGGCCGTCGGTAACGCCTTGGATGTCATACGTTTGGTCGAATGACAAGCTGACGTTCAACGCCTATATCAACGGCGGCTATTCCATTTGGAAAGGCAACAGCTATAGTGACCAGTCGCTGTTTACGCAGGAACATCTTTTGGCCAGCCACGAAATTGACACTTCGACTTACAACAGCAAAGACTTCAATACGGGTGGCTACTTCAGTCTTGATTATGAAATAGATACGGCAAACAGCATCAATGTTTGGCTCAGTGGTTGGCCGAATTGGGGCAAAAACATCAACAGTATGTCGGTGTTCCGCGAAGAATTTATCCCCGACTCTTTGACGACTGATTTTGCCGAAAGCAGCAATGCTTGGAACCGCAATTACTTTGCCAACGGTGGCCTGTATTATCGCCACAAGTTCGACGACAAAGGCCACAACCTTTCGGTGAGTGTGAACGCAATGGGTTGGGGCGGCGGCTACGGCGGCACGATTACGAGGGCGTTTACCCAACCTTACGAATATAAAAAGGTGATGCAACAAGTGAGCAACTATAGCTCGTTTGGTGCGGAAGGTGAAATCATCTACAACCGCCCCTATTCCGAGAATGGCGAGATTGCGGTGGGCTACACCGTGGGCATCGATCCTGAAAAACGATACCTCATCACCGACACCGTGACCAATCCCTACGGCGACGAGGACGCTTGGAATTGGGACAACGACATTTATCGTTCCTACAAGGCCAACTTCAGCAAACTGAACAACGAGGCTTTCGTTACCGTGCAGCACAAGTTTGGCGGTTTCACGGTGAAGCCGGGCATCCGTTTCGTCAGCGAATTGGTGAGCGGCGAATATCCCGACTCGACGCAATACAACTTCTCGAAGCATTTCTTCAGTGTCCGTCCGTCGATTCACTTGTCGTATCGCACCAAGTCGATGCATAACTTCAAACTGAGCTACACGCGCCGCATCGCCGCACCCGACGCGGAGAGTCTGAGCGCCTTCCCGATGTATCACGAGGACAACTACAGCAGCGGCAATCCCGACTTGGAACGCATTTACACCAATGCCATTGAAGCCGGCTGGACCAAATATTGGACGAGCTTCGGTTCGGTGGGCTTGTCGGCCTACTATCGCGGCAAGTCAAACGAAGTCAATACGATAACGATTTCTTCCGATAGCACTATGTATTGGCTTTATGGCCGTCCGGTGTCGTATAGCTATCCCGTCAATGTGGGCAAGAGCTACAGCACGGGCTTGGAAGCCAATGTGATGTATCGTCCGAACGGGTTTTTCAATGTGCGCTTCTATGCCAACCTTTATGATTCCTACATTTCTACGGAATATAATGGAATACCCTATAAATCAGACATGTGGTCCTACAGTTTCCGTCTGAATCTGTGGGCCAAGCTGTGGAACAAACTCGAGGTGACGGCTTCGGGCTATTACAGCTCGCCCACGCAGTCGCTGTTTAGCGAGCGTCACGCCCGCTATGGCATCAATGCCGGCCTTCGTGCCGACTTCTTCGACCGTAAGTTGTCGGTCTTCGTCAACGCGAGCGACATCTTCAATTGGAACAGTTGGGGCCAGTCGATCAGTAGCCCGTATGTGGTTTACACTTCCAATTCGAAGTACAACAGTCGCAGCGTCTCGGTCGGCGTGACCTTCCGTTTCGGCAAGATGGAGCTTGAGCAACGCGCCCGCCAAGGTGCCGACGACTCGGGCAGCGCACCGCAAGGCATGGGCGGAATGTAGTTTTTTCGCCACAAAATTTGCCGAATTTCACCCCAAATTGCCGAATTTCGCCACATTTTGGCTGGATTCGGCACTTTTTTCACCTGCTATTGTGCGATAAGGTACTTTTGCATCGTTTTTAATCGACAGAAAACGAGTTTTTAATTTTAACCGAATCGAAATGAAAATTATCGGAACTGGAAGCGCACTGCCCGCCCTCAGAGTGACCAATGACGACTTGGCCAAGTTTTTGGACACAAGCGACGAATGGATCACCACGCGCACGGGCATACAAGCGCGTCACTTATTATCTACTGAAGATTTATACGACATTGCCGTTGATGCCTCCGTCAAGGCCATCAAGGCTTCGGGCTTGCGGCCCGACCAGATTGATTTCCTTTTGGTATCGAATGTGGCCAACCTCCACGTCACGCCAGGCCTCAGTGCCATCGTCCAGAAACGCATCGGACTCACCTGTGCAGGTCTCGATATCAACGTGGCTTGCGCCGGATTCGTCAACGCGCTGATGTTGGCCGACGGCATGATGAAGGCGGGTCACGCCAAGAACATCCTCATCCTTTGCGCCGAGGAACCCACCAAATACTGCGATTGGAAGGAACGCGACTGCAGCGTCCTTTTTGGCGACGGTGCCGGTGCTGTGGTCGTCACTGAAGGCACTGCCTTCAAGGACGTGAAGCTCACCATGATCAGCGATCGCGATGTGCTCTATTATGAAAGAGGTATGGAGACCACGCCTTTTGAGAAGGAATACATCAAAGGCCAGCCGCTCGTGATGAAGGGCAAGGAGTTGTTCCGCACGGCCGTCTCCGAGTCGGCGAAGGACATCAATGCTTTGCTGAAACGCAACGGCTTGCAGCATGGCGACATCGACTGGTTCATGCTCCACCAAGCCAATAAGCGCATCATCGATGGCATCCGTCACATCGTGGGCGGTCCCGATGAAAAGTATCCCACCGTCATCCAGAAATACGGCAACACCTCGTCGGCCAGCATCCCGATCATGCTCGATGAAATGATTGCCGATGGCAAAGTCAAGGCTGGACAGAAGATCGTTATGAGTGCCTTTGGCGCTGGATTCGTTTCCGCTGCCTGCCTTTGGGAATGGGAGTTTTAATGAAATGCAGAATGAGGAATGCAGAATGAAGAATATCGCGAAGCGACACTGGGCTTTGCCCTATTCCGTATTCCGCATTCTTGATTCCGAATTAAAAGATAAGCATAAGTAAAATAAAAAGCTTTAATGATATGAAAACTATTGATAATAGAAGAGTAGTAATCACAGGTATGGGTGCCGTTTCGCCGATTGGCAACGACCTGCCCACGATATGGAAAAACCTGATGGACGGCTATTGCGGCATCGACTTCATCAAGTCGTTCGACACCGCCGACTTGCCCGTGAAAATCGCCGCCGAACTGAAAGACTTTGACGCCGAGGCAAGTGGCGTAGACAAGGGCTTTGTCAAGCGCAACGACCGCTTCGCCATCTATGCCATGGCAGCGGCCCACCAAGCCATGAAGGACAATGAAGACCTGCAAATGGATCCGTCGCGCCTTGGCGTGTATGTCGGCTCGGGCATTGGCGGTTTCGACACCATCTTGCGCGAAGTCAAGAAGTTCTACGACGAAGGTCCGCGCTGGATTTCGCCTTTGATGATCCCGACGATGATCGGCAACATGGCTTCGGGTAGCGTCGCCATCCGCTACAACGCCCAAGGCCCGTGCGTGCCCATCGTGACGGCTTGTGCCACGGGTACGCACTCCATCGGTGAGGCCTATCGCGCCATCAAACACGGCTATGCCGACGCCATCATCGCCGGTGGCACCGAGGCGGGCATCAACCCCGTTTCCATCGCCGCTTTCGCCAATTGCAAGGCCTTGACCAAGTCGGAAGACCCGAAGTATGCCTCCTTGCCGTTCAACAAGAACCGTGGCGGATTCGTCATTGCCGAGGGCTCGGGCATCGTACTCCTTGAGGAATACGAACACGCCAAGGCACGCGGCGCAAAGATCTATGCCGAGCTTTGCGGCTACGGCAACTCGTGCGATGCTTACCACAACACCGCCCCGCGTCCCGACGGCACCACGCAGAGCTTGGCCATCAGGCAGGCTTTGGATGAAGCGCAGTTCAAGGCAGGCGAGAGCCTCTACATCAACGCCCACGGCACGGGTACGCCCATGAACGACAGCGGCGAGACCCGCGCCATCAAGATTGCGCTGGGCGAGGAAGAGGCCCGCAAGGCGCATATCAGCTCCACCAAGTCGGAGATGGGTCACGCCCTCGGTGCCGCTGGTGCCATCGAGCTCATCATCAGCGTGATGACCTTGAACAACGGCATCATCCCGCCCACCATCGGCTTGGACGAGCCCGACCCCGAATGCGACCTGAACTATACGCCTAACACGCCCGTCGAGACCAATGTCGATATTGCCATCTCCAATTCTTTGGGCTTCGGCGGACATAATGGGTGCTTGGCTATCCGAAAAATATAATAGACACGAGACTGCGAGACGCGAGACACGGGACGAACTAAGTCTCGTGTCCCGTGTCCCGAAGTCCCGCGTCCAATAAACAACAATTCAACAATCAACAATTAAACAACATACAATGAACAGAGACGAAATCAAACAGTATCTCCCGCACCGCGAGCCTATGCTCTTGGTCGACGAGATGACCTTAGACGAAAACCATGTGGCCCATTCCAAGTACCATGTGACGGGTGAGGAGTTCTTCCTGCAAGGCCATTTCCCGGGCGAACCCGTCGTGCCGGGCGTCATCCTTTGCGAAATCATGGCCCAAAGTTGCGCCCTGCTGATGAAGGACGACCTCATCGGCAAGCTGACTTTCTACACCGGCATCGACAAGGTGCGCTTCAAGAACAGCGTCAAGCCCGGCGACACCGTTGAGGTGGAAGCAACGCTGACCTACCATCGCGCCAACATCTACATCTGCTCGGCAGTGCTCAGCGTGGGCGGTAAGATGTGCGTCAAAGGCGAGCTCTCGTTTGCCTTGCTGCCCGATACCCGCGCAAAACAATGAATCTTAAATCTTTAAATCTTGAATTATAAATCTTAAATCTTAAATCACAAGATTATGGCCACAATTCAAGACAAGACAAGGGCACTGATTTCTTCCAAGCTGAAAGTCAGCGAGAACGAGATTACGCCCGATAAGAACTTCTTCAACGATTTGGGCGCCGACTCGCTCGACTTCGTGGAGCTTTCCATGCTTCTTGAGCGCGAGTTCAACGTGAAGTTCACCGAAGCCGAAACTGCCAATGTGAAGACTGTCGGCGACTTGCTTGAACTGATTGAGAAACACATAAAGTAATGATCTTTAAATCTTTGAATCTTTAAATCTTAAATCTGAAATGAAACTTTTGGAAAATAAAGTGGCTCTGATTACGGGAGCCGGTCGTGGCATTGGCAAGGCCATCGCCATGCGTTTTGCACAAGAAGGCTGCAAGATTGCCTTCACCGACATTGCACTGAACGATGTCGTTTTGGAAACAGAAAAGGAACTGAAGGCTCTCGGCGTTGAAGCCAAGGCCTACGCCTCAAACGCCGCCAACTTCGAGGAAACCCACAAGGTGGTCGACGAAATCGTGAAGGACTTCGGCCGCATCGACATTCTTGTGAACAATGCGGGCATCACCAAGGACACCGCGCTGAAGCGCATGACCGAGGAACAATGGGACGCCGTCATCAACGTGAACCTCAAGTCGGTGTTCAACTTCACCAAGGCTGTGCAGCCCGTCATGTGGAAGCAGGCTGGCGGCAGCGTCATCAACATGAGTTCGGTGGTGGGCGTTTCGGGCAATGCCAACCAGTGCAACTACAGTGCTTCC
>CAMOCK010000044.1 GCA_946610645.1 uncultured Bacteroidales bacterium
AAATCGTCTCGAAGTCGCAGATGTCGGCCTTCACGAACTTGTAGTTCGGCTTGTCTTCGATGTCTTTCAGGTTGGCGAGGTTGCCGGCGTATGTCAGCTTGTCGAGGTTGATGATCTTGTATTCGGGATACTTGTTCACGAACAGGCGCACGACGTGGCTCCCGATGAAGCCCGCACCGCCAGTGATGATGATAGAGCGTCTGTAGTTCATGTGATCTTATCTTAAATTCTTGAATGTCTCAGAGTTAACTTCCTCTTTCATTTCGTCGATGACCTTCAGCAGATACTGCCCATATTGGTTTTTGAGCATCGGCTGGGCCAATTCGCGCATTTTCTTTTCCGTAATCCAGCCATGGCGATAGGCGATGCCTTCCAAGCAAGCCACTTTCAGTCCGGTGCGTTTCTCGATGACTTCGACGAAGGTGGAGGCTTCCGAAAGGCTGTCGTGCGTGCCTGTGTCGAGCCATGCGAAGCCGCGACCGAGGGTCTGCACCTTCAGCTCACCGTCTTTCAGGAACTCTTGGTTCACCGTGGTGATTTCCAGCTCGCCGCGTGCCGATGGCTTGATGTTTTTGGCCACATTGACGACCTTGTTTGGATAGAAATACAGTCCCACCACGGCATAGTTGCTTTTGGGTTGCTTGGGTTTTTCCTCAATGCTAAGGCAATTGCCGGCTTTGTCGAACTCGGCCACGCCATAGCGCTCGGGGTCGCTCACCCAATAGCCGAACACGGTGGCTTTCTTTTCTTCTTCGGCCGTGCGCACGGCCTCCGTAAGCATTTTAGTGAAGCCGTTGCCGTAGAAGATGTTGTCGCCGAGAACGAGGCATGCACTGTCGTCGCCGATGAATTTTTCTCCGATGATGAAAGCCTGTGCGAGGCCGTCGGGCGAAGGCTGTTCGGCATATTCGAAACGCACGCCGTAGTCGCTCCCGTCGCCAAGCAGCCGCTTGAAGCCTGGCAGGTCATACGGGGTGCTGATGACAAGGATTTCCCTGATGCCCGCGAGCATCAATGCGCTGATGGGATAATACACCATCGGCTTGTCGTATATCGGGAGCAGTTGCTTGCTCACGCCCTTGGTGATGGGGTACAATCGGGTGCCGGAGCCTCCGGCGAGTACGATTCCTTTCATATTTTTCTTTTTTAGAACAAAACCTACAAAACTGACAAAACCTTTTTTGAGAACAAGGAAAGCAGCCAACCGGCGTGCTTTCCAACGCATCCTGACGGATGCAGATTAGCTTTTAGAATGATTTGAACTTCCTGACAGCAAAGCCATCTGAACCATAGATTTCTTTCTCCTCCTTGTCATGGAAATATCGCTCAATTTCTGCAAACTTTGGGTAAAAATTAACAAGAATCCCAACAGTAGCACCCGTCAATCGCAAATAGTTAAATAGTTGAGCTTTATGTTCAGATATTAGGCTATCAACCGTTTTCAATTCCACCACAATATCTTTATTTACAAGAAAATCCAACCGATATGTGGCTTCCATTTTTTGGCCATGATAAAATGGATGAAATGTCAATTCGCGCTCAAACGGAATACCTCTTTCTGTCAACTCCAACTGCAAACCTTCTTGATAGATTTTCTCGTTCAACCCAGGTCCCAATTCTTTGTGAACCTCATGAATGGCACCTATCGTATCGAAAGCATAGTTTTTTAAGGCATCGATGTCAATCATAGTAGTTATTGGTGGGGGGGTATGCCACCGTAAGGTGGCTTTGCAACGGCGTGCCGGTTGGCCGCCGTTGCTTGTTTCGATGGCTAAGATAATCTTTGTTTTGAAGGTTTTGTTAGTTTTGTTCTCCAAAAATCAATACCCATCGGGGTTGTTCCGTTGCCAGTTCCATGAGTCGCGGCACATCTCTTCGAGGCCGTATTGCGCCTTCCAGCCGAGTTCCTTTTCCGCCTTGGCGGGGTTGGAATAACAAGTGGCTATGTCGCCCGCACGGCGTGGCTTGATGCTATACGGAATCTTGATGCCGTTCACCTTCTCAAAGGTCTTCACCACGTCCAACACCGAATAGCCTTGTCCCGTGCCAAGGTTGTAAATCGCGCAGCCACAACGCTTTTCGATGGCTTGCAAGGCCGCCACATGGCCACGGGCCAAGTCGACGACATGTATATAGTCGCGCACGCCGGTGCCGTCGGGCGTGGGGTAATCGTTGCCGAAAACGCCGAGTTCGGGACGTTTGCCCACGGCCACTTGGGTGACGTAGGGCATAAGGTTGTTCGGGATGCCGTTGGGGTTCTCCCCGATGCGCCCGCTCGGATGCGCTCCGATGGGATTGAAATAGCGCAACAGAACGATATTCCACTCGTTGTCGGCCTTCTGCATGTCCATCATGATTTCCTCAAGCATGCTTTTGGTCTGGCCGTAAGGGTTGGTGCAATGACCTTTGGGACATTCTTCAGTGATGGTGATCATGATTGGGTCGCCATAGACGGTGGCCGACGAGGAGAAGATGATGTTTTTGCAGCCGTGTTGGCGCATCACGTCAAGCAGGGTCAATGTGCCGCCGATGTTGTTTTCGTAATATTCCCAAGGCTTTTCCACGCTTTCGCCCACGGCTTTCAGTCCGGCGAAATGGATGATGGCATCAAAATGATGCGCATTCATGACGCGGTTGAGGCCTTCGCGGTCGCGAATGTCGATTTCGTAAAACGGGATTTCCTTTCCTGTCAATTCCGTCACACGCTCCAACGACTTGCGGCTCGAATTGCAAAGGTTGTCGATGACCACGGTTTCGTGGCCCGCTGCGGCAAGTTCAACCAAGGTGTGCGAGCCGATGAATCCGGCACCGCCAGTGACGAGTATTCTCATAATTCTAGATTTCAGTTTATGATTTCAAGACTATATCAATCTATTCATTATCAAGTTGATACAAGTCAAAAACAAATATATCGATTTCTTTGATGGCTTCTGTGCTGCCTTTCAAAGCCTTGTCCACCAAAGCGGAGAGTCTTTTGTCGTCTTCGGGCGTAATCTTCGGGAAAGGCAAAGTACACAAATTGCCTTTCAGTATCTTTAAGTCGCCAAAACGCTTGACATACAAAAAGTTGAAAAACGATGAATTCAAAAATGCCAACACGGTCTTGATGCTCATGCCCTCTATCTCGGGGATAAGGATGTTCGCGCTGTTGAGGAAAAGGCTTTGTGTGTCGTCGTAGGTGAAGCAAAGTCGGCTCGAAACGAACTTATAAACCAGTTTCTCTTTGGCGCGATAAAACTCTTCTTTCGCACATTGTTGGAAATCAGCGCGATTGAATTTGATATAACGCGAGGCAGGTTTCAGGCTGTATTTGCCGATGTCCTTGCCCGTGTAAATCTTCTCCAAACCCTTTGCTGGTTTGTCTTTCAGCACTTTGGCATTGTTTCCCGTGATGATGCCCAAAGCCCATTGGCTGTGCGAAAGGTCGTCGTGGCGCATCCGCTCGGCCTTGGCAAGGATGGCCTCGTCGCGGTCGTTGAGGATGGGGATGGGCGAAAACGGGTTGTTTGTCACTTTCACTTCCTTTCTCGAAACCTCATTGTTTGCGCCAATGACCTTGTAGGTTTGCTCGCCAAAAGTTATTTTTCTGCTGACTTTCAAGCTTATAAAATCGGTGAACACCCCTTTGAAGCGCTCGTGATAGCATTTCACCACTTCCAAGCGTGTTTCGTTCAAGACGAAGCGGCGGAAGTCGGCGTGCACCTTGATTTTCAGCAGCGAAGTGGGCAATAAATAGTGCTGTATTCCGTTGTTTTTCAAAAACTTAAATGACTCTGTAAAAAACAGCGATGCCTTTTCGTGCGAACAGATTACATCCGACGGGTGTTGTTTGCCTTTTTCTGTGCCCCATGGTGGATTGGTGACGATATAGTCGAATTTTAAGTCTCCAAACGCCGAAGTTGCGTGATGCAGGAAATCCATCTGGTAAATCTGAGGATAAACGTCTGATTCATTGAATTTTACCATCAGATTGGCTTTGGCAATCATCACGGCAAGCGGGTCGTTGTCGATACCGAAGAGCTGTTCCAACTGGGCGTGTTCCACTTTCAGAAGGAAGATGCCACTTCCGCAGCAAGGGTCGAGGAAGGTTTCTCCGTTCAAGACACGAATATCCGAAAGCATTTCCTTGACAATCAAAGGCTTGGTATAATACAAGCCCTTCATTATGCGATGACCTTCCGCCGTCAGCGACTGATAGATGAAACCTATCCAATCGTCTTGCCGGTTTTTCTGGATTTGCCGTGGTATTTCGATGTCAATTCGTTGGTGATTAGCGTATTCCTCAAAAAACCTACGCTTGTTTTCAGGATGGACTTTATTGTGTTCCACAAAAGAGGCGCAAAGGCTGAAAATCAGCGCGTTGATGGGATGATTGGCCGCTTTCAATTCTTCGACGAAACGCGGCAGGCTGCCTGCCGTCACATACCCTTCGGGCGTGATGACCTTCTGCGAAAGGCTCTTATTGGCGCGGCGTGTCAGGCGGTTTTCACCACCGTTTTTCAGCTTGTCCCAGTTGCGTTGGGTCGCCTCAGAAATGAAAAAAACAGGTTTCGTCATTATACAGCTTCGCCTTCTAAGTCCCATAAATACATTTTAAGGAACTGATTGTCATCCTTTTAAGATTTTGCCTTTTGGCAACATAAAATTTCGGCAAAGTTAGTGAATTTTTGATTCGCTTTTGTTAATTAATTAATAATTTCACTCCAAAGCCATTATTTTTCCTATTTTTGCCCGCAAAACCGACTTGTAATGATACTTTGTTTAGAAACCGCCACTCCTGTTTGTTCGGTGGCTCTCAACGAGAGTTGCTGCACGATTGGCTTGCGCGAAACAGAAGGGCAAAACGCTCATTCAGAGAAGATTACGAATTTCATCCGCGAGGTGATGGAAACGGCGAAAATCGACTATCGGCAGCTGGATGCCGTGGCCGTCAGCAAGGGACCTGGATCTTACACGGGATTGCGCATCGGGGTGAGCACCGCCAAGGGCATTTGCTATGCCACCGACTTGCCGTTGATGGCCATCGACACATTGGAAGCGATGGCTTACGGCTTGAAGGCCAAACTCGGAGGCCAAATCGCGGAAAACGACCTGCTTATACCGATGATTGACGCTCGACGGATGGAGGTCTATGCCGCTGTTTTCGATGCCAACTTGAACAAAACCAAGGATACAGAAGCCGTGGTGATGGATGAAAACTCGTTTGCCGATTTGCGCAAAGACCACCGCCTTTGGCTTTTCGGCGACGGCGCACCAAAATTAAGCAAACTGTTTGAAAACCAAAAGAACATCTGCATTATCGATGGTTTCAAGCCTTCGGCGGCGTATATGCGTCCTTTGGCGGAAAAGGCTTTGAAAGAACGGCAATTCGTTGATGTAGCGTATTTTGAACCTTTTTACTTGAAGGATTTTATCGCAGGAAAACCGCATGTGAAGGGGTTGTGAGTTAGGAGTTAGGAGTTAGGAGTTAGGAGTTAATAGTTAGAAGTTAATAGTTATCGGTTATGATTAAAAAAATATGGATTGCTTTGTTTGTTTTAGCGGGTGTGAATGGTTTTGCCCAGGCTCCGCACCTTTTCGAGCATGATTATCCGTCCGTTACGGCAGAAAGCCCTGCCATCCGCGCTTTGATGGATTCGGTTTCCGTTGATAGCATCGAGGCGACGATTTTGCACCTTTGCTCCTACCAAACCCGCCGTTGCGACAGTCGGCATATTTATGATGTACAAGATTGGCTTATAGCGCGTTATAACAGTCTTAACGGTATCGACACGGTGGTTTTGCACGACTTCAAAATCAGCAAACCCGGATTTCCGGAGGAAACCGCTGACAACATTCTCGCCATCCAATGGGGCGTGACGAAACCGCAAGAGTTTGTGATTTGCGGTGCGCATTACGACTCATGGAACGGCGACACCACCGACCCCGATACGGTTCGCGCTCCAGGTGCCGACGACAACGCCACGGGCGTGGCAGGCATCTTTGAAACGGCGCGTTTGCTCAGTCGCCACAAGTTCGACAGAACCATCATTTATGCCCATTGGAACGCCGAAGAAATCGGGCTCATCGGAAGCGCAGCGTATGCAAAGGAATGTGCTGAAAACCAAATGAATATAGTGGGTTACTTCAACCTCGACATGACAGGGTATCTCGAAGAAGGCTCTGATATCCACATCAACTTGATGTACACCACCCAAGACTCGCTTTTCGCTGATTATGTTTTCGATGTTTGCCATGTGTATTTCCCCGAGATGCCCATTTGGCAAGATTGGCTCGCTTGGGGCGACAGCGATTATTCTTCGTTCAACCGCAACGGGTATCCTGCCGTTCACCCTTTTGAAGATGTTCGAGCCAGTTCGCCGTTCATCCACACAAGAAACGATGTTTTAGGACTGAGTGTCAATAACTTGGAACAGTCGCGACGTTTCACTCAAGTCAATCTTGGGGCCGTAGCGCATCTGGCAGGACTGAGCCAAACCAGCATTGGGGAGTTTGACAACCCTTCTATTGCTCTTTATCCCAATCCAGCCAAAGAAAGGATTGGCATTGTGTCCGAAGAAGGGTTGCAACGCATTGTGATTCAAAATCTTATAGGACAGGTTTTAGAAGCTTGTACTTTAGGCGACCAAAAACAATACAGCCTGGATGCATCCCATTTTTCCCCTGGTTTGTATCTTGTCATTGCGACAACAACCAAGGGCGTGGCCGTCCGGCGACTGATTGTCGAGTGAGGCATGTATGAAAAAACCCTGCCTTTTTTCCAAAATTAACAGCGTTGGAACAAAGATTTGGCCCACAGGGTGCCGCCGAAACCAAACTTTTCCTTATTTTTGCAGGTTATTCTGAAACAAGTATGTCAGCACCGAAGGATTTGATAAGGAAAATCGAGGACTTCACGCGGAAGTTCTACCTTAATCGCCTCATTCAAGGCGTTTTGGTGGGAGCTGTGTTATGGATTGTCTTCTATTTGATTATCAACGGGTTGGAATATGTTTCTTGGTTTCCAAACAAAGGTCGTTTTGTACTGTTTCTGTTCCTTTTGGCAGGTTCGGTTTTCGCTGCGGCATATTATTTCCTTGTCCCATTAGTCAATCTAATCAGGTTTAGGAAGAAAATGTCGGTGGAACAAGCTTCTGTCCTCATCGGAAAGTTTTTCCCTGAAATCAAGGACAAACTATTGAACACCATACAGTTGAGCAACCAAAACGAGGACAATTCCAACGACACCCTATTGGCCGCTACCATCGAGCAGCGCACCAAGCGCCTCTCCCCGATCCGTTTCAGCGATGCCATCGATTTGCGCAGCAACTTGAAGTATTTGGGCATTTTTTTCGGATTGCTTCTTTCCTTGATATTGCTGATGGTCTTTCTTCCTTCGTTTGCCGTTGAACCCACCCAACGCATCGTTAATTATGAGCAGAACTATGAGAAGCCTCTACCCTATCAAGTTGTCATCGAGCAAGATAACATCGAGACCACACAAGGCAAAGAGATGAGATTCAACATCCACGTTACGGGCGACCGCATCCCAGATGCCTTTTATGTGAAAAGCGAGTTGGGGCAACAGCTGATGACCAAAGGCTCGGCCAACGACTTCAGTTATACCTTCAAGAATCTTTACAACGACTTGGTTTTTAACGTGATAGGAGGAGAATACACCAGCCGGCCCATACACATAACGGTGCGCCCCAACCCCACTTTGCTCTCTTATCGCTGCGAAATGCGTTATCCGAAATACATCCATCGCCAAAACGAAACCCTCGAAGGAAAGACGCGTCTTATCGTACCACAAGGCACAACTCTCGTTTTCAGCTTTTTGACCCGCGACACAGAACAAATGACCCTTACTCGCGACTCTTTGACCGCCGATTTGCCAGAAAAGGACAATGTATTTGAATACCAATTTGTTGCGTCACAATCCACCCAATTCGAGGTGCAAGTTCAAAACACATGGAACAACACCCTCGACCCGCTCGGTTTTGCCGTTGATGTGTTGCCCGACGCCTATCCCGACATTCGCGTGGAATCGTTTGACGAGCAGCTTTCCACAGACGTGTTCTTTTCTGGTCTCATCACAGATGATTATGGATTTACCAAACTGAATTTCAATTGTTTGGTAAAAGAACCCATTGAAAAGAAGTTCGTCATCCCCGTTTCTTTCGACTCGAAACAAGCCCGCACTTCCTTCTTCCATCATTTCAACATGGACAGCCTGGGCGTCATGCCTGGGCAAAACATGGAAGTCTATTTCGAGGTGTGGGACAACGATGGTTTCCATGGCCCAAAGTCGAAACGCTCGGAAACGTTCACTTACTACAAGCCTTCCGTATCCGCTTTAGACAGCATAGCCAACCAACAGTCGGAAAACATTATGGAACGGCTATCGCAGAAAGCGCAAGAAGCAAACAAACTGCAAGACGAGATTGAAAAGATGCTGCAAGACCTTATCCAAAAGAAAGATTTGGACTGGGCGGACAAGGAGAAAATGAAAAGCCTTTTGGAAAAGCAGCAACAGATTCAGGAGGAGTGGAACAAGTTGCAAAAAGAGCAAGAAGACTTGGCCAATTTCATGAAAGAACATGAGGTGGCCAACGAAGACCTCATCAAGAAACAAGAGCAGATCAACAAGCTATTTGAGGAGGTGATTCCTGAAGAGCTGAAAAAAATGATGGAGCAAATCGACAAACTTCTTGAAGACATGCCACGCGAGCAGATGCAGAAGGCCATGCAGGAAATCAAGAAGAACAACCAGTCGATGCAAGAACTACTCGACCGCAACCTTGCTCTGCTCGAACAACTTAAGATGGAGAAAGACCTCAACGACCTAGCCGAGAAACTGGACAAATTGGGCGAAGAATTGCAAAAGGAAGCTACCGAAAACACAGACAAGGCAGAGGAGGAGGGCGACAAAAAAACGGCAGAGGAGGCCAAGGAAGAGTTTGAGAAGATGATGGACGAGCTCGACCAACTGATGGAGAAAAACAAGGATTTGAAAGACCCCTTCAACCTCGAAAAAGACGAGGAAATGGAAGAAAGCATCGAGCAAGACCTCGACAATGCCATGCAAAACGAACAGTCGGGCGAACAACAGAAATCGAAGCAAAACAAGAAAGAAGCAGGGAAAAAAATGCAGCAAATGGCCAACAAAATGATGGCACAAATGCAGATGGAAGGCATGGAGCAAATGGCCGAAGACGCACATTTGCTTCGCGTCTTGCTTGAGAACGTCGTCCATGCCTCGCACGAGCAAGAGAACCTTATGACGGAAATCGGCAAACTGCGCACCGACGACCCAAGCCTGGTTTCAAAAATCATCACACAAAAGGAGGTGGCCGACAATTTCAACATGGTGCGCGATTCGCTTCGCAACATGGCCATGCGCCAACCCTTGATCAAAAACTTCGTCTTCGACGAGCTGCACACCATCGAAAACCAAACCTCCAATGCACTGAAATACCTCAACGACCTGAAACTGTCGCAAGCCGCAAGACACCAGCAAACCGCCATGATGTCGATGAACAACCTTGCGCTGATGCTTGCCGAATCGCTCGACAACATGGAGGAAAGCATGGACGCCATGGGGATGCCCATGAACAGCAGCAAACCCAAACCGGGCCAACAAAGCCAAAACATGAAGAAAATGCAACAGTTGCAACAGCAACTGAGCGAACAACTCAAGCAGATGCAAGAAAAGATGAACAAACCAGGCGAACAACAGCCCAACTCGACAAGCGAGGAGTTGGCGCGCATGGCCGCCGAACAGGAAATGCTTAGGCAGGGGATGCAGAAAATGCTCAACGACATGAAAGAAAACGGGCAAATCGGCGACGACGGGCTGAACGAAATCATCAAAGACATGGAGAAATTAGAGGAAGATTTGGTGAACAAAAAGATAACCAGACAGACCGTCGAGCGCAGCCAAAGAATCGAGTCGCGGATGCTGGAATCACAGAAGGCGCAAGAGAAACGAGAGCAAGAGGAAAAGCGCAAGTCTAACGAGTACAAAGGCGCACAATTCGAGCGAAAAATCGACGAGTTGCTTTATCAGGAAACCCTTAAAAAGAACCAGGAACTCCTTAAAACCAACCCGATAGAATTTGCACCCTATTATAAGGAAAAGATCAACGATTATTATTTGAAGAAAAACACGAGGTAAGATGATCAGATTCAACACCATAGATGTGGAAATGCCACCCTTCGAAGCAACGAAAGCCAAGGCTTGGATTGGTGAGGTGGCCGAGCTCCATGGCAAGCGGGTAGGGGAGTTGCATTATTATTTTTGCAGCGACGAGAAACTGCTGGAAATCAACAGAGAGCGCCTTGGGCACGACTTCTACACCGATATCATCACCTTCCCCTTGACCGATTGCAAAACCGTGTTGTCGAGCGAGTTTTGCATCAGTCTTGACCGAATCAAGGAGAATGCCGTAACCTTCGGGCGCAGTTATGAAAGCGAGCTGCATCGCGTCATCATCCACGGAGTGTTGCACTTGATAGGCTTCGACGACCAAAGCGAGGAAGAAGAAAACATGATGCGCAACAAAGAAGAAGAGTCATTGATTTTGTTATTTAATTAATTATCAATATATTACACAAATTGTTTCCCGTGAAACACAGACAATAAAGATGTATTTTGAACCGTATGATATTATTGTTGTAGGAGCCGGTCATGCCGGATGCGAGGCGGCTTCAGCTGCAGCCAACATGGGCAGGAAGGTGTTGCTCGTCACAATGGATTTGCGCCTAGTGGCCTCCATGTCATGCAACCCAGCCATGGGCGGCATCGCAAAGGGGCAAATTGTGCGCGAAATCGACGCGATGGGAGGTTACAGTGGCATCGTCAGCGATCGCACCATGATACAGTTCCGGATGCTCAACAAGTCGAAAGGCCCGGCTATGTGGAGCCCTCGATGCCAAAGCGACAAAGCCATGTTCACCGCCGAATGGCGCAACCTACTCGAAAAAACACCCAACATCGATTTTTGGCAAGACACAGTGACGGGATTGCTCACGGTTGGCGACACAGTGACGGGTGTAAAAACAGCAATGGGAGGCGCAATCGAAAGCAAGGCTGTCATCCTAACCAATGGAACGTTTCTGAATGGCGTTATCCATATTGGCGAACAACAATTCCCTGGCGGTAGAATGGCAGAGGTAGCGAGCCATGGCATCAGCGAACAACTCAAAGAACTCGGTTTCGAGGTCAAGCGGCTGAAAACAGGGACCCCGGTCCGCATCGACGGAAGAACAATAGATTTCAGCAAACTGATCGAGCAGAAAGGCGACGAGGAAGTAGTCGGCTTTTCATACACTGAACCCTTCAAAATACAGAAACAAAGAAGCTGCTGGATAGCACACACCTCGTTGAAAGTACATGAAACCTTGCGAAAAGGCTTCAAATATTCGCCCATGTTCAATGGCAGAATCCAGGGCGTGGGACCTCGCTATTGTCCAAGCATTGAGGACAAAATTGACCGATTTGCCGGAAAAGACAGTCACCAATTATTTGTGGAGCCCGAAGGATGGACAACAGAAGAATACTACCTGAACGGTTTTAGTTCCTCATTACCCGACTACATCCAATACGAAGCCCTAAGGCAAATCGAGGGTTTTGAAAACGCCAAGATTTTTAGGCCCGGCTACGCCATCGAATACGACTATTTTCCACCAGAGCAGCTATATCATTCATTAGAAACAAGGCGCTTGCATGGCCTATACTTCGCCGGACAAATCAACGGAACAACAGGATACGAAGAGGCAGCATGCCAAGGGATGATGGCAGGAATAAACGCAAGTTTGGCGCAACGAGACGAAAAGCCATTAATTCTTTCGAGGTATGAGGCATACATTGGTGTACTAATCGATGACCTCATTACCAAAGGAGTCGATGAACCATATAGAATGTTCACCAGCAGGGCAGAGCACCGAATTTTGCTCCGTCAAGACAACGCCGATGCTCGATTAACAGAAATATCACACAAAATAGGATTGGCTAAAGAAGAAAGGTACGATAAATACCAACAGAAACGGCAGAAGGTCGAAGAAATAAAGGCATATTTAAGCGAGATTTATGCCCATCCCAACGAAATAAACGGGCTCTTGGAACAAAAAGATACATCAAGCATCGAGCAGAAAGTAAAGTTGTCATACTTGCTATTGCGTCCGCAATTGAATCTGAGCATGATGATTGAGTATTTACCAAGTCTCACGCGATTCAAAACAGACGACAGATTCATGAAAGAATGTCTCGAACAAGCAGAAATCCAAATCAAATATGACAGTTACATACAAAAGGAAAACGAATTGTCAGACAAACTTAGACGACTGGAAGACGTAAAGTTACCACAAAACATAGATTACCATAGCCTTCAGTCATTATCCTACGAATCACGAGAAAAACTAAACAGATACCAACCCGAAACATTGGGTCAAGCCTCAAGAATAAGTGGGATTTCGCCCGCAGATATCAACGTATTAGCCATATTCTTAGGAAGATAACACAATTGTTCCACATGAAACACAAAGCAACATGAATGAAAAATGTCCCTGGTGCGAATCACAAAAAACACAAAATTATTTGTGGGTAAAAGACGAATTCTTAAGCAAAGAAGACTTTCAAATAAATGAATGTCATAACTGTGGATTGCTATTTACACTGCCCAGACCAAGTAAAGAAAAAATAGGGGAGTACTATAAATCGAATGAGTATTACAGCCATCAGGAAAACAAGAATGGCCTGATTCCAAAATTATACGAGTTGATTAAACGAATCAATTTGAAAAGAAAATGGAAAATGGCAGCAAACAATATGCATTCAGGTAAGATACTCGATATCGGCTGCGGCGTTGGCGATTTTCTACACATCATGGAAGAAAAAGGCTGGGAAACAACAGGCATAGAACCATCGGAAGACGCCAAAAAGATAGCAAAAAAGCGCATGAAAGCCAATATATTAGCTCCCGAAGAAATTGAAAAATTAGAAGACGAAAGCCAAGACCTGATCACAATGTGGCATGTTTTGGAACATGTGGACGACTTAAAATCAGAAGTGTATCATTTACACAGATTGCTCAAAAAAGGAGGAAGACTTGTGTTGGCTTTACCAAACTTCCAATCCTTTGATGCTCAGTATTATAAGCAGTTTTGGGCGGCTTACGACGTGCCGCGCCATTTGAACCATTTCTGCAAAAAATCGATAACTAAAATCTTTAGTAACAGCACGTTAAAACTAACAAAGACGGACAAACTCATTTGGGATGCATTTTACATCTCCTACATGAGCGAACTATACCAACACCATAATATGGCATTGATACGAGGTGCAATTAGAGGGTTACAATCCAACCTTAAAGCCACAAAATCAGGAGAATGGTCAAGTTTAGTGTACATTTTCCAAAAAGAGTGAAATGAGGCAAAGAATTTTTAATAGAAAACGTTTAGGTTGGCTTTTGTTGTATTTGGCCATCTTCCTCCTCCTGATCTCATGGATCGGGACAAATTTGATTTCAAGGCCAGAAATCACCAACAAAAGGATACAAAAGGCGGTGATGAAAGCAGAAAAAGAGATGGATGAACTAATCTCTGAAAACGCAGAAATTGCCCAATATGATAAAAAAAACATAGGTTTATACATATTCCAAAACGATTCACTCAAGATTTGGAACAACAATGCCGTCGGGCCAAAGCTGATTCGAAGGAAAATAAAGATAGGAAACGACACCATCTGCAACCTGCTGACAGGTGACTACTATGTGAAGTCTTTCAAGAAAGATAGTTTGACTTACTATGTCTTCAAACTACTTAACACAACATATAAGCTTGAAAACCAATATTTTGAGAACAAATTCGTGGCATTTAAGATACAATCGGAAAACAGAATCAGTTTCGATTGCTGCGAAGGCAACAAGATTCTTTCATCAAAAGGTAAAACATTGGCATACAGCCAAATAGAACAAACACATGATAAAATAACAAAGGAATGGAAGCCCTTCCTCATCATCATCGCAGTTTTGTTCACAATAGCGATGCTTCTGCTCTGCATAAAACCAGGCAAGCTTTCCTCCTATAAGGTGGAACATGGAATTATTGGCATCATAATCCTGTCAATATTAGGAACTTTTGCTTATTACAAATGGATACAAAGTGTTGAGAATGAAAGAATTGAAACTTTAGCAGAAAAATTGTACGAAAAGAGAGACGCGGAGTTCGAAAGTTCGTTTGTACAATTTTCGGAACTATTGCAAAACGACACAGCTTTGCGTGCCATGATTTTTTCGGAAAGCAACGTCCTCGCTGACGTAGTCTTAGGATACTCCAAAGCACTTCTCTTCGACGAAACCATGAAGGCATACATGTCTTCACTAACCATTTGCCATCCACAGGAAGAAATCACAGTGCAGCCCGAAGGCTATGTGACCGACTGTGAAGAATATTTCATTGATAAAATAGCAAACAACGAAAAAGAAATCATCGCAGACAATTTGTATTTCATTGATTATAACACACTTGACCCAAACTATCTGGCAATTATCAAGATCTGTTCAACCGACTCTCTGCAACAAAAGACCTTGTATTTCGAATTCTACAAACCCATTGCACCAGAAGGCTTTGGCTTTCCACAAATGCTACAAAAAGATAATGTCCAGTACAACAACAACTATTCTGTAGCCAACTATAAAAAAGGGATTCTTTGTTACAAGAACGGCAGATATATATACCCAAACTACCTTAGAAATCTGAAAATCAAACACAAAGACTTCAACAACGAAAACCAATACAAGCATTACAGCATAGGAGAGGAAGCCATCAACACATTAATCATCACGACGAAAAGAAAAGGGTGGTCAGAAATCACCGCGCCTTTTTGCGTAATCTTACTGGTCCTACTACTACCTTACTTGTTGGTTTATTACTTGTTGAAAGAACAAGGAGAACAAAACTGGAAAGACAGAAGTTTTCGCCAAAGAATGCAAACAACTGTGCTGCTGACATTAGCATTGGCCGTTATCACGGTCGGACCCGTTTCGGTTATTTACATGCGTAGCCTTTACAACCAAAAGACCACCGACAAACAGTTTGAAACCACCATAACGCTCATAAACGAGATGAAAAACGACTTGGATTTCAATGCGCTGATCAAGAATGCCACACGCGACACATGGAACGACATTTTGCAACAATATGCCGAGACTTTTTTCACCGACTTGAACCTATACAGCCTTGACGGAAGATTGCTGGCTACAACCCGGCAGGAGATCTATGAACTGACGTTGCAAGCTCCCATCATGAATGCCGATGCATACCAAAACATGCACAAAAACAAGGCTTTATACTATATACATGAAGAACGTTTGGGCAAAGGGGTCTATGCCTCAGCCTACATTCCAATGATTGACGACAACGGCCATACCATCGCTTATCTCAACACGCCCTATTTTTCAAGTAACACGGACCTGCACAACGAAATCCGCAACTTCGTTCTCACCTACATCAACATCATACTGGTTCTATTGGGCATTGCCTTGGTATTCATCATTCGGCTAACAAACAAACTGACAAAGCCTTTAACTCTGATTCAAAGCAAGTTGGGCAACATCAAGATAGACCAGAAAAACGAACCAATCGAGTGGAAACGTAACGATGAAATCGGGGCTTTGGTCAAGCAATACAACCAGCTTATTGCAGAATTGGAGAGAAGCACCGAGGAACTGAAACGCACCACGGCCGAATCGGCTTGGCGGGGCGTGGCGCGACAAGTGGCACATGAAATCAAGAACTCTCTGACGCCCATGCGCCTCAGTGTGCAAATGTTGCAACGCAACGTCGAAAACGGCAAGGCAACACACGAGCAAATCCAGCGAACCACAAACACCTTGATCGAGCAAATCGATGCCCTGTCCGACATTGCCTCTTCGTTCTCGCGCTACGCCAAACTGCCCGAAAACAATCCTCAACCGCTGAATTTGGCTGAATTGGTCGAAAACATAGTCAATCTATACGACCACGAGGAAAACATCGCTTTCCGCCTAGAATACGACGAAAAAAAGGATTATACCCTACTTGCCGACAAAACCAACCTCAACAGTGCCATCAGCAACCTCATAAAAAACGCGACACAAGCCATTGGGAACAAGCGCGACGGCAAAATCCATATCAATATAAAGGTGGAAGAAACGCAGTTTTTGATCGCCATAAAGGACAACGGAAAAGGCATCAAAGAGGAAGACAAAAAAATGATATTCGTGCCCAGTTTCACTACCAAGTCAGGCGGTTCTGGTGTAGGGTTGTCATTGACCTACAATATCATACAATCCATCGGAGGAACAATTACCTTCGAGAGCGAAGAAGGACGAGGAACTGTGTTTTACGTCCGACTGCCCAGATAGGACGTGATTTGTAGTTTCGTTGTTTCATCCCAACAAACTCAAACTCAAGTGGTTCCTTGTGTTGGATGGGTTCGCTTGCTTCTTGGCATTCATAAGCCCACCGAAACTCATCGTGCCTTATGACAAGTAAAACAGCACAAAAACGCCACCGGCAAGGCCATTATGGCCTTGCCGGTGGCGGATGGGAAAAAGTGTTTTATGGTCATTTCAGCAGTACCTGGGCTCCCATGTTGAAATAGATGTCGGTGGGAACACCAGCTTTGTTCACGCGGTCGAGGTCGGCTTGCAGCTGCGGCTTGATGACAATTTGGTCGGCCATCCAAGCCTTGGTGGCATCGTAGTCGCCCTCGCCTTGATGCTTGAGGATGTCGCCAGCAAGCTTTTCAACGGCCACCTTCATCTTCTCGAAGTCGATGGCGTAGCGGCCTTCTTCGTTGCGGGTGAAGGCGCCTTCGTTCTGGAAATAGTTGAAGGTAAGCATATTGGCCTTACCGTGGGCACTGGCGGCACCGAAGCGCACCGAGCGGAAGATGCCCGCCATGAAGGTGGTGTAGTTGTCTTCCATCGTGGTGGTGGTGTATTCGCCCATTTCGGCGAGTTTGGTGACGAGATAGAGGCCCAACACGTCGGCTTTGGCTTCCTCGATGGCGTTGTATTGGTTGCCCAAGGCTTCGCGCACGGTGCCCTTGCCCGTGATGGTGTTCTTGATGCCCATACCGTGGGCGGTTTCGTGGAACATCACGTTAGAGAAGAAGGCGTCAAACTTGATGTGCTCCATCGATTCTGGGGTCATCAGCTCGCGGGCGATGGGTTCCAGAATCTTGTCGAACTTGGCTTGCATGGAGTTCTTCAGTTGCAGTTTGCGGGTGCCGCGTTGCAGCTGCACACGCTCATCGTTGGGCAGGTTGATGGCGATGGTCTTCGAGTTGGCATTGCAATCGCCGGCGTAATAAACGACATCGTATGCGGCCAAGTCCACATCGTCGCCTGGCACTTCTTTCTTGTACTCTTCCGGCACAGGGAGTTGCTTTTGCAGTTCAGGCACAAAAGCGGCATATCGGGCCAGTTGCTTCGTCCATTCTTGGTCTTTGATGAGGATGAAACCTTCGTGCGAGGCCTTGATGCCATAGCGGGCATCGGTGTAGTTCTCGATGGGTCCGATCACGAGGTCGATGTTGTTGTTGCGCACATCCATCCATTGCATGTCGCTCTCGAAGTAGTCGTCGGTGCGGAGGGCCTTGGCACGGAGTTTCAGGTATTGGGCAAATTCCTTGTCGCCAGCGAGTTCAGAGGCTTGGTCGAGCAGCGAGGCGGCTCTCTCGATTTCTTGGGCGAAGTAGTCGTGATACCACACGCACTTCAGTGCGCCGTTCTCGTCTCGCACGATCATGGTGTACTGGCTGTTCTTGTTTGGGTCGGCGAGGGCGTTCCATTCCTCCTCGGTCATGTCGGTGGGATAGAACTGCGCTCCGGCGGGCTTGTCACCGATGCCTTCCACGAAAGGCTTGTTACCATTGAGGCCGTCCCAAGGGCCGTAGGCGATGGTGGCTAATTTCTTGATGTCGGCGTTGTCGCCAATCTTCGCCATGAGTTCTTCCTTGTCGCCGTAGTTCTCTCTCCAGAAGAGGCCGTCCATGATGTCGCAGGCCTCGAAAAGCAGCGGCAGCATTTGTTTCTCGTTGTCGCTCAAGTGGTCGATGTTGGTAGTCAGCGTGTACTCGGCATACTTGTCCGACAGATTCGCTTTTTGCTGAACAGGCTCTTGGACTTGCTCAGGCTTCTTGTTGTCGCATGACGTAGCAGCCAAGGCTACCATTGCGACCCATACCAAATGTTTGATTTTCATAATAGTTAGAATTTAAGTTTTGGATAGATTTCAAGGGGCAAAAATACTATTTTTCGTTTCATGAGCGACAAATAACTTGTGAGTTTGACAAAAATCTGAAGTCCATTCCAAATAATAACCCTATTTTTGCGTTCTAAAAACAATTCGCAAAATCCGACAAATTTGCCGTTATGCAACTCAACATCGTAAACACCTCAAACAACCCCTTGCCAGCCTACGAGACGAAAAACTCCGCCGGCATGGACCTCCGCGCCTATCTTCCCGAAGGCCCGATTGTTCTCGAACCCATGTAGCGCACCTTGGTGCCAACGGGCCTCTACATGGAAATCCCCGAAGGCTACGAAGGCCAAGTGCGGCCCCGCAGCGGTCTGGCCCTCAAGAGCGGCATCACAGTACTAAATTCGCCCGGCACCGTGGACGCGGATTATCGCGGACAGGTGTGCGTCATCCTGATTAATCTCTCCGACAAGCCTTTCACCATCAACAGCGGCGACCGCATCGCGCAAATGGTCATCGCCAAATGCGAACAAGCCGAGCCTGTGCAAGTGGAAACGCTCTCCGAAACGGAACGCGGCGCGGGAGGGTTTGGTCATACCGGAAAAAACTGAAAAACCAATGAAAAAGCTGTTTTTATTCCTTATACTAATAGGCTTTGCCGCGGGCGCGACGGCGCAAGAAAAGCCCGACAAGAAAAAGAACGCCACTTATTTCTCTAACGGCCTCCAAAGCAAGTACCGCGAAGACACCGAAGGCGCCATCCGCAACTTCGAACAGGCCTTGCGCTACATGCCCAACGACGATGCTTCGATGTTTGAGCTTTGCGAACAATACTACAACGCCGGTCGCATGGAGGACGCTTTCCGCATGATTCAGCAAGCCGCCGAACTCGACCCCGAAAACAAGTGGTACCAACTGCGCCTCGGGCAATTCTACCGCAATCTGGAGCAATACGACGACTTCATCAAGCTCTACGAATCGCTCACCGCCAAG
>CAMOCK010000045.1 GCA_946610645.1 uncultured Bacteroidales bacterium
AAGAGTTTACAATGCGAACAGTCGACGGTTGTAGGGAATTGGGCAAAATAATAAATGAAAAAAAAAAAGAAGTAAGAAAAGTTCCCCCCCCCCCCCTCGGCACACTTAACTTATTCAGAGGTTGAGAGTAAGCGATTTGGATTGCGTATTTATCGTGGTCAATACGAGGAGTTTGACACGAAAGATGTTAATGACATCGTGAACGGAAACAACTTTGACATTATCATTGTTCGTTACCCAACATCAACTATCTATGAGCATTATCGCCTTGTTTGTTTCAAGAATTGCAGAACCGTTCACGCCGATAGTCTTGTGTATTACTCCGCTCCTTTGCAAGAAATCGAGATTAAACCTCTTCGAAACGATTTGCAATTTGAGATCCTTACTGATAGCGTGGGAGGTCAGCTTGGCTTTATGGTGAAATCGATTTTTTCGGGCTATCAGAACCATTATTATTCTGATCCTTGTCTGCCGAGACAAGCCATTGTTGACGGCTATTTAGAGTGGGCGATGTCTTTCGCGAAGTCTGTCGACGATGGCGTTACGTGGATGATTAAGGATAGGACGACAAAAGCCAATGTGGCTTTTTTGGCTTGCTCGTTTGATGAGCAGAAATCGGTGAGTGAGTTGAAATTGGGAGGGGTGATGCCCGAATACGAGGGACTTGGTATTTATTCGGACTTCGTCAGATATGCCCAACGGCATTTCAGAGAGATGGGGCTCCGCACATTGTTGACTTCTACTCAATTACAGAACGTGGCTGTTCAAAGGGCATGGCAAAAGCATGGATTCAGGTTTGATAAGTCATACGAGACTTACCATCTAATAAATAAGAATCTTTGGGATAGAGTGGCGTAATAATGTTTTTTTTGTCATTTTATGATTGTCGTTTTATGACAAAATCAATCCTGACCTACCTCGCCCTCGTCGGCGTGAACCTCGTCTATGCCTGCACGAGCATCTTTACAAAGAATGGATTTCGGCTGCAACTTGCATGTTCTTCCAACAACTTTTGAAGATTTTTTCAGTAAGAATCGCAGATTTTTATGGTAACTTTTGAAGATTTTTCCGTGAAGAATCGGAGATTTTTTTCTGAACTTTTGAAGATTTTTCCGTGAAGAATCGGAGATTTTTTCCTGAACTTTTGAAGATTTTTCCGTAAAGAATCGGAGATTTTTCCTACCTTTGCCGCCTCAAAACAAATGAGTTATGATTAGGCGTGAACAAAACGATAATCTTGTTTCGTGTATCAACGAACCCCGCCGCACCATTTTGGTTGTGGCAGGGCCGAGGCAGGTAGGGAAAACGACCATGGTGAAGCAGGTGCTGAAGGAAATCGACATGCCTTCGATGTTCTTCAACGCCGATGCGGTTCCCCCCGACGACAACACTTGGATTGCCGAGCGTTGGGAAGAGGCACGGGCCCAGCTCCGGTTCAACCAAAGCGGCGAGTTCCTGCTGGTGTTCGACGAAATCCACAAGATTGACAACTGGAGCGAGCAGGTGAAGAAGGAATGGGACGCCGACACCTTCAACGACGTGAATTTGAAGGTGGTCTTGCTCGGATCGTCGCGGCTATTGCTGAAGAAAGGGCTTACGGAATCGCTCGCAGGTCGTTTCGAGTTGCTGCCCATGACGCACTGGACGTTTCAGGAGATGCGCGATGCCTTTGGCTTCGACATCAACCAATACGTCTATTTCGGCGGCTATCCGGGCAGCGCGGCCTATCTGCCCAACGAGAGTCGTTGGAGACGGTATGTCCGCGAGTCGATTGTGGCACCCGCCATCGAGAAGGATGTGCTCCAAACCACCTATATCTACAAGCCAGCCTTGATGCATCAGCTGTTCCGTTTGGGTTGCGCTTATTCTGCCGAGTTGCTGTCGTACAACAAGATGCTCGGACAGTTGCAGGACGCAGGCAACGCCACCACGTTGGTCAATTACCTTGAGGTGCTTGGCGAGAGCAAGATGCTTATTGGATTGCAGAAATATGCCGTCGACAAGTCGCGGAAATACCGTTCCATACCCAAGTTGCAGGTGTTCAACAATGCGTTGCTCACCGTGATGACGGACGGCATGACCTACGAGAAGGCCTATACGCATCCCACCTTGTGGGGGCGTTGGGTCGAGTCGGCGGTCGGTTGCTACCTTTTGGACAAGGCCGACGAGTTGGAATACCAGTTATATTATTGGAGAGAGAACAACGAGGAAGTGGATTTCGTGATTGCCCGTGGCGAAAGCTTGGTTGCTATTGAGGTGAAGAGTGGCCGGAGGCAGAATAATACAGGTTTAGGTACTTTCCGCAACATGTATCACCCGCAGTATTCGTTGGTGGTGGGCGGCGAGGCCATGCCGTTGGAGAAGTTTTTTACGGGTAATTTGGGTAATTTGTTATGACGTCAACGACCAAACCCTACAAAACCTATCTCGCCCTCGTCGGCGTCAACATTGTCTATGCCTGCACGGGCATCTTCACGAAGATGGCTTCGCGGCAGGAAATGCTGTCGTGGCCTTACCTGCTATGGATGACAGGCGCGGTGGGCGTGATGGGCGTTTATGCCATCCTTTGGCAACAGGTGCTGAAGCGTGTGGAGTTATCTACGGCATACATGTTCAAGGGCACGGGCATGATCTTTGGCTTGCTCATAGCCTGGCTCATTCTTGGCGAGCAAATCACCATAAACAACATGATAGGCGCAGCTATCATCATTGCGGGAATAGCCTTGTTTGCCAAGTCGTAAATTGGAACGGTATGTTGTATTATATCCTTTGCCTTGTTTCGGTGTTTTCGGCAGCCTGCGCCCAGATGTTGCTCAAGCAGGCGGCGAGAAAACAATACCCTTCCTTTTTGCGGCAGTACCTGAATCCTTGGGTGATAAGCGGCTATGCCATCATGGGCTGCGGCCTGCTGCTCAACATCTATTGTTTGAGCAAGGGCGTGATGGTGAAGGAGCTGGGGGGCATCGAGTCGCTGAGCTACCTGTTTGTGCCTACGCTTTCGTGGCTGTGCTTCAAGGAAAGAATCACATGGCGCAAGGCAGGGGCCATCGCAGTGATTATGGTTGGGGTGGTGGTGTTTTTTGTTTGAAACCAAGAAGTAAAACTGAGTATATGGATATTCTGCAAAAAGTTAGGAATGTGTTTGACAAACATACATTTGTGTTTTTGTTGGCTGCCAATGTAGTGTTCTTTGCCTTGGTGGTGGCGGCGCTTCCGTTTGCTTTTGAGTTGGTGGATGATTGGCACATGGCGTGGATTACTTCTGGTTATCTTTCAGGTGAGCCTGATGCCCACACGCTTTTCATGAATTTTTTCTATGGTTGGCTATTGGTTGGGTTGTATGATGTTATGCCAAGCGTCGAGTGGTATTCCTGGCTGATGCTCGGCACCCATCTTGTCAGCCTAACCATCCTCGGAAAATGCATTGTGAAAAGCAAACATGGCAAAATCACGGAAGTGTTCTCGCTTTTGATACTCTATGTCGTTGAGATACGCTGTCTTGTGAATTTTGGGTTTACGACAACGGCTGGCATAGGGGCGACTGCCGCTCTGATGCTTATTGTCCATGAGCGGAAATATTGGCAAGGATGCCTTCTTTTCTTGATTGCCTCCATGGTGCGGTTCCATTCAGCCATGTTTTGTGGATTGTGTGTCGCAGCCATGTATCCTTTGATCATATTACGGCGGGGATTCTGTTGGCAACAATTGGTAGCGCTTGGCTTTTGTGCTTTTGCGGGGGGTGGGGTGAAATATGCCGACAAATTGGTTTACATGAGCGATCCGGAGTGGAAGGAAACGTATGAATACAATGGCATAAGGGCCAAACTGTATGACAACAGCAACATTTGGAGGCTTTATTCTTCCGCCATCGTGAGCGAAGAGGATTTGAATTCATGGAGCGGTGGAATGGATGTGGATTGGCCAGTTGAAAGATTGGAGTCGTGTTTGGGTTACATTGAAAAGGAAACTTCCTGGCATGGCATACCTGGGCTGAAGAAAGTGAAAAACATTCCACGTGAGTTGGCCTTTTTTTGGCCTTGGCTTTTAATGCTTGCGTTTGTTTTCATCGGCAGCGCGCTGAATTGCAATAGCCGTAAGGAAATGGGATTGTTGATGATAGGGGTAATCGCAATGCCATTGGCGTTGGCGTTGGTTTCACTGAACACAAGGCTTAATGAAAGGGCTTTCTTGTGTGGGTGGATACCTTGTGTGTTGCTGCTTGTCATCCTCGTTCCGGTGAAAAGGCATAGGTTTTGGCTATCTTTGGCGGCCCTACTTGCGCTTGCGTATGTGATTGTGAAAATGCCCTCAAGCCATCCGCGAATGATATACCGCAAGCAAAAGGAAATGGTGGATTGCGGCCAACGGCATGGCGCGGAATGTCTTATTACAAAGGTTGATGCCGTCACATATCCCTTTGGAATCAGGCCTTTCCTTTATACGACATTGATTCAAACGTCGGATGTCACCAAGGAAATGCTCGACGAAGGAGCTTGTGTGGCATTGCTGAAGAATGAGAGCAGCCAAGAGGATTCTTTGACAATCAAGGAACAGATGGGCGACAAACTTGGCGTTGACATTGAGACCATCGAGTTGTGCAGCAACGACGCTTATGTTCTTGTCCGTCTGTCAAATAAATAGTTATCATGCACATTCCATTCAACCTCCCTCATCTCACGGGCAAGGAAGCCCACTACATGTACCAAGCCGTGTATGACGGCAAATTGAGCGGCAACGGCGTGTTCACCAAGCGTTGCCAACGCTTCTTCGAGGAGAAATACGGTTTCAGGAAATGCCTGCTCACCACGAGTTGCACCGATGCGCTCGAAATGGCAGCTATGCTTTGCGGAATTCAACCTGGCGACGAAGTCATCGTACCGAGCTATACTTTTGTGTCGTCGGCGTTGGCGTTTGTGCGCGCTGGGGCAAAGATTGTCTTTGCCGACAGCATGAAGCGTAATCCCAACATTGATGCTGAACAAATTGAGGCACTGATAACGCCAAGGACGAAAGTCATTGTTCCAGTGCATTATGCGGGTGTGGCCTGCGACATGGACCGCATAATGGAGATTGCCGAGAAGCATCATCTTTTGGTGGTTGAGGATGCCGCGCAAGCCATCGATTCATACTACAAAGGCCGTCCGTTGGGTACGATAGGCCATCTGTCGGCCTTCTCGTTCCACGAGACGAAGAACATCATATCGGGCGAAGGCGGAATGCTTGGCATCAATGACGAGCGTTTCGTCCGCCGTGCCGAGATCATTTGGGAAAAAGGCACCAACCGTGCCGAGTTTTTCCGTGGCGAGGTGAACAAATACGGCTGGTGCGACATCGGTTCGTCTTTTCTCCCGAGCGAGGTGGTTGCGGCTTTCCTTTGGGCTCAGCTTGAAGCGTTGGACGATATCCAAACCAAGCGCAAAAGCCTGTGGAATAAGTATTACGAGCTATTGAAGCCTATGGCCGAGCAGGGCTGCTTCCGTTTGCCCGACATTCCAGACTATGCCACCAACAATGCGCACATGTTCTATCTGGTGTGTAACAGCCTTGCCGAGCGCACAGCTTTGATCAAAAAGTTGAAAGACAACGATATATTGGCCGTGTTCCATTACCTGAGCCTTCACAGCAGCGAGTATTACAAAGGCAAGCACGACGGACGGCAACTGCCCGAATGCGACCGCTACGCCGATTGTTTGGTGCGGCTGCCGATGTATTATGAGTTGGGATTGGAAGATGTGGAGAGGATTTGCGCATCATATTATTAAAGGTTTTTGTTATATGGAAAAGGGAAAGGTAATTGAAATTGTCGCTTTTGTAGCGGTGATGGTAATGGTGGTAGTGTTTTTCATCATTAGCCGAAGTGGTTTTTTTGTGAGCGACGATTGGACAATGGGACTAGGTATTAAATCAATAAATGATGTTTTCAACGAAACATTTCATTTTGTTCTCAATGTAAGTGGAAGGTTGTTTGCTACATTTGTGCAGTATCTGTTCTGTGGATTTCTGGGAGGGAACAAACTATGGTTTGATGCCGTCAATACGTTGTTTTTTTGCGCTTTAATCATAATAAGTGGTTGCCTTTTGTCAGAGGGAGGAATACAATGGAAAAGAATATTATTGTTTGCATTGGTTTTCTGGTTCGTTTGTCCTGCTCCCGATGAAGCCCTTTTTTGGGTCGCAGGAGCTACAGTTTATTTCTGGACTTCAACATTGACATTGTTGTTTATTAAGGTTTTCATGTGGAGCAAGAATAAAGAGTTGTCATTGGGTGCTGAAATCATATTGTTCGTGTTTTCGATGATATGTGCAAGTGAGATGATATCAGCCACAGCAGTTTGTGGAGCCATTGTGCTTATTGGCATTTTTAATTGGAAAAACCTGAAAAGAAATGAGCTTGTTTTGGCTGTTGGTTTTCTGTTAGGAACACTTGTTTTGTTGTTTAGTCCTGGTAATTTTGCGAGGATGGATTCGGGGGCAGACGGGTTTATGTTGTCTAGATACCTGGAAAATATGTTTTCGCCATCTCGTTTGTTGGTAGAGATTGTCAAGTATAAGGCATTATGGGCGTTTGTTGTGACTTGGTGTGTTTCTATGGTGGTAAAGAAGAAAGAGACTGTTGAATGGAGTAAAAAAAATCTTTTTTTGGTGTTGACTCTATTTATTTCAGTTGTTTCGGTCAGTTTTTTATATTCAGGGTACGTTTCCTCAAAACGCTCCTTGTTGTTTCCTGAGATTTTGTCGATAATACTTATGATGAGTTTGGTCGTACCATATTTCAATAGCAAATTGTTGGACGGTTTTTTGAGCAAAGCGGGAAGTGCTTTTTTTGTTCTGCTATTTGTATTGTTCATGGTGGACGCGTATCATGCCGTTGGAGAGACAAAAAGGCAGAGTCGTATCAACGACGAGTTGCTCGCAGAGATTAAGGATGCCGGAGGAATTGTTGCGGTAGATGTTCCTCAATCTTCTCATAGGATGGCATTCGCCTCTTCTTTCCCTCGGTGGGCGTGGAAAGGAATGGCTCAAAAGATGGGTCTTGATTCGGTACATATTTATCCGTTTTATTGCCAAGACAAGTATTATGAGGAACCGCTACGATTTGCTGAAAACATATATATTGACAAGTTGGGATTGTATGATTCGCATGGTCTTGTGGTGATACGCTGTCAAGAAGCAGATTCATTACAGGGTTATGTTTGCCATATCGACTATGATAGACCAAAGAAATGGTATAAGGCATGGTTGGACAAGTTTAGGAATTATCAATACCGGCGTTCTGTGGAAGTGGGCCTTGGAATCCCAGATTGTTGTCATGGAAGATACTGTTACCATGTCATATATATGGATAAAGAGAATTGCAAAGGCATTAAACATATTGAGATTGCCGAAGAAAAGTTGTAAGTGATAATTAAATGAATTGGAATAGGATAGTAAGGTTTTTTAGGACGCGCCGAGTGAAGAAGGGTTTGGTTGTGTATCGTCCTTGTATGTGTTGCATACATCCACAAGCAAAGGTTGAGATTAAAGGCCGTTTGGATTTTAATTGCCAATGGGATGATGATAGGATAAGGAGGAATAAAAAGGTGGGGTCTTTATTTATGGATCAAGATGCGTTTCTGAAGGCGGATGCTTTTGTTGTTTACTCTGGATGCAGTATTTCAATTGAAAAGGGCGCATTATTGTCATTGGGAAGTGGCTACATGAATTATGATTGCGTCATTAGTTGCTTTTCATCCATTACCATCGGTAATGATGTCGCTATTTCGGAACGTGTGGTGTTGCGGGATTCTGATAACCATTCGATTAGTTATGATGATGGAAGAAAGACGAATGTAGAATCTGAACCGATTGTTATTGAAGATCATGTTTGGATTGGTATGAATGCGACAGTGCTTAAAGGTGTGACGATAGGTGAGGGTTCGGTGGTAGCAGCAGGCAGCTTGGTAAACAAGGATGTCCCGTCGCATTGCATGGTTGCAGGTGTGCCTGCCAAAGTGATTAGGACAAATATTACATGGAGCTGAGACAAAACGCCATTGTCAAGTAATGATGCTTTAGATTTTAACTCATTTGTATAATGACTGTAAAGACGGACTGGTCAGGGGGTGGCTCCATGGTCGATAGGATTGGGCTTTTCATTGGAAAGCGATCGGTAAGGGAATTCTTTCGTTTCTGTATTGTGGGGACATTATCCACTGGAATTCATTACGGAATTTATCTGTTGCTTTTGAAGTGGATAAGTGTGAATGTAGCCTATTCGGCAGGCTATGTGGTTAGTTTGGGTTGCAATCTTTTGATGACCTCGTTTTTCACTTTCCGTGAAAGAATTACTTGGAAAAAGGCGACTGGCTTTTTGGTCAGTCATGGGGTGAATTACATTTTGCATATCTTGTTTTTGAACCTGTTTTTGCGGTTGGGAATAGTTGAACGTTGGGCACCTATTCCTGTTTATTGCATTGTGGTTCCGATTAATTTTATTTTGGTGAGAACCGCTTTTAAGAAACTGAAATGACAATGAAGACAATCAGTATTTTGGTGCCTTGCTATAATGAGGCAAAATCCTTGGCTCTTCTGTTTGACGAATTGAATCGTGTCATATCACAAATGGATATGTACAATTGGGAAGTTCTGTTTGTGAATGATGGTAGTCGAGACAATACGATGGAGGTGATACGTGACCTACGGAGAAAGGATTCCCGTGTGTCGTATGTGGATTTGAGCCGTAATTTTGGAAAAGAGAACGCCATGTTGGCCGGATTTGACTATGCCAAAGGTGACGCTGTGATTATCATGGATGCCGATTTACAGCATCCGCCGGCGGTGATACCCGACATGATTCAAAAATGGGAAGAAGGTTATGATGATGTTTATGCGCAACGCAAGGCAAGAGGCAAGGAATCTTGGCTTCGGAAAAAACTAACCAAATTGTATTATAAGATGTTGCAGGGCAGTTCGCGCATGGACGTGCTCCCCAATGTGGGAGATTTCCGACTGCTTGACAGGAAATGCGTAGATGCCTTGTGCCAGATGAGGGAATCGGGTCGCTATACGAAAGGTATGTACTGCTTTATAGGATTCAGGAAGATAGGTGTCGAGTTTGAGACTCAAGATAGGGTTGCTGGCGAGTCGAGCATGAGTTATCGCAAACTGGCTAATCTTGCTTTGGAAGGAATAACTTCCTATACCACGGCACCATTGCGTTGGGCCACTTTTATTGGAATAGTTGTTTCTGTTACAGCTTTTGTCTATATGCTTTTTGTATTGATCAAGGCTTTGTTGTATGGGGATCCTGTCGCGGGTTATCCTACCCTGCTTGTAATTATACTTTTCTTAGGAGGCATACAGTTGTTCACCATAGGAATCATAGGAGAATACCTAGGGAAGGTGTTCGTGGAAGCGAAAAACAGACCTGTTTATTTTGTTAGGGAATATAACGAAAAATGATTGTGTATATGGATGAGACTTTCAGATTTGTTGCATTGAAAAACTCGAGGATAGGGGCTCTCTTGTCAAGTTATAAGATGCCCATAATGTTGGTGTTATTGTTCATCCCTCAATTGGTGCAGATGGTGACGTTCTCATTAGGTGATATTACAAGCATATATCATAATTATTATTTCGTGGGTTATGAAACTGGGTTCGGTGGTCGCAAATTACTCGGAACGATTTTTGGCTGGTTTTTCTCAGGGTATGTAGGGCATGGGAAATTGTTACCGGTGATATGGGGGATAAATGCTGTTTTTATTGGACTACTTTGTTGGTTGTTTCAAGAGTGCAAAAGTGGTTTCAATGGGAAAGGGAACTTCGCCATTGCGTTGATTGTTGTTGTGTGGATGGTGTCTCCGTTTTCGATTCTTCGTTATGTTAGGGATGGAATGAGCGTTCAATACATCGATATCTATAATATGTCGTTGACATTGGTTTTTGTGTTGTTGTTTCTTTATCGTAGAGGAAGGGTTTCATATTATTTGTGTACATTGCTAATTGCTTTGGCAGGCATTCTGATACACCATGTTTTTCTTTTCCTGTTTTTCCCTTTGTTTTTATCCTTGTTTATTTATGATTGTTGGGATGGACACCGTGTCAATATAGTGAAATCGCTATGGTATGGTGTCATTTTGTTGTTGGTTGTATTTGTGGTTGCTGCAATTTGGCGGTTTGGTCACATGAATATAGGATTAGATTCGCTCTATTCCAGCATTGTTGACCGGACTCCATCTGGTATTATCAAAAGAGATGGAGGATACGCATTGAACATTTTGTATTATGCTTCTCAAGAAGAAAATATAGCATCCAATGCGGAGATATTGCCGATAATGTATAGAATCCATTTGCCTGTTACAATTTTAGTGATGATACCAATGCTATTGCTTTTATGGGCTCCGTTTTTGTTGGCGATGAATTCCTGTAGTGGTGGAGCGAGATGGCGCTATTTTTTTGTTTGGGCTTCATCTGCATTTGGCACATTGCCTGTTTTCTTCATTGCAATAGACTATGGACGTTGGCTTTATTCCTATTTCTTTGTTCAAGTGATACTGCTTATAGTGCTATCTCAGCTTAAAGATTCGGTTTTTGCTCGGGGGGTGGGCGTTTTTGGGAAATGGTTAAGAAATCATCCTTGTTTGGTGGCAATGATTATTATATATATGGCTTCTTTGGCTGCTTCTCATGTGTTTGGCCTTCCTATTGTGTCCAAGAACAACTGATTTAGGATAACAGAATTGCCAGGAAACATGGTTCTCGCTTGCTAATCTTGTGGGTACATGGTGCCCAAAGAGGTTTTACTCGAAATTACAACTGGCAATGGGAAAGAATGGGAAGTTAGAGATGTTGGATTTGGGAGTGAATTGTTGTAAAACCTATATTGCATCATGAACATTACCGATAAAGTGTTGCGTTTCCTTTGCACTAAGCATTTCACCAGAAAAGGAATCAGGGTTTATAAGCCTTGTATGTATTATGTGCATCCCAAAGCCAATGTGAAGATTGATAATTACTTGAATTTCAATAGGCAGTGGGATAGAAAAATGATTTGGAAAAACAAATTGTCAGGTTCCTTGTTTGTGTGTGAAAAGGCACGATTGGAGGTTGATGCTTTTGATGTGTATGCAGGAAGTCGGATTAATGTTAATGCAGGTGCCGAATTAGTGCTTGGTAGCGGATACATGAACCATGATTGCGTAATAGATTGTTTTTCATCTATTCGGATAGGTCAAAATGTGGTTATTTCTGAGCGGGTGGTGATTAGGGATTCCGATAATCATTTCATCACATGGAGAGGAGGCAATTGTAATGAAGATAAACCTATGTCCGCCCCAATCGTAATCGGTGATCATGTATGGATTGGAATGAATGTTATTGTTTTGAAAGGAGTAACAATTGACGAAGGCGCGGTGGTGTCAGCTGGCAGCGTGGTGACCAAGGATGTGCCGCCTCATAGTTTGGTGGCAGGTGTACCTGCAAAGGTAGTAAAAACAGATGTTGAATGGAACTAAGTAAACAAGACACGACCGCAATTAAGGGCATAGCTATCTGCTTGATGTTGTGGCATCATGTATTCCAAGATACAACGAACTATGGAGGTTTGGGTGTGCATCTTGGTGCCGTTGATTTGTTTTTGCTCCTTAGTGGATACGGTTTGGCAAAGCAATATGCCAACATAGACAAGCCATATCTAAAGAACACAGCCATGTTTTTAGTAATACGCTATCTAAAATTCTTTTTGTCATATTGGTTTTGTTTTGTAGTTGTGGTTTTGGTCGGAAACCTTGCAGGTTACACATTCCAAGATGCCTATCCAGCTTCGCTAAACGTAATGAAGTGCTTTCTGTTTGATATTTTGGGTTATTCAGGATGGAATTCCTATCTTAAGACATGGTGGTTCAATAAGATGATTCTTCAGTTGTATTTTGTTTTCCCGTTGTTGTACATGATTGCCAGAAACAAATTTACTGCGATTGTGGGGTTGCTGTTTGTGTTTTTTTTACATCTTAATGCAATGAAAATGCCGGGTAATGTGTTTTCCATTGTTGAAGGGGGCTTTCCCGCTTTCTATATAGGTATTGTTTTAGCTAAGCATCAGTTTTCTTTTAATGGAGAAAAATGCCGTCGGTGGTGGCTCTTTGTTGCTTCTTTGTTGACGGTTGGCCTGCTTTATTATGTTGTATTAAATTGTGGTTTAAGTGTTTATGTATGTATTTTTGTAAGGGCATTGTTGGCTGTTTCGATAGTCGTGTCTTTTAGTTTATTTCCACTGAAAAAGAACAAAGTGTTTCCAATAATTGGCAAATATTCTACCATCATTTATCTAACTCATGCGCTTTGGCTTAAATTGATGCCAAGTGTAATTTATGCCCCAAGATACCCAATCCTGATCTTCCTTTGGTTTCTGGCCTTGTCGTTGGCTGGAGCCGTACTCATCGGGTATTTGCAGAAATTGGTCCGTTACGACAAGTTGCAAGGTTTTGTTTTGGGTAAAGTGAACCGAATATTATGAAGCTCCCCCAAGTATCCATATTGATGCCCGTCTATAACACGGCTCCATACCTCCGCGAGGCGATTGACAGTATGCTGTCGCAAACCTTCACGGATTTTGAGTTGATTGTGCTCAACGACTGCTCGCCCGACAACGCCGAGGAGATTCTGGACACCTACAACGACCCGCGCATCGTGCGCTATCGAGGCGAAAGGAACGTAGGGCTTGCCAATGTGCTGAACGTAGGCATCGAAATGGCATGCGGAAAATACATCGCCCGAATGGACAGCGACGACATCTCGCTGCCCAACCGCCTGAAAGTGCAGGTGGATTTCCTCGAAAAGCATCCCGACATCGACTTGGTTTCGGTGGCCATGCAACTGTTTGGCGCGAAAGAGGAGGTCTGGGTTCGCGAGCAGAACCCAGAGAAAGTGAAAATCAACGCCTTGTTCTATTCACCCGTGCTTCATGCCTCCAGTATGTGGCGCAAGGAGTCGTTTGAGAGGCACGGGTTGCGCTTCCGGCAGGATATGGTGCCCGCCGAAGATTACGACCTTTGGACACGGGCATTGGTGCGAGGCCTCAAATTGGTCAATCTGCCCGATGTGCTTTACCGGTACCGTTTGCATCCTAACCAAGCCACGCAGCAAAAGGAAAAAACCTTTGAGAAAGTCAGGATCGTGAGGCGCAACTATCTGAAAGCCACGCTGCCTTCCATCTCGGAGACATCCATAGAAGCTTTTCCCAAAAAAGTTTGGCCAGTGTTTGCGGCCAACCTGCGGTCGGGATTCTTCGACAAGAAAATATTGGCCAAGCGGCTCTACAAATACAAAAAGGCTGGCTGGAGCTGAGCAATCATGCTGTTTTCCATCATAATACCTGTCTATAACGTCGAGAAATACCTTCGCGATTGCCTCGATAGTGTTCTCGGTCAGACCTTCGCCGATTGGGAAGCCATTTGCGTTGACGACGGCTCCAGCGACGGGTCGTCTGCCGTTTTGGAGGATTATGCGAAAAACGACAGGCGAATAAAAGTGATAAGCCAAGAAAATGGCGGAACGGCCAAGGCCCGCAACACAGGGATGGAAGCTGCCCAGGGCGACTACATCTTCTTCCTCGACAGCGACGACTGGATTGAGCGCAACGCATTGCAAAACATAGCGACCCGTTTGGACGGTCAGGATGTGCTTTGTTTCAGCGGAAGGCGCTATTTTGAGGATTCAAACGACTATCATCCCGCCGACCAACTGCCCGAAAAGCGGTACGAAACAGGCATGACCTACTACAACGAGAATGCCTTGCTCGACCGCGATTTCGCTTTTGTGTGCGTGGTGCTGCGTGTCTATAAACGAGGTTTTTTGCTTGATAATCGGTTGTGTTTCGACGACGACGTGTCGTTTGAAGACAACCTTTGGGTGCCTATCGTCCTGTTCTATGCCACTTCCGTCACGGTTATCTCGGATGCGCTCTATGTTTACCGCGTGCGCGAAGGAAGCAAGATGCAAGGTTTCCCTTTTGAAAGGCGAAAGGATATGCTCAAGGTGGCCAACCGCCTTGCGGCGTTCTTCATGCAAAGCTATGGTTTGGACAAGACGGTGGCATACCGAGCCATCACGCACCATTACCAAGTGGTGTTTGTCGGTGCCTCGAGAGAAGAAAGGAACGAGTTGAAGAGGCTGTGCGACTGGGCAGCCTATAAAGCCGTGAGCCGCACGAAGTTGAGGCATAAGGTGAATTATTGGAAAAACAAGTTGGGATGAGGCAAAAAAACTTATTTTTGCACATCGAAACAGGAAAACCATGGAACGCTTTTTCAACACGGCAGGCCCGATAAAGACGGACTTGCACTATTACATCGACCCGCTGAAGCGGTTTGACTTGGAGGAGGTGTTGCTGCTCATCCGCCAGCAGAAGTATTTCGTGATGCACGCGCCCCGTCAGACTGGCAAGACCTCGTGCATGCTCGCCTTGCGCAACTATCTGAACGCCCGCGACGAATACATAGCGGTCTATGCCAACGTAGAGGGCGGGCAGGCTGCGAGGAACGACGTGGGAAGCGTAGTGGCCACGGTTTGCTATACCATAGCACGGGAGACGAATGCCGTTACGGGCGACCAAACGGCTTCCGAAGTCTACGAAGCGGTTAAGGGCGAGGACACGAATTCTCGTCTAACGTCCTTTTTGGCGCGATTGTCCGAGACCCTGTCGAAGCCTGTCGTTTTAGTCATCGACGAGATCGATGCCTTGGTGGGCGACAGCTTGGTGAGCGTGTTGCGCCAGATCCGATCCGGCTATGCCAACCGTCCTGCAGCGTTCCCGTTGTCCATCATTTTGTGCGGTGTCCGCGACGTGCGCGACTACCGTATCGTGCTGTCGAACCAGGACATCGTTACGGGCGGCTCGGCGTTCAACATCAAGGCCGAGTCGCTGCGATTGGACAACCTGACGAAAGAGGAAATCCACGAATTGTACATGCAGCACACCGAGGCGACGGGCCAAGAGTTCGACGAGGCCTGCTTCCCGATGATATGGGATGCGACGGAAGGCCAGCCTTGGCTGGTGAACGCGTTGGGCTACGAGGTGACGATGAAGATGCGAGAGAACCGCGATCGCAGCATAAGGATCATCCCTGAGATGGTATACAAAGCGCAGGAGAACATCATCTACAGGAGGGAGACTCACATCGACATATTGATCGACAAGCTGAAGGAGGAACGCGTGCGTCGCGTGATAGGGCCGATATTGGCCAACGACACCGAGGTTGACGATGCCTTGTTCCCGCAAGACGACATGCAGTATGTGATCGACATGGGACTTATAAAACGTGAGTGCGGCAAGCCCATCCGCATCGCCAACGGCATCTACAGGGAAATCATCCCGCGAGAGTTGACGTGGACGACACAGGAGAGCCTGACTCAGCAACCGATATGGTACCTCAACCCCGACAACAGCATTGACATGGAGAAACTGTTGCTCGACTTCCAACAGTTTTTCCGGCAGAACGCGGACGCGTGGATCGGTAAGTTCGACTACAAGGAGAGCGGCCCGCAGCTGCTGTTGCAGGCGTTTTTGCAGAGGGTAGTGAACGGCGGCGGCTACATCGACAGGGAGTACGGCTTGGGCCGAGGCCGCACGGACCTTCTCATCCGCAAGCCTTTGACCGACCATTATGGCGGCCCGTTCCAGCGCATTGTGCTGGAGTTGAAGATCAGGCGCAACAGCCTTGAGAAGACCATCGAGGACGGGCTGCGCCAGACGTGGGAATACATGGACAGGGCGGGCTCGGTCGACGAGGGCCCCTTCATCATCTTCGACCGCACGCCCGGCAAGCCGTGGGACGAGAAGCTCTGGCACGAGGAGCGGGAATACAACGGACGGAAGATCGGGGTCTGGGGAATGTAAACCACAATGAACAAACCACTTGAAATGAAACTCTCCATCATCATTTGCACCTATAACAGGAAGCAGGAACTGGAACGCGCCCTCGATTGCGTGTTCGGCCAAAAGACGGATTTCACTTTTGAGGTCGTCGTGGGCAACGATTGCAGCACCGACGGCACCGACGAAGTGCTGAAGACTTACAAGGAAAAATACAATGAAAGGCTTGTCGTAAGCACTTTGGAGAAGAACTGCGGCGTGGGCACCAACTGGGCCAAGGCCGTGATGCTGGCCCAAGGGGAATACCTCGCATTCTTGGACGACGACGACTATTGGACCGACGACCGCCGGATGCAAACCATGGTGGACTACCTCGATTCGCATCCCGACGTGAACTTGCTCTACACCAACGGCTTTGCCGAGAACGAGAAGGGCAAACGGAAGCCCATCGTCTATCCTGAAAACTATCCCGACCTCCATTTGATGTGGCAAGGGAAACAGAATTGCATCCAATTGAACATGATGATGGTGCGCAAAAGCCTTGTCGACGAATGTGTCAACTTGGAGGATTATGTGCGGTATCGCTTTCCCATCCAGGATTGGAACACCAACATCCTGCTGTTGCGCAAGGCCAAGTGTGCCTATTTGGACATGCCGACTTGCGTCTTGGCATACACGTCGGGGGCTTTGTCGCGCCCCAAGTCGTATGAGCAGGTCAAGGAGAAATACGAGCGCGAGGCCGTCATGACGAAATATTTGGCCGATTGTTTCCCCGACGACCCGCTCATCAGCTTCAGCGAGGCCGACAGCGACCGATACATCAACCACATCCTGACCACGCTCGCCTACCGCCGCGGCGACTACAAGGAAGCCAAGCACTATTCGCGACTCGCAGGCGAAACAGCCCTGCGCGACAAGTGCACACGCACAAGGATCACGTTCCACCTCTTCAGGTTGGCAAAACGTCTGAGGTGGAGTGTGGCGGATTGATAGTTTGTCAGTTGTCGTATTCGGCATATAATTGGTATATGTATTGTACGCCGAGGCATCAACGATTGGATTGATAAAAACGAATAGAGTAAAACCAATGAGCGAAAAACCCACCATCATCGTCATCACACCAGTGCGCAACGAGGCTTGGGTGCTTGATGCATTCCTGACCTGCGCATCGTCGTGGGCGGATTACATTATCCTAGCCGACCATCACAGCGAGGACAACACGAGGGAAATAGCAAAGAAATACGAGAAAGTCATTCTGATTGACAATCCCACTTTCGAATGGTACGAATCGGAATGTCGCACCCGCTTGCTCGAGGAAGCCTGCAAGATTCCTGGTGACAAGGTCATTTTCGCACTCGACGCCGATGAGTTCCTTTCCGAAGGTTTCGAAAAGACGGAAAGCTGGCAAAGAATCATCAATTCCAAGAATAACGAGATCTTCTGCTTCAATTGGTTGAACCTTTACGACAACTTCAAGACGGCAGAATACACCACCATGCACTTTGAGTGGGCCGCGCATTTTGATGCCTCGGTCGATGTTGTTGAGGAGTATAGGAAGAGGGAAGCTCATGCGGTGCATTGTCAGCGTGTGCCTTGTTTGGAGACCGAACGATGCAAGTACACCAATGTGGATGATTTCTGGGTGGTGCATCTGGCAAAATTGAACCACGAGAAGATTCGCCAAAAGAATGATTTCTATCAGGTTACTTGGGTGGACAAGAACAAGGAGAAAGCGAATCCGATAAACATGTATCGTGGCTATTCCAAGTATTATCCTGACAGATTGGTACATCTTGACGAACCTGTGAAATTGTGTTGCATGGGCGATAAAAAGGATTATGCCATTTTGGTGCAGACTGCCGACTACGGCAAGCATTATGTTGATGAAATGGTGCGGGTGTTTCAGAGAGAGGGAACAGACAAGTTCGCCAAACTCTGCATTTGGGACAATCCTTATCTGAAAGCCGCTAGTATCAACCCCAAGCTGCCGTTGCGCATTAGGTTGCTACATTGGTATTTGCGGAAAACACAAAGTCACTCTTCTGCAAAGGTTATCAAGGGGATTGATAAAATAATTAAATTGTTGGTTTTATGAGCATAGAAGAACAAAAAGCCGTTTTGGAAAATGCCATGTCCCAGATGATTGAAGGGGATTATGTGTACTTGGATGTCCCTGGGTATTTTAATATTGGGGACCAGCTGATTTTTAATGGTGCCATGGCGATTCTTGACAAGGCAATCCCTTACAAATGTGTATATCGTAGCATTGTTGAAAATGTTAGGGAGGATAGGATTCCGAAAAAAGTTAATATTATTTTACAGGGGGGGGGGAATTGGGGAGACGGTTATTATACACGATTCAGGAACAAAATAATTTCTACTTTTCCTGACAACAAAATAATAATCATGCCGCAGACAATTCGCTATTTTGTATCAGATATAGAGAAAGATGCCAAATTATATGCTTCACATCCTAATCTGCATCTATGTGCAAGAGATAATGCGTCTTATGACTTGCTAAAAAAGCATTTCTCTGCAAACCATATTTATTTATTGCCGGATTCGGCAGTGGGATTATGGGATAGTTTGCCCAAATGGACCAAAGGTACGCAAAACAAATCTTTGTTTTTGAAAAGATTGGATGGAGAGGCAGCCATAGAGAAATGGGAGGTAAACAATGCCGATGTAAAAGATTGGGATTCGATTTTAGAAGATCTAAACTTTTCAAAAGTTCTGTTTCCTTATATGGGGATAAGAAGAATTAAGAAAGCCACGCGCGGTATGATGTTGAAAGATATGGCCAACCGTTATTTTCTTAATGTAATAGAGACTTTTTTAATGAAGCAAGTCCCGCAGTATTTTCTAAAGTATGACAAGTTATATACGACTCGTCTTCATGGCTTGATTCTGGCAAAGTTGTTGGAAATGCCAGTTGAGTATCAAGATACGCGATATGGTAAAATATCTGGGTATTGTGAAACTTGGTTTTAAGTGATATATGCTTTTCTCCGTCATCATACCGCTTTACAACAAGGCACCTTATGTGGCCAAGGCCATCGAGAGCGTGCTTGCGCAGACGTTCAATGACTTTGAGTTAGTCATTGTTGATGACGGCAGCAAGGACAATTCTGCCGAAATTGCTGCTCAAGCCATCGAAGGTCATGACCATTGCCGCCTGATTCGGCAAGAAAACGCAGGCGTTTCGATGGCCCGCAACAACGGCGTGGCATCGTCGCAGGGCGAATACCTATGCTTCCTCGACGCCGACGACTGGTGGGAACCTGCGTTTTTGGAGGAGACGGCAAAGCTGATTGCGGAATTTCCGGAAGCGGGCATCTATGGCACTAATTACACAATAGTGAATGAAACCAAGCGCAAGACACGAGTGTCGCCCATTGGCGTGGAGCCGGGCTTCGTGAAAGGCTACATCAACTATTGCCAAGTGTATGCCAAGACTTTGGCCATGCCCTTGTGGACGGGTGCGGTGTGCATCCCGCGCGGTGTTTTCGAGGAAGTGGACGGATTCAACCCTCGACTGAAAATGGGCGAGGATTTCGACCTTTGGCTGCGCATCGCGATTCGCCACAAAGTGGCATTCCTGAACAATCCGTTGGCCTTCTACAACCAAGACGTGGACGTGCGACACAGGGCCATCGGCACCCTGCCGCCTCCCGAAACACAGTTTGCGTTTTGTGCTGATTATCTGAGCGATGACATAAAACGCGATCCTGATTTGAGACACATCGTGGAGTGCATACAGATTATTTGCCTGCGCAACTACTATTTGTCGAAAAACTATCACGACGAAGCCAAGTCGGTGCTTGGCAGCATAAACCTCGAACCTCATTTGGGAAAAAACTATGCCGACTATCTTGGCCGCCCGCGATGGATGAGCAGGCTGCTTGAGCGGGTCGCATACGGCGTTGAAAAACTGAAATATGGAAGATAAGGTTGTTTTGCAAGTGATGGGCATGGATTCCTCCAAGTATGGGGGCATCGAGCGCTTCAATGTGGAATTGGCGAAAAATCTTCGCGCAAAGGGTTTCAAGGGCGTGTTCGTCTATGAGGAAGAACCGGCCAACCATGTTTTCGTCGATGACCTTGAAGCCGCCGGAGGCGAAATCGTCATCCTGAATTCAAGGAAAAGCAAGTTGCGGTTTTGCAAAGGTTTTGTGAAGCTCATGAAACAGTATCGTCCGGTTTTGGTCCATGCGCATTTCACCAAAGCAAGGTTTTATGCCATCCCGATTGCTTATTTCATGGGAGTCAGGAAGTTGTTCGTCACCATTCATAGCACGATGGTGCCCAAGCGCGAAATCAAGCCGCACACACGGTTGTGGTGCTGGTGGGCCAACAAGGTCTCGAAAGTGGTCGCGGTGAGCGAGAACATTCGCACGGTTTACAAAGAGAACTGGCCAGATGCCGAAGTGAAAAGGATTTATTTAGGGGTGGAGCGGATTGAAGGCGACAGGGGTGAAAGCCGGGAAAAGTTGGGCATCGGCAACGGACAAACGATGCTCTTGACAGTTTCCAACTTCAACCGCATCAAGGGGCTGGACGTGTTGTCCAAGGCGGTTAAGATACTGAAGGACAGTGGAATGATGCATGATGCCTGTCTGTATATTGTTGGTCAGCCGGAGGCCGACAAGGCGGAGTTGACCACGTTGGTTGGCGAATTGGGCATCGACGAATGCGTGAAAATGGAAGGGATTTCCAACGAGGTTCCTACCTACCTTATGGCGGCTGACATCTATGTCCAGCCGTCAAGGAGTGAGGGAATAGGTTTGGCCTTGATGGAGGCTGCTTCGGCTTCGTTGCCCTTGGTTGGGACGAGGGTCGGAGGCATTCCCGAAATCGTGCGCGACGGCGAAAACGGCCTTTTGGTGGAGTCGGAAAACGCGGAGCAACTGGCCGAGGCCATAGCGAAGCTGATGCGCGACGAGGCAATGAGAAAGCACTTTGCGAGCAACAGTTTGAAGGTTTACAAGGAGGATTTTTCGGTCAGTGGCGGTGTGAGCCAAACGATTGATTATTACGGGATTTGAACGCGAATGACATGATACCCAAAACAATTCATTACTGCTGGTTTGGACGAGGCGAAATGCCTGAGATGGCTAAGAATTGCATTGCCTCGTGGCACAAGTATATGCCCGATTGGGAATACAAGCTTTGGAACGAGGACAATTTCGACGTGAACCAAACTCACTACACCAAAGAGGCATACGAAGCCAAGAAATTCGCCTTCGTGAGCGACTATGTTAGGCTTTGGGCATTGCACAATGAAGGAGGCTTGTACTTAGATACGGATGTTGAGGTGTTTAAGGCTTTTGACGATTTGCTTGGAAATCATGCTTTTGCAGGATTCGAGGGAAGCAAGCATGTTCCCGTCGGGACTTGCGTGATGGCAAGTGTGGCCAACGGCGAGTGGGTGAAAGAACAGCTCGGTCATTATCAAGGCAGGCATTTCGTCCTTCCCGACGGCTCGTTTGACATGACCACCAACGTGCAGTTCATCACCGCCAAGATGCGAGAAAACGGTTTCGTCCAAGACGGCAAGGAGCAAAACTACAAAGACTTGCATGTTTTCCCAACCGACTATTTTTGTCCGCGCCAAACCACGGGCGAATATTTCCGTACAGAAAACACTTATTGCGACCATCTTGGTATGGGTTCGTGGGCTGAACAGAGCAACGGGTGGAAAACCAAGATTGCCAGTTTTGTCGGGAAGAAGAACATGGCACGTCTGATAAAGTTGAAAAGAAAACTAATTGGTTAAGTCCGATACGATGCTTACTTATTTCCCAAATATGGTTTCACGCAAGGCGATGACATTTTATTTCATCACCTTGGCCGCTTCATCAATCGTGTTTCTCCAATATGTGTTGCCGGTTGGGATGATGTTGTTTGGCATAGTGGAGGTTTGTGCCTTCTTCTATTTCAGTACAGAACTCACGCGACGTTGGCGATTATTGTCGCCCAAAACGTTTGTCAAAAAAATGTTCTGGACCGCACTGGTTGTCAGGTTGGTTTATATGGTGTTTGTATATTATTACTATGAAGCCATGACCGGACGTCCTTTCATGTTTCACTCAGCCGATGAGTTTGTTTATTACAACACCAGCAAGATTTGGCACGATCAGGGTTTTGATGCCATTATGAGGGCCCTGGAAGACAGTCTTGACGACAGTGGCGAGATTTTTTTCACGGCTTTTCTCTGTCGCATTTTCGGCACTTATATTCTTACGGCACGCATCGGCCATAGTGTGGTGAGTGCTTTGACTTGCGTGCTCATTTATCGGTTGGGGAAGCGTCATTTTGGCGAGAGTACCGGGCGGATGGCAGCTATCTTCTGTATGCTGATGCCCAACTTGATCTATTATTGTGGCCTTCATTTGAAAGAGGCCGATATGGTTTTCGTTACGGTCCTTTTCGTGGAAGCCGCTGATTTGCCTCTCTCCAAACGCAAGTGGGATTGGAAGCTTATACTGCTTGTCTTGGCATCGGGGTTTTCTATGTTCACATTCCGATCAGTGCTTGGCGCTGTGGGTCTGCTCGCACTTGGTGTGGCATTGGCATTCAACAAAGGATATATCGTCTCGTGGTGGAAACGTATCGCTTTGGCGACAGGGGTTGTTGTCGTGTTGGCCACCACTTCCGTCGGGATGAGGATAATGAGTGAAATTGACACGGCGTGGTCGAGAAGGGAATCCAACCAAGCCCAGGGCATGGAATCGAGGTCGCACCGAGGCAATAGTTTTGCGGAATACGGTACCGCGGCCGTGTTCGCCCCATTGGTTTTCACCATTCCGTTTCCCACTATGGTCAATACTGAAGGCCATGAGAACCAGCAGATGCTGCATGGAGGCAATTTTGTAAAAAATGTCATGTCGGGTTTCACGATTTTCGCTTTGGCTCTTCTTCTTCTGAGTGGAGAATGGCGGAAACACACTCTCCCTATGGCGATGATGGTGGGTTATTTGGCGGTCATCGCTTCAAGTAATTTTGCCCACTCCGAGCGTTTCCCCCAGCCGGCATTGCCATTCGAGCTGCTTTTTGCTGCTTTTGGCATCTCCCAAATGAAGGCCAAGCACGCCAAATGGTTTGAATATTGGCTTGTTTTTTTGCTTGTGGCCGATGTGGCATGGGCTTGGGTCAAGTTGGCAGGCAGGGGACTCATATAGTTTTCAAAAAGACAAAAGAACAATGGTTTCCATTTTCCCAGATAAGATTTCCCGTAAGGCTATGACGACATATTTCATAGCACTGGTATCGGTTTCTGTAGTTTTCATAAGTCACATTATGCCGTTTTACATGATGCTGTTCGGCATCGTGGGAGTATGCGCGTTTTTCTATTTCAGTACGAATCTCACCAAGCAATGGGTGACCCTACATCCCAAAGTGTTTGTGAAGAAACTTTTTTGGACAGCTTTGGTTGTCAGATTGGTATATGTTGTTTTCGTGTATTTCTTCTATGACGCCATGACAGGGCGGCCTTTCATGTTCTTTTCAGCCGACGAATTCGTTTACTTTAATTCGAGCAAGCTGTGGGCAGAGTCGGGGTTTGAAACGTTCATGGATTCATTACGTTTTTTTGGAATCGACGACACGGGGGAAATCTTCTTTACAGGATTGCTGTGCAAGGTTTTTGGCCCCTACATCCTTACGGCGCGTATCGGCCATGGCGTCATGAGTGCTTTGACATGCGTGATGATATATCGGATCGGGAAGCGACATTTCGGTGAGAGCACAGGACGCATGGCAGCCATTTTTTGCATGTTGATGCCCAATTTGATTTATTACTGCGGTCTTCATCTGAAAGAAGCGGATATGGTTTTTGTAACGGTATGGTTCGTGGATAGTGTGGATATGGTTGTCAGCGACCACAAGGCGGATTTCAAGCATATATTTTTCGCTTTGTTCTCTTGTTTTGCCATGTTCACTTTTAGGACTGTGCTGGGAGCGGTAGGTGTCGTTTCGATAGGTATTGCCGTTGCTTTCCACAAAGGGAAAATTGGATCATGGTGGAAGCGAATCTTGTTGATAGTTCTGGTGGCGACAGCTTTGGCTACCACTTCTATAGGGATGAGGATCATGGGCGAAGTGGATACCGCATGGTCGAGGAGGGAGAGCAATCAGGAAGTGGGCATGGCGGCACGTGCGCAAAGCATTGGCGGCAACTCCTTCGCAAAATATGCGACAGGTGCGGTTTTCGCACCTTTTATCTTCACCATACCCTTCCCAACGATGTACAACATCGAGAGCCAGCAGAACCAACAAATGATTCATGGCGGCAATTTCGTGAAAAACGTCATGTCTGGATTCACCATCTTCGCACTGGTTCTCTTGCTGTTGAGTGGCGAGTGGCGCAAACACACACTGCCTATCGCCATGATGTGCGGCTATTTGGCGGTCATCGCATTCAGTAATTTCGCCCATTCCGAGCGGTTCCACCAACCAGCCATTCCTTTTGAGTTGCTGTTTGCCGCCTTCGGCGTTTCGCAGTTGAAACAGAAGCATTTGAAATGGGTGGATTATTGGTTGGCCATCGTCTTTATGGCCTGCATTGCTTGGGGTTGGTTCAAACTGGCAGGAAGGGGTGCTATTTGATGAAAACACTTGTCGTTTGCAGTTTCAAGGAGCGTTGCGATGGCAACATCGCCCCGTTTGTAAAGGAGCAAATGGAAGCCTTGCGGTCGGCAGGTGTGGAGTGCGAAAGTTTTTTGGTCAAAGGGAAGGGCATGAAAGGCTATCTGAAGCAGGTCAAACCGCTGAAAGCCAAAATAAAAGGCTCCAATCCTGATGTCATCCATGCGCATTTCGGGTTGTGCGGCCTGTTGACCAACCTGCAGCGCAAGGTGCCGGTCGTGACCACCTACCACGGCTCCGACATCAACGACAAAAAGGCTTTTCCCTTCTCAAAGATGTCCATGCGGCTTTCGGCGTGGAACATCTTCGTCTCGCGAAAGACGATGGGAATCGCAAAATCCAAGAAAAAATGCACTCTTTTGCCTTGTGGTATTGATTTCTCAGACTTGCAACTGACTGAAAAACATGGGGTAAGACAAAGAATGAACTTGGCCGAAAGCAAGCGTTATGTTCTATTTGCTGGAGCGTTCGACAATGCAGTGAAAAACGCTCCCCTTGCCAAGAAAACAGTTTCATTTTTGCAAGATGAAAATGTAGAATTACTTGAATTGAAAGGCTATACGCGCGATGAAGTGACTTTGCTGATGTGTGCCGCCGATGCCCTGTTGATGACCTCGTTCACCGAAGGCTCGCCGCAAGTGGTCAAGGAAGCCTTGGCCTGCGGATGCCCTATCGTAAGCGTGGATGTGGGTGACGTGAAGGAACGAACAGATGGCGTTGGAGGTTGCTATGTGGCCAAAACACGCGAACCGATAGAATTGGCAGGCCTGCTTCGGAAGGCCTTGGCTTTTGAGGGCAAGACGAAAGGCCGGGAAAAACTTCTCACCGATGGCTTGGATAATAGGCAAGTGGCGGAGAGTTTGGTTGGAATTTATAAAACTGTTTTGAAATGAAAAGCTTGATAGAGATTCAAGATATTGACAAGTCCCAATGGGACGCTTTGATACAATCATCTCCTGTCGCCACGTGGTTCCAGACGCAGGAGGCTTTTGGATTTTTCGACAGCCTGTCTTTCATGGAGGCTTTTGTCGTGGTGGTCGAATCGGAGGGCAAGTTGAAAGGCTTGGTCGTTGGCTATGTGCAAAAGGACGGCGGCAGGCTGAAGCAGTTCCTCTCGCGGCGGGCCGTCATCCTCGGCGGGCCGTTGCTTGCCGACGACATCAGCGACGAGGAATTGGCGACCTTGCTCAATGCATTGAAAGACAGATTGAAACGTAAGGCCATCTTCATCGAAACACGCAACTTCAACGACTACAGCCGCTGGCAGAGCGTGTTTGAAAGTTGTGGGTTTGCTTACGAACCACACTACAATGTGCAAATCGAAACGACGTCGACGGAGGCTGTCAATGGACGGCTCGATCGCAACCGCCGACGCAACATTAAGAAAGCGACGGAGAACGGCCTTGCCATCGACGAAAACCCGACGAAGGCTGATATGGCGAAATTCTATGCCATGCTCGACGGTTTGTTTCGCACCAAAGTGAAATCGCCGCTCTATCCTTACGAGTTTTTCGAGAAATTGCGGGCATTGCCTTCGTCGCGTTTCTTCATGGCGAAAAATGCTGAGGGCGAGTTGCTTGGCGGCATTGTGTGCGTGGTCATGGAAGGCCGTGCGGTTTACGCATGGGCGGCTTGCGGCGACGACCAAAACCACCGCAGCCTGTCGCCTTCGGTCATGTCCAACTATGCGGGCATTTGCCATGCCGCCGAAAATGGCTATCCACGTTTCGACTTCATGGGCGCCGGCAAGCCCGACGACGGCGGCTATGGCGTGCGCGACTTCAAACTGAAGTTCGGCGGCGAGTTGGTCGAACACGGGCGTTTCATCCATGTTTGCAACCCTGTCTTGTTCAGCCTCGGCAAGTTAGGCGTAAAGATAATGAAAAAGCTATGAAACCGCGCGTGGAGGTCGATTTCAACGCCGATGACCGACGGACGTTCAGGAGCAGGAAACCAGGTTATAGTCCGAAAACCAATGAGTTTCTGTTCAACCATGCCCGCAGTGGCCTGCTACTTGCCTTGCAGTCGCTGGAATTGCCAAAAGGCAGCAAGGTGGGCGTGATGGTTTACAACTGCCACACGGTGATGAACGCCGTGGCGCAAGCCGGATGCGAGGTGGTCTTTATCGACATCGACGACCACATGAGAATCGACCGAGACGATTTGGAAAGGAAGTCAAATGGTCTTAAAGCGTTGATTGTTACGCATTTGTTCGGCATAATTAACGATATTGATGCCATTCGCAAGCAATATCCTCAGCTGCCCATCATCGAGGATTGCGCCCATGCTTTCGGCAAGGAAATCGTCGGCGATTTTGGGGTCTATAGCATCGGCCAAGGGAAGCTGCCCTCGCTTGGCGACGGTGGCATCCTGACGGTGAACAACGAGAAGTTTGCCGATGCCGTAAAAGCTTTGTACGACAAGCTCCCAAGCTATTCGCGCCTTGACGATCTTAGGTTGTATTTGAAACTACGGCTGACTGACCTTGCGCACAAGCCGTGGATTTACGGTATCACAAGCCGCCTGAAACAAGGCAAGAAACCGCAGGCGGGCCGCGAGCCAATCATGGCAAAGCGGATGTCGGCAGGGGTGCAAGCCATGCTTGCCTTGCGAAATAGCGAAGTGGAAGGAAAAGTGGAACGCCGCCTCGAAAACGTCATGGAAGAAACAATCCGTTTGAAACATAATAGTTTGGTTACAAGTGTTTTGTGCGGCAAAAACGCCTTTATGTTGGTGACATTCAGCACAAGTCCTTCGGCACTGAAAAAGCAATACGCGAAACGCGGCATTGAGACGGCCACCCATTTCGCCAACAGCATCCATTGGGCGCGAGAATTCGGCTATCGTGGCGACTGCCCCAATGCCGAAAAGTTAAGGAAGGAATTACTGATGATTCCTGTGTATTAAATTGAAAGTGAAATAGTTATATGAATTGGTATTTTTAGACACGAGACTTCGGGACGCGGGACGCGAGACATTTGTAAAGTCCCGCGTCTCGCAGTCCCGTGTCTCGCGTCAATTGATTATACGGTTTAATTTTCATGGTTACTTATGTACGATTTCAAACGAATTGACCCCACCGACGACGACTGGAAAGCCATAGAAGCGACATACGATGGCACGGTCTACAAGACCAAGGCATGGTTCGACTATTTGGCCTACCAGCATTGCCTGCCATTCATCGCAAAAGTTTTCCAAGATTCCAACCTGATTGGCTATTTTGTTGGCGCTCTGCTCAAACGGGGCGTTTGGACGCTCGGTGCGCCGTTGGAAGGCGTGGGCACGGGCAACCAAGGATTGGCCATGCTGCGAGAGACGTTGCCGCCAGAACGCATCGAGATTTACAAGGCGTTGGCCAAGTGGGTGTTCAAGAACCGCTATGCGGTATGGCTGCAAGTGGAGGATTGGCAACTTGAGATTTACGACTTTGAGGGCAACGAGGACATCATGGAATACCACGACTCCAGTTGGGTCGACCTGACCGCCGACGAAGAGACGATGTGGCGTAGGACTTCGCAAAAATCATGTCGATACATGATAAACAAGGCCAAAAAGCAAGGTGTCTTCGTTAGAGAGGCGGAAGATGAAGAATCTTTCCTGAACGTGCATTTTGAGCAGCATTTGGATGTGATGGAACGAAAAGGATTGTCGCCACTGAGAAGCAAGGAGAACCTGAGGGAATTGATTAAAGCAACTTATCCGGACAAGCTTTTGCTTTTGGAGGCCGTTACCTCGGATGGGAAAGTAGTGGGAACGGGGATGTATCCCGTTGGCGGTGGCAGCAGTTGCCTTTTCATGGTTGCGGCCAAGCAAGAGGACTTGGTTTATTGCCCAAATGAAATCCTGATGTGGGAGGCTTTGGTGCGATGCAAGGCAAGAGGTGCCCGCTTTTTCAATATGAATGGTGTCATGCCTTACAAATTGAAATATGGCACACTTCGCGACTTCAGGCCACGCCTCGTTTTCCAGAAACATAAAGGATTAGCCGTATTCAGGAAGTTTTTCAAGGACATCTATCATAAATTGAGGTTTAGCCTGTTCAAAATCAAGGAAGAATCATGAAAACCTACCTCTTTTCCCTCGGCCATCCTGCGCATTTCCACATGTTCAAGCACACGATGCGTGCCTTGAAAGATGAAGGGCACAAGGTGATTGTCGTCGTAAGGCCGAAAGACGTCTTGGAACAGTTGTGTATCAACGAAGGTGTTGAATATCACAGCATTGGCCAACGTCCCGACAAGGGCGGGAGGCTGAGCCGCGCCATGGTGGTTGTGCAGCGCTTCTTTGCCATCGCAAGGATTGTCAGGAAGGGAAAGCCTTGCATGCTCATCGGCTCCGATGGCGTGATGGCCTATCTCGGCACGATGTTCCGCACGCCTTCCTTCGAGTTTTTCGACGACGACTACGCTATCATCAAGCTCTATGCCTGGGCCTTCTTCCCGTTCTATTCCGACTTGGTGTGCCCCAACGTCACCGATGCAGGACGCTGGTCGAAGAAGAAAAAGACGGGCTATGAGGGCTACCAGAAATTGGCTTACTTGCACCCCAACCGCTTCGCGCCCGACCGGAGCGTGGTCGAAAAGTATTTCCCCTCCGACAAGCCTTACTTCTTGCTCCGCTTCGCCAAACTCAATGCGCACCACGACAAGGGCATTGGCGGCATCAGTGGCGAAGTGGCGCAGCATCTCATCGACATGCTTCTGCCACACGGCAACGTCCACATCACCTCCGAGAGGCCGTTAGACGCTCGTTTTGAGCCATATAGGCTGCATATCAACCCGTCCGACATGCACCATATCCTCGCTTTCGCCAACCTTTACATCGGCGACAGCCAAAGCATGGCGGTGGAGGCGGCCATGCTCGGCACACCAAGCCTGCGCTTCAACGACTTTGCGGGAAAAATCTCGGTTTTGGAGGAATTGGAGCACAAATACGAACTTACTTTTGCCATCCCGCCTTCCGACCCCGAAAGGCTATATATGAAAGTGGATGAGTTGTTGTCGTTGCCCGATTTGCGCGAGACTTTCCAACAGCGGCGGCAAAAGATGCTCTCCGAGAAAATCGACGTGGCGGCGTTCTTTACTTGGTTCGTCGAGAACTACCCGGAAAGCCGCAAAATCATGCGCGAGAATCCGGATTACCAGTGGCGCTTCAAGTAACTGTCAGTAATATTGTTGTTTATGCAATTCGAAATACAAGAACCACATGCCATCCCGTTCTACGGCGGCGACAAGAAATTGGGCGAGGCCGTGAAAAGCGCGGGCGCAAGGCGCAACATGGGGCCTTTGCGCTTCGCTTTCAGGAAGATAAAGAACATTATCCTTGCGCGAATGTCGTATTTTTGCCCGCTCAACGGATGGCGGGTGAAGATGAACCGCTGGCGTGGCGTCCATGTCGGGAAGAACGTCTATATCGGGATGCATTGCGTGATCGACAATGCTTATCCGGAGTACGTCTACATCGAGGACAACGTCTCGCTCGCGGGCGAGGTGACGGTCATCGCGCACATGAACCCCTATCCGCATTTCGAGGGGGTCATCGAGCCGAAAGTAGCGCCGGTGGTCATCCGCCGTGGGGCTTGGATTGGCGTGAAGAGCGTGGTGCTTTGCGGTGCCGAAGTGGGGGAGTATGCCATCGTCTCTGCCGGCTCGGTGGTCGATAAGAAGGTGAACCCGTGCACGATAGTGGCTGGAAATCCCGCACACAAGAAAGTCGGCTTTTCCACGTTAATGAAAGACAAAATGACGAAAGAATGAAGACAGCATTGATATTTCCGGGCCAAGGGTGCCAGAAAGAGGGCATGGGGAAAGAGCTTTACTCCGCGTTCCCCGAAGCCGAGGCCTTGTTTGAACGCGCCAACGACTTCTTCGGTCGCCGTATCACGGATGTGATGTTCCACGGCACGGAACTGGAGTTGATGGAAACGAAAAACACCCAGCCCGCCGTGTTTATTTATGAGGTGGCCGCCGCCCTGACCCAGAAAAAAGTTGTCCCCGATGTGGTGGCGGGCCATTCGCTTGGCGAGTTTGCCGCCTTGGTGGTGAGTGGCTGCTTGAGCTTCGAGGACGGACTTGACTTGGTGTATCACAGGGCCTTGTTCGGGCAAAAGGCGTGCGAGAAAACGCCCACGGCGATGGGTGCCGTCATCGGTTTGGACGACGATTATGTGGCAAGGCGTGTCAAGGAGGTTTGGGACGAAACGGGCGAACCGGTGTATATGGCCAACTACAACGGCCCTGGCCAAGTGGTGATTACGGGTAGCAAGATGGGCATCCGCACCGCGCTCAAGGCCCTGAAAGAGGAAGGTGCGAAGAAGGCCGTCCTGCTCGGCATCGGAGGGTCGTTCCATTCGCCTTACATGGACGAAGCGCGTGAGGAATTGGGCGAAATCATAAAAAAAACGACATTCAATGTGCCAAAATGTCCAATTTACCAGTGTGTCGACGGCAAGCCTCACACCGACCCTGACGAACTGAAAGCCAACCTGATAGAACACATCACACACCCTGTGCTTTGGACGACGATGGTGCGCAATATGCAGTCCGACGGCGTTGGCACATATTTTGAGGTCGGCACCGACGACACGCTCCAGAAAATCGTGGCACGCATGTGTCCCGAAAGTGAAGTGCGTTCCATTTGGGAAGTGGAAGATTATAAACCATTAAATATCTTAAAACCATGACATTAGACCAATTTGTACAGCAATTTGCCGAGCAGTTCGACGAAACTCCAGCCAACCAATTCACGCCTGCTACCGACTACAAGTCGTTGGACGAATGGGGTTCGCTGACCACTCTCGGCGTCATCACCATGGTGGATGCCGAAATGGAGAAACGCATCACCGCCTCTAACTTGCTGGCATGCACCACAATTGAGGAACTTTACAACTTTATCCAAAGGATTTGATGAACGGGCGTTTTTCGTTGGAAGGGAAGACCCTTCTCGTGACGGGAGCCTCGTCGGGAATCGGGCGTTGCGTGGCGGTGGAATGTGCCAAAATGGGCGCGAAAATCGTCATCAACGGGCGCAACCAAGAACGTTTGAACCAAACGCTTTCCATGTTGGAAGGCATTGGCCATCAAGCCATTGCCGCCGACCTTGCCGACCCTGAAGCCGTCGAAAAGATGGTGGCGCAGTTGCCGCCGTTGGACGGCGTTTCGCATAACGCCGGAGTCTCCAACATCGGCATGATCAAATTCTTGAAGGAGAACGACTGGAACGACCTTTCGCAGGCCAACGTTTTTTCCGCCATTTGGCTGACGCGCTGCCTTGTAGCCCGCAAAAAACTCAACCGCCCCGCGTCCATCGTGTTCACTTCGTCCATTTCGGGCAACGACAGCGTGCGTCACGGCGAAGCGCTTTATGCCGCCACCAAAAGTGCCCTAAGCGGTTTCGCGAAGGCGGCGGCGCTTGATTTGGCCTCTCAAGGCATCCGAGTGAATTGTGTGCATCCCGGAATGATTGAGACGGAGTTGTTCCATTCAGCGCAAGAGGTTATGAACCAAGATCTTGACGAGTTGAAGAAACTGTTTCCGCTCAAGCGTTTTGGCCAGCCGGAAGACGTGGCCGATGGCATCATCTATCTCTTGTCTGGCGCCTCGGCGTGGGTGACAGGCACGGAACTGAAAATTGACGGAGGATATACCTTAACATGACGCGTGACGGCGAGACTTCGGGACGCGAGACACTGGAGCAGTCCCGTGTCTGAAAGTCACGTGTCAAAAATTATACGACAATGAAAGCCTACATACAAGCCTTGGCCTACAGCCTGCCTGAAAAAGTGCTGACCAATGCCGACCTCGCGAAGGAATTTCCTGAATGGACCGAGGAGAAAATCATGAAGAAATTGGGCATCGCCGAGCGGCACGTGGTTGCCGCCGACGAAACCGCTTCCGACATGGCCGTTTCCGCTGCCGAAAAGTTGTTCTCTGAAAACCAAATCGACACTGAAACGGTTGATTATCTGATATTTTGCACCCAAAGTCCCGACTACATTTTGCCCACCACGGCCTGTCTGATTCAGCAAAGGTTGGGTCTGAAAGACAGCATCGGGGCTATCGATGTGAACCTTGGCTGTTCGGGCTGGATCTTTGGGCTTTCTTTGGCCAAGGGTTTGGTTTTGGGCGGCATGGCGAAGCGCGTGCTGTTGCTGACGGCGGAAACCTATTCGAAATATCTTCATCCTCGCGACAAAGGCAACCGCACCATCTTCGGCGACGGCGCGGCGGCCACTTTGGTCGGATGTGACGGCATCGCCGAAATCGGGAACTTCAGCTTCGGTACCGACGGCAACGGCGCGGAGAATTTGATAGTGAAATCAGGTGGCGCACGGCATAGAAAGCAACTTGATGATTTACAGTTCGATAACTTTGGAAATCCCAAGTCGTCGGACTATATTTACATGAACGGTGCCGAGATTCTGAACTACACACTCGACCGCATCCCCGGACTGATTGAGGAAGTGCTGCAAAAGAACGGTTGTGTCATGGAAGACATTGACTTGCACGTCTATCATCAAGCCAACAAATACATTGCTAACCTGCAGCGCGTGAAGATGAAAATCGCGCCCGAAAAATACTACTGTTGTTTTGAACATGTGGGCAATACGGTTTCATCGACCATCCCGATTGCCTTGAAGGAAGCCTTGAATGACGGCTCCATCAAGCCCGGAAACAAGGTGCTTTCGGTGGCACAAGGTTTGGGTTACTCGTGGGGCGGTGTGATGATGCAATTCTGACGTTTTGGACTATGCCAAATGACCGTTTTTGCTTGATTACCAACGACGTTGAAACCACGTCGATTCTGAACCACAAGTTGCGCGACAAAACAGGCGAGTATGTGCTCAACCAAGGGATGCCGCGACTTTTGGACTTGTACGCGAGATACGGCGTGAAGGCCACGTTTTTCTTTACGGGCCATATCGCCAAGCTCTATCCAGAAGTGGTGAAAATGGCCTACGAGCGTGGCCACGAGGTTGGTTCTCACGGACTTACCCACGAAGTGAGCAAGGCTTTTGATGTGATGCCTCCCGAGGAGCAACTTTCGCACCTCAAGCAATCCAAACAGATTCTGGAAGACATTGTGGGCGAAGAAGTTGTGTCGTTTCGCGCTCCAGCGGCGCGGGTCGATAAGGCGTTTCCGAAAGTCTTGAGAGAGGCTGGCTTCAAGGTGGATAGCTCGGTTTCGTCGCAACGGATGGACATGATGTTCTCGTTTGGCGCGTTGAAAAAACTCCATTGGTTAGTCGCACCGAGGAAGGCTTACTTCACCAGTGAAGGCAACATCTTCCGCAAGGGCGATTCGCCCATCCTTGAAGTGCCCATTTCGGCAATGGGATTCCCATATATCGGCACTTTCATGCGCATTGCGCCTGCACTTAACCGATTCACGCGCAGACTGTTGTATTGCGAAACGCTGTGCAATGGTCGGCAGTTTGTCTTTCTCACCCATCCTAACGAGTTCATTGACGAGGACAAGGAAACCGACGAAATCGAGCGTCGCGCCAAGAACTATATCGCTTATCTTCTTGGCGATGTGCTTCGCCACAAGTTGAAAGTCAGGAACTTGGGCGAAAGTGCTTTGCCGATTTACGAGCGCGAATTGGTGTTTTTCAAAGACAAAGGCTTTGAATTCCTGACATGCAAGGATTTGTTGGCCAAAAAGAGTTGATTATGCGCGACTTCACCCTGAAATCATACCGCTCATTGCTGGTGGCATTCCAAAAGGCAGGCTATCGGTTCCAGACTTTTGAGGCATTCACGGAGCATCCCGCCGAAGGCAAGACAGTGGTCATGCGGCACGATGTGGACGAGAAAGCGCCCAACGCGCTGAAAATGGCGCAATTGGAGCATGAATTGGGCATCCGTGCGACCTATTTTTTCCGCATTGTCAAGCAGAGCAATGTTCCGGAAGTGATTCGTGGCATTGCGGCTTTGGGCCACGAAATCGGCTATCATTACGAGGATTTGGCCACCGCCGAGGGCGACATGGAAAAAGCAGTTGGAGCCTTTAAGAAAAATCTAACGTATTTCCGTGATTATTACCCAGTTAGGTCGGTGTGTATGCATGGTAGTTCCACTTCGAAATTCGACAACCGACTGCTTTGGGAAACGCACCAACTTTCCGATTTTGGGTTGGTAGGAGAGCCTTATCTCAGCGTCGATTTCGGCAAGGTTTTCTACCTCACCGACACAGGCTACGCTTGGGACGGCGGCAAGTTTGCCACCCGCGACGTCGTTGAAAACCATTTTGGCTTAAAATTCCACACCACCGAGCAAATCGTGGCTTGCATCGCGTCTGGCAATTTCCCCGAAAAGGTTCTGATACTCGCCCACACTTTGTGGACCGATAGTTTCTCACAATGGACAACCTTGCATTTGCGCGAGTTTTTCAGGAACAATTTGAAACTATTGGCCCAAAACAACGAGGGTGTTGCGAAATTGTACAAGAAAATGGTCAATTTGTATTGGAAAAAAGTGTAATTTTGCGCTCCGATAATAGAAAATACTTCAATGAATATGAAAAAGAACAAGTCATTCTGGGCCATTGTGTTGCCGTTTTTAGCGGCGATGGCCAGCTCGTGCGTTGCTCCCAAAGATGTTCGCTATCTTCAGGACATGGAGCAAAAACGCGTTGTTGCGCTGAACCGTAAGTTTGAGGCTGTCATCAGTCCTTCAGACATTTTAAGTATTAGTGTCCATAATGACAATATGGACAACGAATTGGCCAACCCGTTTAACCAAGGCAGGGGTGGGGCAGGAACTTCCGGTAATTCTGGCTCGGGCTACCTCGTTGATGTGAATGGCGACATCGAGATGCCGGTTCTCGGTCATCTTCATGTGGCCGGTTTGACACGTCTCCAATTGATAGACACCATCAGGCGCCGCTTGACGGAAGAGTCGTACATGGGCAAGCCGAGGGTCGATGTCAGATTCTCGAATTTCAAGATTTACATACTGAATGCTGAAGGCGGTAGTTCCATCTCCATAAACAACGAGCGTTGCACTTTGCTGGAAGCCCTTGCGCTTTCGGGTGCCGCCGATCTCTACACACGGAGAGACAAGATTGGCGTGTTGCGTGAAGTGGATGGCAAGATGACGCTTCGCTACCTCGACCCGCGTTCCTCGGAGGTGTTTGAAGATCCTTTCTTCATGCTTCAGCAAAACGACATCATCCTCACGGATCCGTTCAGAAGTATTTATTTCAAGCAATGGCTGAACTCAGGATGGTCGGTGGTGGCTACCATCATGTCGGTGGTCACTTCGGGTTTGGCAATTTATGCTTTGATTAAGAATAATAAATGATAATAACGGTAATTCACTATGGCAAAAGTAACTATAGACAACGGTAGCAACGATCAGGTTTTTGCTGAAGAGGAAAACGGTGGCGGTATCCAGATCATGGAAATCCTGTGGCTCGTTTTGCGCAACCTCCATTGGCTGGTGCTTTGCGCGGCGATAGGTGGCCTGTATTCCTATTACAAAGTGCGCGGCGAGCAACGGTTGTATTCCAGCGGGGCATCAATCATGATCAAGACCAACGCCGATGTGGGTACAGATTCCGACCGTGCTTCGTCGCTCGTGAACCAATTGACAGGTTCGGTCACCATCAGCTCCATCAACAACGAAATCATGATCTTGAAGTCGCGAACCTTGATGGAACGTGTGGTCCGCGATTTAGGCATCAACCAGAATTACAGTTCCATAAGTAAAATGGCCCATCGTAGGAACGACCTTTACAAGACAACGCCAGTGCTGTTGGATTTGCTTGATGCAGGCGATGCCATGTCGATTGTGTTGAAAATTAAACCCATCAACGATTCAGAGGTGGAGATTTCTGGTTTCGCCGACGGGCAACAACTGGTGGTAAAGACGGGCGACACGGTGATTTCGCCTGTAGGCAGGATAGTCGCCACTTTTACCCAGTTCTACAATTCGGGTTACAACGACCAAGTCATTGACTTTAGACGTTCTTCGGTGGCTTCTGTTGCCAATGGTTATCGTGGCCGTGTGAATGTTACGCGTGACGACCCTAAGAACACGATATTGCGGCTCTCGCTCACCGACACTTCCCCGATGCGTGCCGCCGATATACTCAACACACTCATCACTGTCTATAACGACGACGCTGTGGCCGACCAAGAGCGCATCCTCGATTACTCCTACGAGTTCATCAACGAGCGTATCGCCAATCTTGGTGGCGACCTCGACTCCATCCATCAACAAGTGGCCTCGTTCAAGCGTAGCAACAACCTCATCAGCCTAGGCAACTACGGACAATCGTATGTGGCTGCTAGCGCTGAGGAATCCAGCAAACTCGCCCAACTGACCAACCAAAGGGAATATCTGCGCAGCATCGTGACATTCATTGAAGAAATCGATGAGAGCTCGATGATTCCTGTCGGCAATGTCGATGGGGAAGCCTCTGGGCTCATCACGCAATACAACAACAATGTCATCAGGTTGGAGAAATACGACGAAAACGACCGCAACAATCCTGCTGTGACCAAATTGTTGGACCAACAGGAGATCCTGAAAAACAGCATCCTGTCGTCCATAGCTATCCGACTTTCCATGCTTGATGACAAAATTGATGTGGCCCGTCGTAACAAGAATCTTGCTGAAGCCCAAGTGCGTGCCGTTCCCGAAAGGCAGATAGAGATCAGTTCGGTGGAGCAAATGCGAGGCATCAAAGAACAGCTTTACCTTACCTTGCTAACCAAGCGCGAGGAATTGCTTCTGAACAAACCCAAGCTTGAATCCATGGCCAAAGTGATTGACGTGGCCTCGCCCAATTTCGGCCCCATCGCACCCAACGAGAAGCAAAGAACCACTCGCGGCATTTTGATTGGATTGGCTATCCCGTTAGCCATCATTCTGCTCAGCAAGTTCCTCGACTCACGCATACACTCGCGTCGCGATGTGGAAAAAGGAACCAAGGCTCCCTATCTCGGCGACATCCCGTTGAAGAAAGACCTCGAACAGCACACCGTTGTGGTGAAAGATTTCAGTCGCGACCCCGTTTCGGAAGCTTTCAGGCTCGTCAGGTCGAACATGGAATACATGAAAAACAAGGATTCGAAAAGCCAAGTGGTATTGTTCACTTCGTTCTTCGTTTCGTCGGGAAAGACGTTTGTCTCCACCAATCTTGCCAGCAGTTTTGCCTTGGGAGGGAAACGCTGCGTTTTTGTGGACTTGGACATCCGTAAGGGTACGGCAACAAAGGTGTTTGGCGTGAAAAACAGGATGGGCGTGTCAAACTACCTTTCGGGGAAGACCGACGACTTCAACGACATCATTTGGGCTAACGAACATGTGCCAGGCTTGGATGTCATATTCTCGGGCCCCGTTCCGCCCAATCCAGCCGAGCTTCTGATGAGTGATAGATTGGATACCCTCATTGAGTATCTCAAGCAACACTACGAGTACATCTTCCTCGATTGTGTGCCTCTCGGTTTGGTGGCCGATGTAGATATAGTGAAGCGATTGGCTGACCTCACCGTGTTTGTGCTCCGTGCCGAAAAAATCAACAAGAATATGCTGCCCGAGCTTGACAAGATATACAAGGGCGAGAAACTGCCCAATCTTGCCATCGTGCTTAATGGTGTCAAACACAAGAAACGTCGCGGCTATGGCTACGGCGGTTACGGTTACGGCTATGGCGGTTACGGTTACGGCTACGGCGGTTACGGTTACGGCTATGGCGGTTACGGTTACGGCTACGGTTATGGTTATGGTTATGGCAACGAAACCGAAAACGAAAACAAGAAGAAAAAAATCAGACTCAGGAAGAAACACAAGAAAGACCAGACCAGTAACGACGTATGATAGGCCTGTTCAGAACAAAATTGTCCCACGATTTCTTTCATGGGGCGTGTGACGTGCATTGCCACCTTCTCCCAGGTGTTGATGACGGATTCAAGACTGTCGAGGCATCGGTGGAGGCCTTGCGGTTGCTTGAGGATCATGGCATAGAGAGAATGGTGCTTACGCCTCATTTCATGAAAGAATATGCCGAAAACGATAGAGAAAGCATCTTGGCCAAGTTTGAGGCATTCAAGGCAGAGGCAGAAAAAGCGTGCAAAATCGAATTGCGACTCGCGGCGGAATACATGCTCGATGTCGGTTTCAGGAAGCATTTCAAGCAAGGGTTCCTAACTTTGGACAAAGGCGGTCGTAATGTGCTTTGCGAAACATCATACATGATGTATGAACACGATGCCTTCGAAATGCTATACGAGATTATGTTGGAAGGCTATCAGCCGGTCATCGCCCATCCTGAGAGGTATGTGTATGCCTCGCAGAAGGATTACCAGAACTGGAAAGACAAGGACTATTTGTTTCAGCTCAACCTGCTTTCATTGGCAGGCGCCTATGGCGGCGAGGCGGTTGCCAAGGCGCATTACATGCTCGAAAAAGGAATGTACGATTTCGTGGGTTCCGACATGCACAATCTGGATAACTACAAGCGTTTCATGCCTCGGATCAAGTTGGGCAGGAAAGCGTTGGACCAATTGGGAATCCTGTTGGAGAACAACAGGAAATTGGTTTCCTGACCCCATAAACCATAACGTCCCGAAAAGCAATCCCGATGACGAAAGTCGTCGGGATTTTTTGTTGGCTGTCAGAACGAGTATGTATCTGTTCACACCGAACCTGCCTTTCCGATACAGCCATTGGGTTTGCTCCTTGCTGCCGCTTTGGTTGAAGCGGATGTCGCTGATGAAGACAGGCTGGTCGGCCAAGTTGCGTGCCTTGATGGCGATGGTTTTGGTTGGGGGCTGGGCATGGATGCTTAAAACTCCCATAATAATGGTTGCTAATGCCAATAAACGCTTCATTTCATTGTGTCTTTTGTCCTTCGTTTCGGCAGGGGTTTGCACCTCCTGTCGTTTTTGTCGGCAGGGGTTTGCACCGCTTGCCGTTTTTTTTGTCGGCAGGGGTTGCATTTCATTTCACCCCTGCCTAATGTCCGTCGTCACTCCGTGACTTTATTTCAGGCCTCGTGCCTTCAGATAAGGCTCATAGGCAGGGTCTTGGCCACGGAACTTGCGGTATTGCACCATGCCTTCGTCGTTGCCGCATTCCTGCAGGCAGTTCTTGCGGAACGAGGCGGCCAGTTCGGGATTGAACAAATCGCCCGACGACTTGAAGTAGTTGAAGGCATCCTTGTCTAAAACCTCGGCCCAGGTGTAGGCATAATAGCCTGCGCTGTAGCCGCCGTTGAAGATGTGGCTGAAGTTGGTGCTGCGATAGCGGGGCAGGATTTCGGGCATCAGGCCGATGGCGTCCATCTGTTCTTTTTCGAAGGCATCCACGTCGAGGTCTTTCACTTCGGTCAGTTCGTGGAACTTCATGTCGAGGATGGAGGCGGCGATGAGTTCGGTGGTCATGAAGCCTTGGTTGAACAATGCGCTGTTCTCAATCTTCGTGATGAGGCTGTCGGGCATCACGTCGCCGGTCTGGTAGTGCTTGGCGAACATGCGGATGACTTCAGGCTCGGCCACCCAGTTCTCCATGATCTGCGAAGGCAGTTCCACATAGTCGCGGGGCACGCTGCCGCAGGTGCGCGAGTAGAGGCCGTCGCTGAAGAAAGCGTGCAGCGAGTGCCCAAACTCGTGCCACATCGTCTCGGTTTCGTCCCAAGTGAGCAGGGCAGGGGTGTCGCCTGTGGCAGGGGTGAAGTTCATCACGAGCGAGACGACGGGATAGATCTTGTTGCCCTCGATGTCGTGGCCGCTCTCGCGGAAGCTGGTGCACCACGCGCCCCCGCTCTTCGACTCGCGCGGGAAGTAGTCCATGTAAAGAATGCCGAGGAAGTCGCCGTTGGCTTCTTTCACCTCATAGGTTTCCACGCCAGGATAATAGACGGGCAAGTTGGTATTTTGCGTGAAAGTAATTCCGTACAACTTGTTGGCAGCCATGAACATACCATTTCGCACGTTGTCAACGGTGAGGTAAGGCTTGATTTGGTTCTCGTCGAAGGCGTATTTGGCCTTGCGGAGCTTTTCGGCGTAGTACCACCAGTCCCAGCCTTCGAGTTTGAAATCGTCACCTTCGGCTTTGGCGATGGCTTGCATTTCGGCGAGTTCGCGTTTGGCCAGTTTGTGCGCAGGGTTGAAGATGTCGATGAGGAACTTATCGACGGTGGCGGCGTCTTTGGCCATATTGACGTCCAGGATGTAGTTGGCGTGGTTGTCGAAGCCCATCAGTTGGGCCTTTTGCACGCGCAGTTTCAGCATCTCGTTGATGAGGGTTTTGTTGTCGTACTCGTTGCCGTTGTCGCCACGGTTGTAGTAGGCCTTGTACATCTGTTCGCGCAAATCACGTTTCTCGGAGAATTGCAGGAAGGGGATGAGGCTGGGCTTTGAGAGTGTGAAAACCCATTTGCCTTCCATTCCATCATTCTTGGCTTGCTCGGCGGCGGCGTCGATGCTGGTTTTGGGCAGGCCGGCAAGGTCTTCCTTGTTCTCGATGACGAGTTTGAATCCTGCGTTCTCTTTCAGCAAATTGTTGCCGAATTGCAGGCTCAAAGTCGAGAGTTGTTCGTTGATTTTGCTCAATTCGGCTTGTTTGTCGGCGGGCAGGCCTGCGCCGCTGCGCACAAAGTCCTTGTAGTATTTCTCCACCACGCGGATTTGCTGGTCGTCGAGGCCCATGTCGTTGCGGTGCTGATACACATAGTCGATGCGCTCGAAAAGCTTCGGGTTCATCATGATGGCGTCGCCGTGCTTCGAGAGCATGGGCAGCACCTGCTCGGCAATGGCGTTCATCTCGTCGTTGGTGAGGCACTCGTTGAGGTTGAAGAACACGTTGCTGACGCGGTCGAGGGTTTGTCCCGACTTGTCGAAGGGCAAAATGGTATTCTCGAAAGTCGGGGTTTCGGTACTGTTTGCAATGGTCTCGATTTCAGCCTGTTGCTCTTTGATACCCGCCTCAAAAGCAGGCAGATAGTGCTCGTTCTTGATTTGGTCGAACGGCGGCACTTGGAAGGGCGTCGTGTATTCCGTGAGGAATGGATTTTTAGGCTCGGCCTCGGTCTTAGGCTCGTTTTTCGTGCTGCACGAGGCCAATGTGATTACGCTTAAAGCGATCATGTTGATGAGTTTTTTGGACATCATAGTTAGTTTTTTGTGTTGCTAATTTTGCCGCAAAGATACTGCTTTAATGAAGCACAAGGGCCGGCGAACAAAAAAAACCACCAAAAAACTTGCAAAATGTTTTTTTTGTCGTATATTTGCAGCCTAAAACGACAACGACCCGTGAAACGCATGGCAGAAATACTATCCCGTTTCCTCCGAGCCGCTATCGCAAGATGGACACTCGCAGGCGTTGTGTTTCCCTATCCCTCCACAATCTTCCAGCCGTCTGACAACAAACGATTTACAGAGGGAGGCATGAAGCAGGGCAGGCGATGGTGTTGCCTTGCCACCGAACTAAGACGGTTGGGGAAGAACAAGTTCATTGAACCAGCTGTCCCGCCATTGCACAGGCTGCCGTTGGCGGGGCGAATCCGAAACATAGGCGGTGAGACAACAAGACACCCTTGAATCGCAAGGCAAAACGACGAGGGAAGCGCGAGAGGCCAACACAAGTTAATTAGATAATTAGAAAATATCTTTAATCATCCTTAATCAACACGCATTATGAAACGACCAGTAGTTAGGCATTTTTTTGCAAGTGCCACGGGAGGAGCAATTGCCTTTCTCATCCTATTTCTTATAAATAAGGGAGAATCAAATGGGTTAATCAAGTCAATTTGTTTAGGACTGGGATGCGCCATAGGTGTTTTTCTTGCTTTCCGTATCAAATCAAGACTTGGAAAAACTGATATTTGAAAGATGTGTCAAGATAAGAACGGTCGAAACGCCAGCCCAACCGCTGGCGTTTCTTATTTTGCCAATATGCTTGTTATAAGCCAAAAAAGTTTTTCTTTTTTGCTTGCATAAAAGAAAATCATTACTTTTGTAAGTCGTTTTGAAAGAAAAACTATTATGAGCTACATTTCCTGGGATAAGAAAAAATTAGTCAATCTTGAGTTTACGCTCAACCGCGAGGTGTTGCGCTCCAACGCGAAAGGGGCGTTCCTGGCCACCACGGTGATTGGCTGCAACACCCGAAAATAC
>CAMOCK010000046.1 GCA_946610645.1 uncultured Bacteroidales bacterium
GTCGTGTCCTGCCACTTTCAGTACCAATGCGTTGCCCAGCAGCATAAAGGTATTTACCACGATAAAGTATACGTTGAAACCGAAGCCATGCTTGAGGTTCTCGCCGATGATGGCGCCCAGGTCGCCCTGCGATCGCACCAATCTGAACTGGCTCTTGCCCCTAAGGAAATGGGGCGATATGAGCGCAAGATTGATGAGACCCGAAATGACCGTGCCCCATGCCGCACCGCTGATGCCCATGCCGAGAACACCGATGAAAAGGATGTCTAGCACCACATTGACCATGCCGCCCGTAAGCACGGCTCGGGTGGTTAGCTGCGGAAAACCCTCTTGCGTTGCAAAGTCGTTGAACGTGTTGTTTAGCGGCAGGATGAGCAGGTAAATTACGATCACCTGTAGGTACTCGCGGGCATACGCTGCGCTCTCGGGCTTGCCGGTCAGCCCCAAAGAGATGCTGTCGAGGTTAATCCAGATACCCACAGCCGCTATTACCGCCACCAGCACAGCCAAGCCGAATGCCGCTGTGTATATGCGGTTGGCTCGATCGCGGTTGCCCTTAGCTAGCTGACCTGCTGCAAGCACTGAGCCACCACGTTCACATATCATCGTTAGCACGCTCACTGCGTTGACTAAAGGTAGCACAACACTCACTGCGATGAAAGCATCGTTGCCCAACAGGTTGCTCGAGAAGAGACCATCGACCAGCGTAGCGATAAGCGGCGCCAATGCCGTAAGCGTCACGCTCACCAGTGTTAACCGATAAGACTTGTCAATAAGATAGCTGTTACGAAACTTGGTAATATTCATATCACAAATTATCAATGATGTCCTTCAATAGCGCATTGAAGTCTATGGCATGATCCTTTGACGAATAACCTAAGATTACGACCACCAAGTCCTTCGACGGGATGACGAAAACCCTTTGCCCATCGTGGCCTTTGCAATAGAACATATCCTCAGGCACGTCGGGCAGTTCCTTCCCTTGGTTCAGCCAGAAGAAAGCGCCATAGCCCCCCTTGCTGTCGGAGGCAGGCGTGGCGGTGTATTTCGCCCAGCCTTGGGGAAGCACCCGCAAACTGTCGACACAACCGTCATCGAGGTACATCTGTCCGAAGCGGGCATAGTCGGCAGCCGTGATGTAAATGTAGGACGAGCCGACGGGCGTACCGCTCATGTCCTGCTCGAAAACCGCGTTGCGGATGCCCAAAGGAGCGAAAAGCCGAGTGCGGATATAGGCAAGGAATACCTCATCGGAGGAGAAACGGCTGCGGAGATAGCGCATCACGATGTTGGTGGTGCCGCTGGAATAATACCAATGTGTGCCAGGTTCGTATGCAAGCGGCTTTGAAAGCGCATAGAGGCCCATATCCTGTTCGCGATGCAGCATCAGGTTGACGTCGGAGCGGGCTCCATAGTCCTCATCCCACTCCAATCCGCTTTGCATTTGCAGTAAGTTGTTGAGGGTGATGTTTTTGCGTCCATCGTTTTGCCATTCGGCGATGTCAACAGGCGCATTGATGTCGACAAGGCCATCGCCTGCCATGACACCCGTCAGGGCATTAGTGAAGCTCTTGGCCATGCTCCAACTCAGGAGTTTCGTTTCGGGACCAATGCCCTTGTTGTATCGTTCGGCAACCACTTTTCCCTTGTGGAGCGCCATGAAAGCGAAAGGATGGCCGTTGTATATGCGGTCGTCGACCAAAGCCTTCGCGATAGGTTCTAATCTTACCCTCGTGGCGGAATCGCCCAAAGCGATGGGCTTGGAAGGCGCGGTTTCGGCAGGAAGCGGATAGACGTGTTGCCTCAATTCGTCGACGGTGGCGTCGCGCAACAAAGTAACGCCATAGCCATCGCGGTAAACCGCCGTTGACTTGCCCCAAAGGAAGCGACTGGTGACGGTCTTGTTCTCATAGTCCACCTTGTTGCGGTTGAAGCGGATGAAGGAAAACTTGAGGTCGAGGGCTTCGACTTCCTTGGCGTCGCGGCCTGAGACGAACACCGCCGATGCCAAGTTCTTGGCGGCATAGCCCGTGATGATGGGCATCAGGCTATTCAAATAGATGCAACCGCCGATGATGGCGACAACAAGCAATGCTCCTACAATGCGTAAGACTTTTTTCATTATGTTTACAGTTTTTATTTATACAATAGATTGAATTATAATAGTTGACAAGAACTATCATTCCCCGGCGTAATCCACGAAAATCTCGTAGTTTTCGAAAATGATGGTCTCCCCTGCCCTGATTTTGGCCCGCTTGCGGTATTCCACCTCGCCGTTGCGCAGCACCATGCCATTGGTGACCACCTCTTGGGCCTCACTGCCGGAATACACCACGTCGCAGGCCTTGAGCAAGGAAATGAGCGGGATAAAGTCCTCGTCGTCGCGGAGGGTGAAAATGATTCTGTTCAGTTTTTGTGCCATAAGTATCCGTGTTTTGCTGTTGCGAAAATACACATTATTCCGACACGCCACAAAAAAAGCCGCTCTTTTGGAGCGGCTTTTCGTCATTATTCGGCAAGGTTATTCGGCTGTGGGCTCTTCGGGAGCTTGGGCTTTCTCTTGCTTTTCAAGGTTTTCCTTCAAGCCAGCGAGGACTTCGAGGTCACCGAGCGTGCTGTGTTCAATGTTGTCATTGATTTGTTTCACAGTGCGCTTGGTTTGCTTGGCGGCCTTTTCGGCAGCCTTGTCTTCGGCGTTCTTGGCTGAAGTTTCCTTCTCTTCGGCTACTTTAGGCAGCGAGAGGATGATCTTCTTGCTTTCCTTGTTGAATTCGAGCACTTTGAACTCGAGGGTGTCGTCCACCTTGGCATTGCTGCCGTCTTCCTTCTTCATGTAGCGGCTGGGGCAGAAGCCTTCCACGCCATAAGGCAGGCTGACCACCGCGCCCTTGTCGTTGGCGCTGATGACGGTGCCTTGGTGCATCGAACCGACGGTGAACACGGTCTCAAACACGTCCCAAGGATTCTCTTCGAGTTGCTTGTGGCCGAGGCTGAGGCGACGGTTCTCTTGATCGACGTCGAGGACGACGACTTCGATGGTCTCGCCGACCTTGGTGAATTCGGCCGGGTGCTTGATTTTCTTCGACCAGCTGAGGTCGCTGATGTGGATCAGGCCATCGACGCCTTCTTCAAGCTCGACGAAGATGCCGAAATTGGTGAAGTTGCGCACGGTGGCGGTGTGCTTCGATCCGACGGGGTAGCGGTCGGTAATGTTGGCCCACGGGTCGGGCATGAGTTGCTTCATGCCGAGACTCATCTTGCGCTCTTCGCGGTCGAGGGTCAAAACCTTGGCTTCCACCTCGTCGCCCACCTTCAGGAAGTCCTGAGCGGTGCGGAGGTGTTGGCTCCATGACATCTCGGACACGTGGATGAGGCCTTCAACGCCAGGAGCGATTTCGACGAATGCGCCGTAGTCGGCAATGACGACCACTTTGCCCTTGACGGTGTCGCCCACCTTGAGGTCGGCATCAAGAGCATCCCACGGATGGGGTGACAATTGCTTGAGGCCGAGGGCGATACGTTTCTTGTTATCATCAAAGTCGAGGATGACGACCTTGATCTTCTCGTCCAACTTGACCACCTCTTCGGGATGGCTGATGCGGCCCCAGCTGAGGTCGGTGATGTGGATGAGGCCGTCAACACCGCCAAGGTCGATGAACACGCCGTAGCTGGTGATGTTCTTGACCACGCCTTCGAGCACTTGGCCCTTTTCAAGCTTGCTGATGATTTCGGCCTTTTGGGCTTCAAGCTCGTCTTCGATGAGGGCTTTGTGCGACACCACAACGTTCTTGAACTCTTGGTTGATCTTCACGACCTTGAACTCCATCACGCTATTGACGAACACGTCATAGTCGCGAATCGGCTTGACGTCGATTTGCGAACCAGGCAAGAAGGCTTCGAGGCCGAACACATCAACAATCAAGCCACCCTTGGTGCGGCTCTTGACGTAACCGTTGATGATCTCGCCCTTTTCGTAAGCCTCATTGATGCGATCCCACGACTTGAGCAGCAGGGCCTTCTTGTGCGAAAGAACGAGCTGGCCGTTGGGACCTTCTTGGTTCTCGACGTAGACTTCCACCTTGTCGCCCACCTTCAAGTTGGGGTTGGTGCGGAATTCGGCCGACGGAATGACACCGTCCGACTTGAAGCCGATGTTCACCACAACCTCACGGTCGGTAATGCTCACAACAGTACCTTCGATCACCTCGTGGTCGACCACTTGGCTCATGGTACCAGCATACTTCTCTTCGAGCTTGGCGCGCTCGTCATTCGAATAGTTGTCAAACTTCTTGTGGGATGAGGACCAATCGAAATCTTCGGCAGGAACCGGTTTTTGTCTTGGAGTTTTGGGTTTTCTCTCGACCGGCTTCTCTTGAGCGGTCTCAACAGGCGTTTCCACGACGGGAACCTCGTTGATCATGTTTTCTTTTTCTTCCATTGTTGGAATGATGATTTTGTTGTACCCGATTGCGTTCCAGAAAGCCACAAACGAGGAGGTTAAACTTTTGGTTATCAACACAAACCGCTGGTCTTCGCGACCCTTCTGGACTGCGGTCTGAATTGGGCTGCAAAGATAGGTATTTTTTTCTTACAAAATCAAGCCTAACGAATTATTTTTCAATTCCTTTGACAAATCCAACAATCATCTCCAACACTTCCGGCGAAATGGTCTCCTCGATTTCGACATACTCAGAGGGCGAACCCGTTTCGCAATGCTGGAAAAGATGGTTCAAATCGGGCATTTCGAGCAAGGTAAGGTTGGTCTTTCCATGCTCCGCTATGATGCGCTCATAAGCTTGAAAGTTCTGCGAGGCAATGACTTGCACGTCCTTCGAGCCATTGAGCAACAGGGCGGGACATTTCGTCTTGAGGATGGCCTCAGTGGGGTCGTATTTCAGGAAAAAATACATCCACGCGGAGGTCATTTGGGCAACGGTTTGATCGGTCAGTTCTTCGTTGTAGCCCCAGCCTTTCACCAATTGGCGCATGAGGCTGTCGGCCTCTGCCCTATCCTTCGAGGCTTCCACGATGTCGAACAATTGGGCATTGGCGTTGGCACTGAATTGTATCATTTCCTCCGTCATGCCTTGCGCACGAAAGATGGCCTTTTGCTGTTCCTTTAGGACGTCAATGCCTTTCACCGCCGGACCTGCCAACGAAATGAGAAACGCCACTTCGGGCCGACGTGCCGCCACCATGAAATTGATGATTCCGCCTTCGCTGTGACCCAAAACACCCACCTGCGAGGCGTTGATTTCATTTCGGTTACGAAGGAAATCAAAAGCGGCTTCGGCATCGTAGGAGAAATCCATCGAGGTGGCTTCCACCACTTCGCCTGTGGAGCCGCCCATGCCACGGTCGTCATAGCGCAACACGGCAATGCCTCGGCGCGAAAGGTAGTCGGCAACGACCCAGAACGGGCGATGGTTCATCAGCTCCTCGTCGCGGTTCTGCTGTCCGCTGCCCGAGACGAGCACCACGGCGGGAAAAGGCCCTTCGCCTTCGGGAAGCGTCAGTGTTCCGGCAAGGGTGTTGCCTTCTTTCGGGTTGACGAAGGTCACTTCCTCGGCCTTGTAGTTGAAC
>CAMOCK010000047.1 GCA_946610645.1 uncultured Bacteroidales bacterium
CACAGCGTCGGAAAACCCCGTCGAACACGCGACGGTTAATTCTTATGTCGTTGGCTTTTGTCATAGCCCAAACTTGATTTCGGGGACGTTTTTCCGCCCGTCGTAAACGGCGTTCATCTGTTCTTGGCTGTCGAGGTCGATGTTGTAGGTGTAGGTGATGTAATTGCCTTTGGCGCTGGCTCTTGCGCTGACGAAGCTGTGCACCGTCTGGCAGTCGCTGAACACGCGGCCGATGTTGGCCTTGCTTTCGTCGATGGGCACGGTGGCCGCCACGATGACCTTGATGTCAAAGTTCTGTGGGAACAGCAGTTTTTCCTTTTCTTCGCTCATTTTGTCGTGTTTTGGTTGCAAAGTTAGGAAATTTTGTCGTTGAAAGCGCCGTTTTTTGTGCCGACAGGACATTATTTTGCCTTTGGAACAATTTTTGTCGTAATTTTGCGCTATGTAACCAGAATTGGATTGTATGCTCAACTTGTGGCTATCGATTAAGGTATTCATCAAAGGCATGATCATGGGCGTGGTCAACGTGTTTCCCATCTCGAGTGGCACCATCTCGCTCGTCTTGGGCGTGTTCGAGCGTTTCGTCAATTCAATCAAGGCATTGACTTACAAGAATTTCCGTTACCTGCGCAAGGGCCATTTCCGGGAGTTTGCTCGCCGCACCGACCTCAAGTTCCTTGCCACCATCCTTTTGGGCATCCTTGCGGGAATGCTGCTGACGGCCATCTTCCTGAAACAGACGCTGAAGTCGTATGAGGTCTACACTTGGTCGTTCTTCATCGGGCTTATCTTGGCCTCCGTGGTGTATGTGATGAAGATGATAGAGAAGGTGAATGCCAGGAACATACTGTTGCTTTTGGCGGGCTTCGCCATCTCGTTTCTGCTTTCCATCAAGTCGAATCCGTATTCCAACGACAACTTCTTCTATCTCTTCCTTTGCGGCATCATCGGGGCCACGGGCATGGTGGTGCCGGGCGTTTCAGGCTCGCATCTAATGCTGCTGATGGGAAACTACGAACTGATTGTCACTGAGGCAATTCCGGCCATGACACACATTGAGACCATCGGGCGTGGATTCAGCATCCTGTTTCCATTTGCCTTGGGCGCGGTGGTGAGCATCGTCTCGTTTTCCTACCTGCTTTCGTGGCTTATGCGCGACTATCGCAACGCCACGCTCTCCGTCCTTGCGGGCTTCATGTTGGGCAGCCTGCCGGTGGTCTATCCGTGGAAAACGCCATCCGAAGACATGATGAACTATGTGTTCCACCTTCCCGAAATGAATTTGGAATTTCTGGTGTCGGTTGTGATGGCTGCCTTAGGCGCATTCACGGTGTATGTCCTTGAGGTGATGGCAAAGCATACTGCAAGAAAGCAGGCCGAGCGGCTCACTTCTTCTTCACATAGTCATTGATCTTGTCCTTGCCCCAAATCACTTCCATGATTTGCAGCGACTCGTGCACGTCCATGTTGCCTCGGGCTTCGAGGTTGCGCTGGATGAAGACGCAGTCGGTGAGTTCGGCGTTGTCGCACACGATGTCGCGGGCCAAAGCGTCGCAGGTGGGGGCGCCGCAAATGCCGCAGTCGGTTTGGGGAAGTCGCGCGCGAAACTCATTGATTTTCTTCATTTTCTCCAACGCCTTGGTGATATCGTCGTCCAAAACGAGCATCGAACGTGGATGGATTTCGCCGACTTTCATGTTGCGCATCAGATAGTTGCGTTCTTCTTCAAGCTCGCGGTCCTTGGTTTGTTCGCCCTTGCGCTCACGGTCGGCGATTTTGCGGGCACGGCCAAACACCCGCTCGCAAATGAGGAAACGGTTGTCGCAAGCCAAGATGCCGCCCGGGCAGCTTTGGTCGCAGGCACGCAGCTCAAGGAAGTCGACATCTTCAATTTCCTCGTTCTCAATCTTTTCCAGAAACTCAATGACGTTGTGGATTTCGTCGATTGAGTAGGAGTGGCGGGCATCGGAGAGGCGTCGCTCGCCATTGGTGAGGGACGAGAGCACGGCATCGGCCGATAGCTGTGAAACTGGAAGTTTCACCTCTTTGTAGGCCTTACCCTGCTTCTTGATTTCGTGGTAGACGCGGTTGTAGAGCGAGTCCATGTTGATGACGCCGTCGACGAGCGACTTCTCTTCGCCCACGGGACTTTTCACGGCCGCGATCTTGGCCGCGCAAGGCGTGATGTAGAAGATGCCGATTTGGTCGTCTTTCAGGCCTTCGTCGTGGTTGAGCTTGCGCCGGATGTACATCGCCGTGATGTCAATCGGGGCGCGAAGCGGGATGAGGTTCTCGGTGAGGCCGGGGAACTTCACTTGGATGAGGCGCACGATGGCCGGACAAAAGGTCGAGATGAGGGGACGGATGTCGGGGTGTTCGGCGGCGTATCTGGTTTTCGCGGCGGTGTAAACAGGGATGGACGACTCCGTTTCGATGACGTGCGTGAAGCCTATCTCCTTGAGTATCGAATAGATGCGCGAAACAGTAATGTCGTTTGGAAACAGACCCATGAAGACTGACGGGATGAGTGCGACGCGGACGGGGAAGTTGAAGATGGCCTCGAAGTCGTCCTGCTCGACGAAGATGGAATGGGTGGGGCACACCTTGAAACAATTGCCGCAGTCGATGCAACGGTCGGGCATCAGGACGGCCTTGCCGTCGCGCACGCGAAGAGCCTCGGTGGGGCAGATCTTCATGCAGTGAGAGCACCCGATGCAAGTGTCTTCATTGATTTTCAGCGCATGAAAGAAAGGAGTCTTTTCCATAGTTGTCAGTTGTTCAGTTGTCAGTTGTTCAGTTGTTCAGTTGTCAGTTGTAGGGACGCATCGAAATGTGCAGTATTCGCCGGAGTCAATGCATCCGTTCACCAACGTTTATACGAAATTCACCTCCATCTCGACGATGGTGCCCACGCCGACGGTGGATTGTACATTCAGTTTGTCAACGTTTTTCTGGATGTTGGGCAGGCCCATGCCCGCGCCGAAGCCCATGTTGCGCACCTCGGGCGAGGCGGTGGAGTTGCCTTCCTGCATGGCCCAAGCGATGTCGGGGATGCCGGGACCTTTGTCTTCCACCTTCAACACGATTTTGTCCGGCTCGATGTCGGCATAGATGGTGCCGCCGTAGGCGTGTGCGATGGCGTTGACTTCAGCTTCGTAGAGGGCGACGACCACTCGCTTCACGATTTGCGGATTGACGTTGAGTTGCTTCAGGGTCTTCTTGATGGCGCTTGATGCGGCTCCAGCGTTCACAAAGTCCGCTTCATATACTTTATATTCCAAGTGCATGGCGTTTCGTTTTGGTTCGACATGTTAGAAAATGGGTTGCATCCCCGCCTTGAAGAGCAGTCCGCAGGCCTTGAACATGGAGTAGTCGCTTTCCATGACCACCATGCCTTCGTCCTCGGCCTCTTCGATCATCTCGTCGCTGGCTTTCTTTCGCCTGACGAGGACAATGATGTCTAAGTTGCCCATCTCGCAGGTGCGTATGGTCTGCATGTTGCATAATCCTGTCAGAATCACGGGATTGTAGTCGCCGAGGGTGAGCACGTCGCTCATCAGGTCGGAGGCGAAGGCGGTTTCGTGTTCTTCGTCAAGTCGGTCTTCGCCGCAACGCACCTTGGCGTTCAAGAGTTCAGATATTTCTCTGAGTTTCATTTTGCTATGTTGAATTGTTGGTTGTTTAATCGTTTAATTGTTGACTCAGGACTTCGGGGCGCGAGATGAGTGACTTTATGTCGCTTTGCGTCACTGCAAAGCACGAAGCAGTCCTATTTTCTGTTTGTTTAATTGCACAAAAATAGGTCTTTTTTTGATAATAAGGAAAAAAATCCCGGCTTTTGTCAGAAAAATTCTCGAAATCCGCTTGCTTTTCCGATTTCTTTGTATCTTTGCGGTGCTTTAATTGTAAAATAGCAAAACCATGAGAAAACTGACTTTTCAATTCTTGGGAGGGCACCATTGACATTGTTCTTCACAAAGAAAAGTAGTCAGATTGAAAAATTGAGGGCGCGGCATGATTGTCGCGCCTTCATCATATAAACTAGTTCCAATACTAATTAAAATGAAATTAGGGCATTGCGTGGTTCGAGATTTTTCATTATCTTTGCAAAGCAAATAATAACAATTCAAAGTCTTCCTATATGCCCTCCACCGAAATCACTATCCGTTCTTCCGCCGCAGAATATCTGACCTACATCGCAGCCACTGGCGACAATCCCCAAAGCATCGAAATGCGCTATGAGGACGAGAACATCTGGCTTACGCAAAAACTCATGGCCGTGCTGTATGATGTTGATGTCCGAACCATTAACTATCACATAAAGAAGATTTTAGAAGACGGTGAGCTAAACGAGAATTCAGTTATCCGAAAATATTGGATAACTGCTTCCGACGGCAAAAACTATGAGACTAACCATTACTGCCTTCAGATGATAATCGCCGTTGGTTTCAAAGTGAACAACGAAAGGGCGGTGCGCTTCCGTAAATGGGCGAACCAAATCGTGAAGGACTACACTATCCAAGGTTGGGCGATGGACAAGGAACGGCTCAAGAAATACGGCACCATTCTGACCAAAGATTATTTTGAAAAGCAGTTGGAGGTCATCCGTGAGATTCGAATTTCGGAACGCCGTTTCTATCAGAAAATCACAGACATATATTCCACTGCCCTCGACTATGACCCAACAGCAAAAACCACGCGTGAGTTTTTCAAGAAGGTGCAAAACAAACTGCATTGGGCCATCCACGGACATACGGCTGCCGAACTGATTTACATCCGCGCCGATGCCGAAAAACAGAACATGGGCTTGCAGACGTGGGAGGCCGCACCCAGCGGAAAAATTGTAAAATCCGACACTTTTGTCGCCAAAAACTATCTTTCAAAAGAGGAAATGCAGGCGTTGGAACTCATCGTTTCAGGTTATCTTGATTTCGCCGAAAGCCAAGCCAAACGCAACATTCCGATGACGATGCAAGATTGGGCCAAGCACCTCGATCGCATCCTCATGGCTACCGAACACGAGCTGCTAACCAATGCGGGAACCATCTCGATAGAAGTCGCCCGACAACACGCCGAAACGGAGTTTGAAAAATTCCGCATCGTGCAAGACCGCCTTTTCCAAAGCGATTTCGATAGGTTTTTGGAATTGGAAGAAGGGCGGAAGGAGTTGGAATAACCCATTGCCAGTTCAATCATTATAATGTATCTCCTTCAAATTCTCCTCAATCATTTCCTTCAGGTACTTCATGATGTTGACGTCGTTCATCGGCATCCCGTCGAGGGCTTCCTTGATTTCGTCGGTGTCGAAGACGAACTCGCCGTCGTCGGTGATGTGCTTGTAAATGAAATGGATGTCCTCATGGGCCGAAAACAGCATCACCAACGAGCCGGCCAAGTCGCCCATGGGCGGACGGTCGATATGGTCGTGCTGGAACCAGAAGTTGAGCGTGGTGCCCTTGCCGACCTCGCTCTCAATCTTCATGCCGCCACCGGCATTCTCGGTGTTCATCTTGATCAAGGGCAGGCCCAAGCCTACCTTGCGCGTGGTGCGCGAGGTGGTCCAAGGGTCGGTCACGCGGGCCAGAAACTCAGGCGTCATGCCCTTGCCGTTGTCCTTGATGGTGAAGGCGTAGATGTTGTCTTTCAGGCTGTCGCGGATGGTCAGCTCCACAAGGGTCGAGTTGGCCGCCGTCGAGTTTTCCATCAGGTCGTAGACGTGTAATGATAGCTCTTTCATCCGAATAAAAGTTGTAGTTTCTCTTTGGGTTCTGTGTCGATGTAGCGTCCGTTCTCGCCGTGGAGGGTCTTGCGGAACTCGTCGAAGGTCTTGCCGTACATGTGAAGAACGCAGTGCACCTCGCCGATGATGTGGAGGAAATGCGCGTCGCTGCTCTTGGTGAAGTTGAACTTCTTCAGATAGGCGTATTTTTTCAGGAAATCCTCTTTCTTGACGTGTTTCGAGATTTCAAGGGCATCGGCCTTGAGGTCGGG
>CAMOCK010000048.1 GCA_946610645.1 uncultured Bacteroidales bacterium
AATTCAACGAGACGGCCAAGCAATACAACATCGCCAGGCGGCGTTTCCCCGCCAATGTGATTGCTGGCATGTTCCACTTCAACGAAATGCCGTATTTCAAGGCTTCGGAGGAGGCTCAGGAAGCGCCCGATGTGAAGGATTTGTTCCAATAAAGGCAAAATTTTTTGCGTAGATTTCAGCAAACCACTATTTTTGCGCCTTAAAATAAAGGACAATTATGTGTGGTATAGTCGCTTATGTAGGCCATCAAGAGGCCTATCCCATCCTCATCGAAGGCTTGAAACGCCTCGAGTATCGTGGCTATGACAGCGCTGGCGTGGCGTTGCTCAACAAGGCTGACGAACTGAATGTATATAAGGCCAAAGGCAAGGTCTCCGATTTGGAGGCCTTTGCTTCTTCAAAGGACGTGAGCGGTCACATCGGCATCGCGCACACGCGTTGGGCTACCCATGGCGAGCCCAATCAAGCAAACGCCCACCCCCATCGTTCGCAGTCGGGCAACATCGCCTTGATTCACAATGGCATCATCGAAAACTACCTCAGCCTCCGTAAAGAGCTTGAAAAACGTGGGTTCACGTTCCAGTCGTCGACCGACACGGAAGTGCTCACCAACCTCATCGAAGACGTGCAGATCAGCGAACATGTCGACCTGTTTGAAGCGGTCCGCATCGCCCTGAATCATGTGATAGGCGCCTATGCCATTGTGATTGTGGAGAAAGGCCACCCCAACGAGCTTATCGCTGCGCGCAAAGGGAGCCCCATGGTAATTGGCATTGGCGAGGATGAGTATTACATTGCCTCCGATGCCACGCCTATCGTTGGTCGCACCCAGAAAGTGGTCTATCTTGAGGACGAACAGGTGGTGCGCGTCAAAATGGGTGAGGAACTGCATATCAAGACCATACACGACGTGGAAGCAGTGCCTTATGTGCAAGAGCTGAAGATGAACCTCGATAGCATCGAGAAAGCGGGTTTCGACCATTTCATGATGAAAGAGATCTACGAGCAACCGACCATTGTCCGCGACACGATGCGTGGCCGCCTACATCCGGAAGCCAACACTGTGCGCTTGGGCGGTATTGTGCAATATGAGAAACACCTCCTCTACGCCGATAATATTGTTTTTGTCGCTTGTGGCACCTCGTGGCACGCTAGTTTGGTGGGCAGCTATCTCATCGAGAAGCTGGCAAAAATACGCGTGAAGGTGGAATATGCTTCCGAGTTTCGCTACCGCGATCCCGTCATCACGCCTCACGACGTGGTGATTGCCGTGTCGCAATCGGGCGAGACAGCCGATACCCTGGCTGCCATCCAGTTGGCGAAAGAGAAAGGCGCGGTGGTGTTGGGCATCTGCAATGTCATTGGCTCATCCATTTCAAGGGCCACTGATGCAGGCATATACACCCATGCTGGTCCCGAAATCGGAGTCGCCTCCACCAAGGCGTTCACTTCGCAAGTGACCGTCATGGCTATGTTGGCTTTGCGCCTTGCCGAATTGAAGGGTTCGCTCAAAGATGAGGAACGCCAGCAATTCCTTGATGAACTCGACCGCATCCCCGATAAAATCCAGTGGACCCTCGACCACAGTGGGCATGTGAAAGACATTGCCGAGAAATACAAGGATGTACACAACATGCTGTATTTAGGCCGTTTGCAAAACTATCCCGTTGCGCTCGAAGGCGCCCTGAAACTGAAAGAGATTTCGTACATCCATGCTGAGGGCTATCCTGCGGCTGAAATGAAGCATGGACCTATTGCGCTCATTGACAAGGATATGCCTGTGGTGTTCATTGCCACCAACCATAGCACTTATGAGAAGGTCCTTAGCAACATCCAGGAAGTGAAAGCACGCCATGGCAAGATTATCGCTGTCGTTAGCGAGAAGGATGTCTTGGCGCGCAAAATGGCGGATTACGTCATCGAAATTCCAGAGACGGAGTGCCTATATTCACCGCTTTTGGCTACGGTGCCGCTTCAAATCCTAGCCTATCATATCGCCGTGATGCGTGGTTGCAATGTCGACCAACCGCGTAATTTGGCTAAATCTGTCACTGTAGAGTAGGTTTTTTTTGTCACAAAATCCTGTGACGAACCAGAATTTTCGTCACAGTTTCCTGATTTTCGTCCCGTTTTTCGTCACTTTCGTCACAAACGTCGCTTTTTCGTCACTTTTTTGGATTGTTTGTGACATTGTTTGTCGCCTCCCATCGGGCTGTCCTATTTTTGCATCGTCAATCAATGGAAAAAGAGATGAAAAACAAGATTTGCACATTTGGCGACTCAATCATGCGTGGTGTGGTTTCCAGTGAAAAGGGAGCCGACGGCAAGCCGATATATAGGATTTCGGATTCGGGTTTCGTGAGCCGTTGCGAGCGACGTTTGGGCATCAAGATCCTGAACTTTGCCTGTTTTGGAAGCACCACGTCGCAAGGTATGAAGTATATTAATAGGTATGAAGACGAGGTGAAGGATACCGACATCGCCGTGTTTGAATATGGTGGCAACGACTGCGATTTCAATTGGAAGGCTGTGGCAGCCGCTCCCTCACAACCCCATGAGCCGAAGGTGACGTTGCGTAATTTCGTGAAGCAATACGAAGCCCTTATTAATAAGGTAAGAAGTATGAATGTCAGGCCAGTCATCATGTCGATGCCGCTCATCGACCCCGACCGTTTTTTCGATTTCCTTTCCATGGGCCTGAATCGCGACAACATTTTGAAATGGCTGGGAGGGAAGACCATGCGGATCTACCAATGGCACGAGATGTACAACGTCGAGCTTTTTAAGATGGCGCACGATTTGCAGGTTCCCATCATTGACATTACAACGCCGTTTTTGGAGACGGTCGACTACAGCGACTATCTTTGCGACGACGGTATCCATCCCAACGAGAAAGGGCATGCCCTTATAGCCGATACGGTGGCTGTCAAGGCAACGGGTTATCTGCATCGATGAGTTTTGAAAATCATGATAGGGCTAGAATTGGGCGGACTATTTCCATATCCATATCCAACAACAAGGTCTGCCGGAAAGCCCAAAAAAACAGCCTCCAATTGGAGGCTGTTTTCGTAGTACCGAAGGCCGGGATCGAACCGGCACGAGTGTTACCTCATCGGTTTTTGAGACCGACGCGTCTACCGATTCCGCCACTTCGGCATGGTCGTCACGGTTGAACGAGGCTGCAAAATTACAAATTTTTTCAATTCCTGCATACAAGAATCGAAATTTTTCTGTTTTTGTCTTGTCCGCTCGAAGAAAATCCCTACTTTTGCAGCCTGAAATATTCACATAAAACATCCATTCAAAATGTCAGGAAGATTTGTTTCCATTTTTGCAGGAAGAGCCACTTCGGAACTGGGTGCCAAAATCGCCGAAGCCTATGGTGCTCCTCTTGGCAAGTCGTCGGTTGTCGTTTTCTCCGATGGCGAATTCCAGCCTTCATATGACGAAAGCATCCGTGGTCGCCATGTGTTCCTCGTTCAGTCGACCATGCCGTCGACAGACAACCTGATGGAACTGTTGCTCATGATCGATGCCGCCAAGCGTGCTTCGGCGCATAAGATCATCGCTGTGATACCTTATTTTGGTTGGGCGCGTCAAGACCGTAAGGACCAACCGCGTGTGAGCATCGGCTCGAAATTGGTGGCCAACCTGCTTGTGGCCGCTGGGGTTAACCGAATCATCACGCCCGACCTTCACGCCCATCAGATTCAAGGACTCTGTGACA
>CAMOCK010000049.1 GCA_946610645.1 uncultured Bacteroidales bacterium
AAGCACCTGGAAAAACTATATCAAACCCCGGCTGGGCAATGCCGCCATGCAAGACCTGAAGGCCACCCAGCTGCAGGCGTGCATTAACGCCTGCAAAAGCGCGCCTGTTCAAAAAATCATTCTGTTCATCTTCCTCAATATTGTCTTGAACCTGTTCGTTTTCTTGGTCGCACCCGGTCTGAAAGAGAGCCATCCCGCGCTAATGGGCTGGTACGAAAACAGTTACCAAGTCGGCTACATCTTCATCGTGAACCTGATTTGCACCGGATTAATCACGCTCGGTTTCATCCCCGAAATCAGGAAGTTGCGTTTCGGCCTCGACCGCGACCTGCTCAAACAAATGCTGCGCTACACCTGGCCGCTGCTGCTTTTAGGCTTGGCTGGCATCCTCAACCAAGTGGCCGACAAGATTTGCTATCGCTTCATCGTGCCTGGCAAGGAAGGCGAGGTGCAACTCGGCATCTATGGTGCCTGCGTGAAAATCGCGATGATCATGGCAATGATCACGCAAGCCTTCCGCTATGCCTACGAGCCTTTCGTCTTCGGCGGCAAGCGCGACAAGGAAGACAAGCAAACCCAAGCCAAAGTGATGCAATATTTCATCATTTTTACCTTGCTGGCTTTCCTCGCCGTTGTGATGTATATGCCCATCCTGAAACACATCGTCAAGAGCGACTACTGGGAAGGCCTGCGCGTGGTGCCCATCGTGATGATGGCCGAAATCTTCATGGGCATCTATTTCAACCTCTCGTTTTGGTACAAACTCATCGACGAGACTTGGTGGGGCGCCATTTTCTCTGCCTTTGGCTGCGTGGTGCTGCTTGCCATCAATTTCATTTTCGTGCCGAAATATGGCTATATGGCTTGCGCTTGGGGCGGTTTTGCAGGTTATGGCGTTTGTATGGTGCTGTCCTACTTCGTCGGGCAGAAAAAAGCCCCGATTCCTTATAATATTAAATCTGCCTTCATCTATTTTGCCCTCGCCGTGGCCTTGTATTTCGTGCAAAAGAGCATCCACATCGGGAGCACCGTATGGACTTTGGTCGTCAATACGGGTTTGCTGCTCGTTTTCTTCGCCTTCATTTGCTGGATGGAGAAGGACTTGGTGCAAGGAGTTTTGGGGTTGCTGAAAAAGCGGAAATGATGGATCCTCTGGGGAAAGGGGTTTCAAACCAAATGCACAACACCTTTGAAAACGATGAAATAAGCTCCGCAAAGCATCAGCAGCACGCCTGCAACTTTATTAATTAGCGTGGTTCGCTCGGGCGTGAGGAAACGCTTCAGCTTGGCTGCACCCCAGGCCTTCAGGATTTCAACTGTGAAAGTCGTGCCAAGAATGATGGCGAAAAACACTACGGTGCTCACTTTGTTGCCACCCATGTTGCCTGCCACAATGGCAACCGCCGAAAACCAAAACAACCAAACAAAAGGGTTCAAAATGTTGAGAATGAAGCCTTTGCCGAGAAAAACCAACCACGAAGGCTTGTCGTCTTGGTTTTTCATGATTTCCTCGGAGCGTTTTTCTATCATTTGTTCGCGCTGCTCCCGGTCTTTCACTTTTTTCCGGTAGGTGAAAATGCCGAACAAAAGCAATATCACACCGGCTCCGATGCACGCCAATGCTGTCTCGAGACTGGAACGCATCACCACTTGGACGGAGGTGAGGATGCAAAGCGATACCACCATCGCGTCGTTGAGGATGACACCCGTGGCAAACCATGCCGCTGATCGGAAACCCCGATGGAGGCTGGTCTGGACCAAAGTGATGAAAGCCGGACCCATATTGACCACTAAAGCCAGAAACAGCCCAATCAGGATGGCCCACATCAGGAAACTGAACGACCCGATTTGGCTGAATTCGGGCATTTTCTCAAAAAAACCAGGCGTATTTTCCATATACAAACACCTTTAGTTCAGGTTTTTAACATATTCTTCCCACATCTCGAGCCGTTTGCCTTTCAGCACGCGCGGAAATTTGGTGGCACCGCCCCACTTGCCGATTTTCTGCTCCATGAATTCGTAGAAACGCTGTGTGGGCAGCACATCGATGAACAGTTCCTTGATGGCCTGGGTGCGTTCCACGGCATAGTCGTCGTTGAGCTGGCAGAGGTTTTCGTCGATCATTTTCAGGGCGGCCTGCTTGTCGATGGATTCGTCGCAGCCGAGATACCAATGGTGGGCAAACATCGTGTCGTGACGGATGCCCGCCACGGTGAATTCCGTTATATTGACGTTCATTTTCTCGGCCATCATTTCCACGGCGCGGGTCATGTTGTCTTGCGAAAGGTGTTCGCCCGTGATGCTCAAGAATTGTTTGGTTCGCCCCGTGATGACGATTTCGCAGTCCTTGACATTCAGGAACTTGATGGTGTCGCCGATGAGGTAGCGCCAAGTGCCGGCGCAGGTGGAGAGCAGTAGGGCATAGTCCACGCCCTCTTGAACTTCGCTGAGCAGTAGGGTCTTGGGGTTTTCTGCGATGGTGCCGTCTTCGTCGAAGTTCTCTTCGTTGAAAGGCACGAACTCGAAATACACGCCGTTATCGACCAAAAGCTGCATGACGCGCTTTTTCAGATCGACTTGGTAGGCTATATAACCCTCTGAAGCCAAGTAGCTTTCGACGAAAAGCACTTCTTTTCCGAAGAGCCGCTCGAAGCTCTTCTCGTAGGGCGCGAAGGCCACGCCGCTGTGTACATAGATCATCAGGTTGGGCCAAATGTCGTGGATGGTTTTGAGGTTGTATTCCTTGATGATGCGTTCGAGCAGGATTTGCACCCAAGCCGGCACGCCGACGATGACGCCGATGTCCCATTTGGGGGCTTCTTTCACCATCCTGTCCATCTTTTCGGCCCAGTCCTTGATTCTCGAGATCTTCTGGCCGGGCTTGTAGAACCGCTCGAACCATGTCGGTATCTTGCCTGCCGAGATGCCCGAAAGGTCGCCGGCATAGTAGCCATACTCCTCGTTGTATTGCAGGTCGGTGCTGCCGCCAATCATCAGGATGCCACGGTCGTAGAAATCGGCAGGGAAGTCGTAGCGCGTGGCCGACACCAATTGGCGGATGCCTGCGCGGGTGATGGTGTTGTTCAAGGCGCGGGTGATGGGGATGTATTTGCTGGCCGCTTCCGAAGTGCCCGAGCTGAGGGCGAAATACTTGATTTTTCCGGGCCATGCAATGTTGCGCTCGCCTTTCAGGTTGAGGTGCCACCATGCATCGTGCATCTTGTTGTAGTCGAACACGGGCACACGCCTGCTGTATTCTTCAAGGATGTTTCCAGAAAGAAGGATTTCGTCAAAATGATAGAATTTCCCGAACTCTGTGAATTGTGCCTTGTTGAGCAATTTCCTCAATTCGCGGCGTTGGGCACGCACGGGGTCGGTGTGGTTCTGGCGGATCTCGACAGGTATGTTCTTCAGTTCGGCGGCGGCTTTCACGATGGCGCCAATAACGGGAATAGGCATGTTGATACTCGTTTGTTTCGGGCTGCAAAGATAATGAATTTTGAGGAAATGTGCCTCGTATTGGGAAAAAGCTTATTTTTGCACTTTCCATTTTATGCATAGTACAAACCAGAAAGCACATTCCTATGAAAAATAGTATTTTTTTCCTCTTGTTGTTAGGCACTATGGTGTCTCAAGCACAAATCGTTGAGGTATCCGGTTTTCAATCGGGAACTTGGGAAGCCGACACCATAAAAATCGTAGGCGATGTCTTGGTGCAGGATTCTTTGTGCGTCGCGCCTGGAACCACGGTACTTTTCGACGGGTATTACCAGATCGCTGTCAAGAACGATGCCCGTTTTTTGGCGTTAGGCACCGAGGCCGACTCTGTCCTGTTCACCGTGGCCGACACCGCAGGGTTCCACGTTTTCAACAGCGGTAGCGGCGGGTGGAACGGCATTCGCATGGACCACGCCGGCCCCTCGCGATTCGACTATTGCCGCTTCCAGTATGGAAAGGCTGCCACCGACCACGAGCAAGACGGCGGCGCATTGCGTATTTTCAATAGCGATGCGGTGGAAATTGGCCACAGCACCCTGTCCTGCAATTTCTCACGCGAGCACGGCGGTGCGCTCAGCGCCGAAGGCTCGCGTGTTGTCATCCACGATTGCAACATACTCGACAACCAAACCTATTCCAAATTGGATTCGGTTTATTTCATGTATGGAGGCGGGATGCGATTCCTCAAATGTGAGGTGGATATCGCTCGTAGCGACTTTAGGCGAAACATGGGCCAAAGTGCCATTGGCGGTGCATTGAGCTTGGACAGTTGTGACGTCAGCATCGATCGCTGCAAGTTTGAACACAACTACGGCATCAACGGAGCCGGACTTTACCTGATTCGCTGCAACGATAGGCCTTGCAGTATCACCAACTCGCTTTTTGCCCACAATACCTCAGGGCATTTCGGCGGCGGTTTTGCCATCAGCGACTCGTCGCCTTTGCTGAGCAACCTGACCGTCGTGAACAACCATTCCATAGGGGTCAATTGTGGTGGCATTTTCTTCTACCAATACAGCTCGCCTTCCCTATATAATTGCCTCGTCTATGGCAATACCAACGAGTCTATGACGGTGAATCCAGTGCAAATGTGGGCTTGGACCTACGAAGAAACGGCTCCACAGTTCTATAATTGTTTGGTGCAGTTTGGGCTCAAAAACATCGCCGGTAACGATGGTATATTGGTTTACGAGAATTGCCTGGAAGACGATCCTCTTTTCCTTGACGATGGTTTCCACATTGGTTCCGAAAGTCCTTGCTTCAATTCCGGTTCTACAGAAACGCCCGCCGAGGTCCTCAATGGCCTTGATCTTGCTGGCAACCACCGTGTGTTGCACGGTTGCATCGACATAGGCGCATACGAAACGGATATGACGGCAATCGAGGAAAACACCCGTAACGAACACCGTGTCCGCATCGTTGGCAACCCGATTTCCGCTTCAAGCTATGCTGAAATCGAAATGGAAAAAACAGGGAGAATTGTGGCAAAAACCTATTCGATGGATGGTAAATTATTGGCTAACAAGTGTTTTTATATCAACAACCCAGGAACACATCGCATCGAAATCGGAGAAATGTTTGAAGATTTGTCACAAGGGATGTATCTGTTGGTAGTCGAAAGCCCAACAGGGATTTTCGGCGCGAAGGTATTGCGACAAGAGTTCTAAAGCGTGTCCCACTCCGCTTTTCGCTTCTCGAAAAACGCCGTCATGCCTTCCTGGCCTGCCTTGGAGATGCGCTGGTTGGCAATGGCCACGGAGGTTTGCATGAAAACGGGATTGAAACGGTCGGCGGTGCCGCTCACCATGCGGAGCAGGTTTTTGCACTCGGCCACGGCATCGGGCGAGGCGTGCATGAAATGGTCGATGTATTGTCGCTCAGTGTCAATCATTTCCGATGCATCGACAACCACATTCACCAAACCGAAATCCTTGGCTTCTTGGGCAGAGAAGCAACGCCCCGTCAGCATGAGCTCCTTGGCGGCGGTGTTGCCGATTTTTGCGACCACGAAAGGCGAGATGGTGGCAGGCGTGATGCCCAAACGCACCTCTGAAAAAGCGAATCGGGTTTCCCTTTCCGCAATCACGATATCGGCAGCGGCGATAATGCCGTTGGCCCCTCCAATGCAGGCACCATGCACGTTGGCAACGACGGCCTTGTTGCAAAAATAAATGGTTTGGAACAATTTGGAAAGCCTTTGCGCATCGCCGACATTCTCGTCGTAGCCGAAACCTGCCATATCCTTCATGTAAGCCAAATCGGCACCCGCGCAAAAGCATTTCCCGTTGCCTTTGAGGACGACGACGCGGATGTCGTCGCGACCGTCTAGCCATTCAAAAGTCTCGGTCAGTTCGCCTATCAGCACGGTGTTCAGCGCGTTGCGCACCTCGGGGCGGTCGAGATTAATCCATGCGATGCTTTCGCCCAATTGCACCTTTATCGTCTTGAAATCCATTTTTTTGTCAGTTTGCAGTTGTCAGTTTGCAGTTGTCAGTTTGCAGTTGTCAGTTTGCAGTTGTCAGTTTGCAGTTGTCAGTTTGCAGATGAAAGTGCAATATTCGGGAAATTTTGCCAAATTGTCACAATCAATCGGCAAAAAATTCGTTTCTTTGCAGGCGGAACGGTTTTTGTTAGCCGTTTCACCCGAACAAATTTGGAACAAATGGACGAAAACAACTTCAATAACGGCCTCGACGATCTCTTGAACATGTTCAAGAAAATGATGGAAAACCAGGACCTCGACGCCATCCCAGGCATCAGCGACGAGCAAAAGGAGCAACTGAAAATGTTTCTCGAAGACTTCGACGAACTGAAGCAGGACATGAAAATCGAAATCTACAAACTCGACCCCTTCACGAAACAAATGGTGGGCATGGTGATGGGCCAACTGAAGAACTTTACAGGCGATGTGAAACAGGCTCAAAATACTGTGCCACAGTCAACTACGTCAAAAAAGGAAAAACAACTGACCGATATTCCGGGAACAACCGAAAACCTTGAGGCCTCGCTGGCCGAAATTGACAAGCAGCTGCGCAACCAAGACCTTACGGAGGCCGAAATCAACCGTCTTTTGGACGAGCGTTGTGCCATCGCTGCCGAACTGAACCATTGAACGAACAAACAAATTGATAATCCAATACAGTCAATCCAACATGAAAAAACTCCTCTTCACGCTTATCGCATTAAGCCTTTCGGCGACTTCGTTTGCCCAACTGATTGCCAACAAGACCGACAACAAAATCACCTTCGGCTTCGACCTTTTCAACGACTTCCAGCTCGGCACGAGCGACAATTGGGATGCTCGTGGCTTCAACCAAGGCGTCGATTGGTACATCACCTACAACTTCCCACTGGGCGAGAGCATGAAGCACACCGTCAGCATAGGTGCGGGCATGAGCCATCATAACTATTTTTCTTACAGCCACATACTTAACCCTTACACCAAGGATTCAATCCATTATGTGCAATGCCGCGACTTGGAGAATTTCAAGCGATTCAAGGTGAATGTCAATTATGTCGATATTCCGCTTGAACTGCGTTTCCGCATCAAGGACCAAATCAAGATTGGCGTGGGTTTCAAACTGGGCATCATGGTGATGGGCAAGACCAAATATGTCGGTCCCGACTATACCGAAGGCGGCCAGTTGGCCGATGGCAGCGACAACATCATCCACGAAAAGCACACTTATATCAAGAACCTTGAACGCTACACCTATTCGGCCACCTTGCGTGTGGGCTGGAAGTGGGTGAGCGCATTTGCGGCCTATCAACTCAACCCTGTCTTTGAAGTCGGTCATGACGCACCTGTCATCCACCCGCTTTCGGTAGGTGTCGCCTTCTCGCCGTTCTGATGGATTCCCTGTCGAATTGGATTGTTGCAGAGGCTGGGAAGCTCGGCTTCGATGCCTGTGGCATTGCCCGTGCAACGGCCTTGGGAAAAGAGTCGGCGTACGTCGAGCAATGGCTCGAAGAGCAACATGAGGGCGAGATGAGTTACCTCAATCGCAACAAGGAAAAACGCTACGACCCGCGCCTCCTCGTGGAGGGTACGCGAAGCATCATCACGGTGCTCTACAACTACTTCCCAAAGCAAAAACTCCCCGAAACAGACAACTTCAAGATTGCGAAATACGCCTACGGAGCCGACTATCACGATGTGCTGAAACGCAAAATGCGCCAATTGCTGGAACGCATAGAAAACCATGTCGGCAAGATGCAAGGTTGTCGGGTTTTTGTCGATTCTGCACCTGTTCTCGACCGTGCCTGGGCCGTTAAGTGCGGCTTGGGTTTCATCGGGAAAAACACCTCATTAATCCATCTCAAGAAAGGCTCGTTTTTTTTCATTGGGCATTTGTTTCTCCCAATGGAATTGACCGAAACAGGCCACGAATTGACCAATCGCTGCGGACGCTGCACGCGCTGCATAGAGGCCTGTCCCACAGGTGCTTTGGATGCTCCGTTCCGTATCGACGCGCGAAAGTGCATCTCCTATTTGACCATAGAACACAAAGGAAGTTTGGTCGGATTCGACCCAAAACGGTTCAACGACTGGATTTATGGCTGCGACATTTGCCAGGATGTCTGTCCTTACAATCGTTTTTCATTGCCCAATGCCGAACCCGAATTCCAGCCTTCAGAAAAACTGCTCTCGATGCGGAAAGAGGATTGGAAAAACATAGACCAAGCCGCTTTTGAGGCGCTTTTCAAACATTCTGCCGTGAAACGTGCCGGATACGAAGGGCTGAAGCGGAATATTGACTTTATCGCAAAGGAGAATTGAAATTGTAGGTGATAACCGCTTGCCAGACCTTGTTGTAATAATGCCCGAAAAACAAACTCGACGAGGCTCCGTTGAAACGAATGGGCACGACAGAATACATCCAACGCACACCGAAACCAATGTGGTCGGTAAGGGCGAAATGCACACCAACGTTGCCGGTCATGGAGAAAAACATCCAACGGTTGGTGGTCACCTGATAGTCGCCGTCCACGTCTTCGGTAGCCTTCATGCGCAAATCAATACTGGCACCAGCCTCCAAACTAATGAAATCCAACGACTTGCCATAAACCGTGAAATGTCCGAAGTCGTAACGCAACATCAGGGGAATCTCGACGTAGTGCAGGCGGAGATTAAAGGGATTGTAGTAGTATTCCGTCACTTCCTTGACCGACGAATGGGCTCCAAAAAGAGAATAACGCAACTCTGCTTGCGCGGCAAAATGCTCAGCGACGGGCAGGCTGACATAGGCACCCGCCGTCCAGCCTAATTGATGGTAACCAGCATAATTATCGCCATCGACTTGCGATATTGTTGCTCCGGCCATCAAGCCGGCATTGAAGGATTGGGCCGAAACATGGATGCTTGATGCGGATAGGGCTATGACAAGCAGCAAGATGTATTGTTTTTTCATGTTCAATTATAGGTGGTTTGATACTGTTCAAAGCGCTCCAGAACTTCTGAAACGAAGCGAAAGGTTTCGGTGCCGCGCAGGTAGCCCGCTTTGCAACAGGTGTCGTTGTAGTATTGGGCCTTCGACTTGTTGAGGATGAAGAAATCCACATTGTCTTCCCACACGTCGGGGTCTTTGCCGTATTTTCTTGCAAGTCTTTGTGCGTCATACACATGGCCAAGACCAGCGTTGTAGGAGGCGAGGACAAACTTTATGCGCTCGGTGCTGTCGGCGATTTTGTTCTCAAGGCAGTGTTCGAGGTATTGCAGGAGTTTTCCACCTGCTTCGAGTTGCTGTTCGGGCGACGATTCGTAGTCGATGCCGTAGCGTTCCATCACTGCGGGCATGAGTTGCATCAGCCCAAAGGCTCCTTTTTCGCTTTCCAAGTCAATCCTGAATTTCGACTCTTGGTAGATGAGCGAGGCCAGCAAACGCCAGTCCCATCCGATGCTTTTGGCGGTTTTCTTGATGATTCCATCGTATCCAGACAATTGTCCAGGATTTGTTTTTTTCTTTTCGGCCATGAACACGTTGTCCTTGTTGATGTATTTTCCCATGATTTTGTTGAGACGCCTTTTCTCTATGCCTGCAATCCAGTCGTTGAATGCCATGAGCAGCGACGAGTCGGCATCTTGTTTCCTGACGGCCCAGCCTATGGGTTGCTCCACACTGACATTCAGTTTGGTATCCAATCCGCCGAGGCCGACCGAAGCCATTTTGGCCACATGTTCCTGCACCACGGTGTAGTCAATCTGGCTTTGCGAAACGGCATGAATCAAATCGACGCTGTTAAGCGTATCACATTCAACGACATAGATGGTATCGCCTATTTGTTCGGAGAGATGCTCAAGCAGCTTGACCTCATGGCTTCCCTTGGGCAGATGGATGGTTTTTCGTGCCAAGTCGAGAGGCGAGCGAAGCAGCTGGTTTTCCACTTCGTTGGCGGTTGACATCTTGTTCCAGTCCTTGGGCAAACGTTGCACGAGGACGCTTTTCTGCATCATGATAGGGTCGGTCACAAGGTAGCGTTTCCTCAAATCTTTGCTTGATCCAAGGCCGATGGCGACAACGTCCACCTTGTTCGAATCAAGAAGGAGGAAACATGAGTCGAGGTTTTCGTGGACCACCATTTCAAGGGCAAGGTTATTGGCAGAGCAAAAATCGTTCAGCAGTTCGTATTCAAAACCGGAGGTCTTGTTGTCTTTCGTTTTGTAATTGATTTCTGCACAATTGGTCACGGCGACAATCGACCCTCTTTCCTTGATTCGTTCATAACAGCTCAAGGTGTCTGTTTCAATTTGCTTTTCGACGACTTCTATCTTTTTTCCGCAAGAAGAAACCGCCGCAAGAACAAACAAAACGGACAGCATCAGGGTTATAAATCGGGTCATAATCATAGGTTTAGGGTGGCAAAAGTACTAAAAATATCAAATTGGTCGAAAAAAAGACAGGGTGTTTTGAAGAATTATGTACCTTTGTTCGCTTTTTACGCAACTGAAAATGGCCAAGAAAATACAAGATCCGGATTTTTGGTACTCCTTGTTGTTGCCTTATGTGAACCTTCATACAAGGGCGGCCTACCGCCGTTTCGAGGTGCATGGCAAAGAGCACATTCCTAAGGATTGCGCTACGGTTTTCGGCGTGAACCACAGCAACACGCTGATGGACGCCCTCGTGCTGCTGGCGTCCGACAATATCAGGAAGGTTTTCGTCGCGCGAGGCGACATTTTCAAGAACCCCATTGTCGCCAAAATACTGAAATTCTTGCGCATCCTTCCCATCTTCCGCATCCGCAACGGCGTGGCTGCCGTCCGCAACAACGACGACACGCTCAACAAGGCCGTCGATGTGCTTCATGACCACGTGGACCTTTATCTCTTTCCGGAAGGCACCCACCGCACCAAACATTCGTTGATGCGCATGGGCAAAGGGCTGTTCCACATCGCTGTGGATGCCAACAAGCAGTTTGGCGACCAGAGTCCCGTGTATATCGTCCCTGCTGCCATCGAATATGGCGACTATTTCCGCTTCCGAAGCACGGCAATGGTCAATTTCGGGCAACCCATCAACGTGACGGAATTCCTCAAAAACGCCTCTGAGGAAAACGAAGCCGTCAATATCAATCTGCTGAAAGACAGGCTGCACGACGAAATCTCGAAACTGTTCACATTTATCCCTGACGACGAGGATTACGACGCCATTTGGGAAATCGTGAAGATGAAGAACGAAAAGCGTGCCGGTGGCCTTTACAAAAAAATGCTCCGTAATCGCGACACGGTCGATAAAGTGTTGAAATTCAGGGAAGAACATCCAGAAGAAGCGAAAAACCTCTTTGAACGGGTCTTGACTTTTGCCCAGGAACGTGTCAGACAGAGGATTTCCGTCATTTCCACAGCGAAGAAGTACCCGTTGCTCAACGCCTTGTGTGAGTTTGTAGTTGTCTTGATAGGCCTGCCTTATTTTGCGGTTTCTGCGGTAGTTAATTTGCCTGTATGGCTCACCACATTGATTATCAGGGGAAAACTGAAAGACCCAGCCTTTGGCAACACGGTAAGTTTTGGTGTCGAACTGGTGCTGTTCCCCCTCATTTTCCTTGTGGGCACCCTTTTGTTTTTCTTCAACCTCCCTTGGGCTTGCGCCTTGGGTGCCACGGTGTTGCTGCTTTTTTCCTATGTCTTTTTCGTGGACTATTGCGAGTTGCTCCGCCGTGCTGTTTCCGATGTGCGTTGGACATTCAAGAGAAAGCTTCGAAAGCATTATGAATCATTGAATTTGAACCAATTGTTTTAATCCAAACAAATACAAAAGCCATGTCACAGCGCTGGATCATCCCCGACATTCACGGATGCGTCAAAACCGTCAAAGCCCTGATGGAGAACCTTCTGCGCGTCACAAAGAACGATATTGTTTACTTCTTGGGCGACTATATCGACCGTGGCCCCAATGCAAAAGGCGTCATCGATTATCTGATGCATCTGAAAGAAGAGGAATACGACGTGCATTTCCTCAAAGGCAACCATGAAGACCTTTGTGTGACAGCCTACGAAGCCGACCAAAAGAAAAAGCTTTTCGGTGGCAAACATAAAGAGCAAAAGGAATGGGAAGCGGTGGGGGCTAAAGAAACCCTGACGAGTTTCGGTGTGAAATATCCACGCGAAATCCCCAAGATTTACATCGATTGGATGAACAGCTGCGAGCCGTATATCGAATTGGAGGAGTATATCCTTGTTCACGCTGGGATGAACTTCATGGCGGAAAATCCGTTTGAAGACACCCGTAGCATGATGTGGACACGACGTTTCAAGGTGGATTTCGACAAGTCGCACGGCAAGAAAATCATCCACGGGCACATCCCTGTCGATTACAGCTTCATGAATTTGGTCATCGAGAACAACGACGCCTACGACTTCATCGCATTAGACAATGGCGTGTATGTGACCGACAAACCAGGCTTGGGCAACCTAATGGCCTTCAATCCCGACACGAAGCAGCTTTTGGCTCAGTCGAACCTGGACATGTGACGATTACCTTGTAAACCTTATCTCCGCGCCTCACCAACGACTTCACGGGAATGGAACACAACTCGCCTTTCACGGTCTGCTCAACCGAACCAAAATCCACGCGGATTTCGCTCAAAGTGTCCTCGTAAACGCCGGTTGTCGGACCGATGATCATGATTTGTTCACCAAGTTTCAGTTCGTGGCTGTCCATACGGATTTCGGCCACGCCCAACTTGCTGTAATAGTTGGTGATAAGCCCAATGTATTCCTTGCTTTGCGTGGCATGTGAGCCATATTCCTTCGACCATTCAAACGTGCGACGGCCCAGATAATAGCCGTCCCAAAAGCCACGGTTGTAGACACTTTTCAGCCTTTCCATCCAAACGTCTATCTTCTCTTGCGTGAACGTGCCTTCCTGTATGGCTTTCACCGCCTCGCTGTAGACCGAGACCGTCAGCTTGGTGTATTCCGGTGAGCGACCACGCCCTTCGATTTTCAGCACTTCAACGCCAGCCTCAAGCACGCGGTCGAGGAAAGGCAGCGTGCAAAGGTCTTTGGGCGACATAATGTATTCGTTGTCAAGTGTCAACTCATAGCCTTCCTCGCGCTCACGCACATCATAACCCCTGCGGCACAGTTGCAGGCAAGCGCCACGGTTCGACGACGAGTTGAACAAGTCCTGGCTCAGGTTGCACTTGCCCGAAATGGCCATGCACAACGCGCCGTGGCAGAACACCTCAATGCGCACCAAGTCGCCGTGAGGCCCACGAATCTGCTGGCGTTCAATCTCTTCGGTGATGTGGCGCACTTGGTCGATGTTCAGCTCGCGGGCGGTCACCATCACGTCGGCGAACTGCGAATAATAGCGCACGGCTTCAAGGTTGGTGATATTGCATTGCGTCGACATGTGGACCTCGACTCCGATTTGTCGGGCATACTGGATGACGCTTTGGTCGGAGGCGATGATGGCCGAAATGCCGTTGGCCTTGATGGCATCCAAAAGTTGGTGCATCTCGTCCATTTCCTCGTCGTAAATCACCGTATTGACTGTGACATAGCTCTTTACGTTGTTCTCGGCGCAGGTCTCGGCCAATTGGCGCAGGTCGTCGAGGGTGAAGTTCTTCGCCGAGCGGGAGCGCATGTTGAGTTTGCCGATGCCGAAATAAACGCTGCCGGCACCGGCTTGTATGGCGGCTGCGAGGGCCTCGTAGG
>CAMOCK010000050.1 GCA_946610645.1 uncultured Bacteroidales bacterium
AACGCAGCGGCTCCGACTGGGTTGAAATCTATGTGAAGGACATGGCCACCCTCGAACTCCTCCCTGACCACATCGAATGGGCGAAGTTCACGGGCGCTTCGTGGTACAAGGACGGCTTCTTCTACGCCGCCTACGACCGCCCCGAAGCCGGCAAGGAGTTCAGCAACGTGAACGAGAACCACAAAATCTATTACCACAAACTCGGCACGCCGCAGGAGCAGGATGAACTCTTCTACCACAATCCCGCCCAGCCGCGCTATTTCCACCAGGTGGACCTCACCGACGACGAGCATTACATGTTCCTCTTCGAGAGCGGTCAAGGCGCTGGCAGCACGCTGTGGATCCGCGACATGCAAGACCCGAAGGGTAAGTTCGTTCAGATTGCCGACAATATGGACTATCAGTACAGCCCCATTGATGTGATTGACGGCACTTTGTACATCTTCACCAACTACAACGCGCCCAAGGGCCGCATCTGCCGCGTGTCGGCCAAGGCACCGCAAATGGAGAACTGGGTGGACGTGATTCCCGAAAGCGAGAACGTGATTTCAGGCATCAGCCTCGCCAAGGGCAAGATGATCGTGACCTACGACAAGGACGCCGCCAACCATGCCTACGTCTACACCATGGACGGCCAACAACTCCACGAAATCGCCCTGCCGACCTACGGCGCAGTGGGCTTCAGCAGCCGTTACGAGGAGCCTGAAGTGTTCTACGCCTTCACCTCCTTCGCCTTCCCGACCACAATTTACCAGTACAACATCGACGACAACACCTCTACCGTGTTCCGCAAGCCTGCCATCGACTTCAAGTCGGATGACTATGTCACCGAACAGGTCTTCGTCACCTCCAAGGACGGCACCAAAGTCCCGATGTTTTTGACTTACAAAGCTGGCTTGCAGAAAGATGGCACCAACCCGACCTTCCTTTACGGTTACGGTGGTTTCAACGTGACGCTCAATCCCGGTTTCAGCACCTCGCGCCTTCCTTTCATCGAAAACGGCGGCATCTATGCCCAGATGAACCTGCGTGGTGGCAATGAGTATGGTGAAGAATGGCACCTTGCCGGCACCAAGTTGCAGAAACAGAACGTCTTCGACGACTGCATCGCCTGTGCCGAATACCTTATTAATAACGGCTACCCCTCGCCGAAGTATTTGGCTTTGAACGGCGGCAGCAATGGCGGTCTGCTCGTCGGAGCGGTCGTCAACCAGCGCCCCGACCTCTTTGCCGTGGCCGTGCCGCAAGTCGGCGTGATGGACATGCTGCGCTACCACCTCTTCACCATCGGCTGGAACTGGGCTAGCGACTACGGCACCAGCGAGGACGACGAAGCCATGTTCAAGGCTTTGTATGCTTACTCGCCGCTGCACACCATCAAGAGCGGTGAAGCTGTGCACTATCCCGCCATCATGGTCACCACTGCCGACCACGACGACCGTGTGGTGCCCGCCCACTCGTTCAAGTATGCGGCCACTTTGCAAGCTGCCCAGACTGGCGACCAGCCCAAGATCATCCGCATCGACACCAAGGCCGGTCACGGCGGTGGCAAGCCGATCTCAAAGGTCTTGGAAGAGCAGGCCGACATTTATTCGTTCATCCTGTATAACATGGGATTGACCTATCCGAAGGTGGCGAAATAATCGCCGACTTTCAGGCACAAAATCGCCCGCCAGATTCGTTTTGGCGGGCGATTGTTGTATTCAAACTGCAGCAAAAATCGGTTACCAACAGTACTTCACCGCATACCAAATGGCCACAAATCGCTTGAATAGGAAGAGTTGCCTTTGTAGACCTTGTCGCCACGCAAGGTGCAAATCACATCGCTGCTGTAGGAAGAATTGCCTTTGTAAACCTTCACTTGTGCAGAGGCACTGATAAAAGCGAAACAAAACAGCATGGCAATCAATACTTTCCGAGAGTTCATAACAACTTGATTTTGAGTTTAATCCATATCAAGCTCTTCGTAAGCATAGGTCACCTTCTCCCCTACATTGACCACCACATAACTCGGATTGACCTTGCTGTCGTTGAGGTTGTCGCTCATGACGTAATGCACGCCACCAAACTGGCGTTGCTCGCGCATGTGGAAATGGCCCATCAACACCATGTCGACGTTGTGATTGCTCATCAAGTCCATGAAGGCGTATTGCTCGTCTTGGGGCAGGTTGGCGGCAGGTGTTGTCGTATAATTATAAGAGGTGCGGAAAAGCCAATTGTGGCTAATCACAAAGCAGTGGCGGTAGTCGTCGCGATGCGAGAGCTTTTCCTCCAGCCATTCCAGCTGACGCTTGCCGTGGGTGCCGTTGCCCGAATCGAGGAAGATGAACAAATCTTGATAGCCACTGACGGTCTTGACAGTGACAGTGTAGGTCGAGGTATGGAAATATTGCTTGAAATATTGGGCACAATCGTAATAGACATCGTGGTTGCCGATGACGGGGAAACATGGGTCGTTTTTGGCTTGGGTCGCGGCGTTGTAGGCCATAGCCTCGGCTGACATTCTGAAGCCCGCTTCGCCGCTTTCGTTCACCAAGTCGCCAGCATGGATGGCAAACAGGGCCATCGGGTCGTTGCGCTCGGCGGTGATGTATTTATACAAACGGTCTTTCGAGCCTTGCGGCGCAATGCTGTCGCGCTCGGAATAGTGCGAGTCGGAAGCGGAATAGACGCGATACTCGTCGGGAGCGTTCTCGATGACGGGTTCCCTGTTTTGGGCGTTGTAGTCGAGCCAGTCGGCCACGCGTTCCTCGGTGTCGCTACGGTTGACGACCATGCCTGCGATGTCGAGACGGTTGCAGCCCGTGGCAAGGATGGCGGCTGCGGCCATTAATATAAGGTGCTTTTTCATGGCATTCAATTTTTAGGTTTCCAAATCAGTCCAACGTTGCCGAACCAGCCGTTGTATTGCGAAGAAAGGTTGAGCACGCCACAAGGATGCAGTCCCGCTTCGGCAGTGATTCTCAATCCGTTGCCAAGATCGTAATAGCCGTTCACGCTGTAGAAAAACAGGGTGAAGCGCTCGATGACGAAGTCGCGATAGTTGGAGATGCGTCCACCCACGTTCCAAGGATGCGCTTGGTCGAAAATGTTGCCTTCGATGCAGAAAGTGACGTTCATCGGCTCGAAAAAAACGTCCATGCCGCCGTTTTTGCGCAACGGAATGGGAGCCGTAAAGCGGTTGGTCAAGCCAAGTTGGAAGTTGAAATGCTTGTTGCGCCAGCCCAAATCAAGCAAGGCATTGAATTCCTGAAGGTTGTATTTCGGGAACAGGCGGTAAAGATAGCGGTTCTCCAAATATAGCGTACCACTTTTAGCCTTCAACAAGTCAATCTGGTATTGCAGGTTGATGGCGTGGCGGTTCAGCGTTGTTCCTTGGTAGCCGATACCGATGTTGAAGTTTGTAAACATTTGACAATCAGCTTTCAAGGCTAATGCTGCGCTGCTGCCCGAAGTGCGCGTGTAGTCGTACTCGGCGTAGGTTTGCAACGTCCATTGGGCTCTTGCGACAAAGGCGAAAAGCAACAACGAAAGGGTTATAACGGTTTTTTTCATTGAAAGATTTGTATTACATTAGTTTAGAGCGTTTTATCAGGTAACTCGTCAGTACTTGGTTGTAGTCCTTGTTGATGTCGGCCTCCACATAGTCGATTTGGTATTGGTAGCAATGACGCAACAAGGCTTCCTTGCGCTCGGCCATGATTCTTTTGTATGTCTCTTGCACTTCCATCGGATTGAGTTTCAGTGTGTCTCCCGACTCCAAATCAACAAAGCGGTAGGGGCAATTCTCGAAGTCGAGGTTTTGCTCCAAAACGCCATCGAAGACGTGGAAAAGTATAACTTCGTGCTTGTTGTATTTCAAATGCTCCAAAGCTTCAAACATGGGCTTGTAATCGTCCAAGCCGTCGAGCATGTCGGTGAAGATCACAACGAGGCTTCGTCGATGCGTCATCTCGGCAATCTGGTGCAAACATTGAGGTGTGGAAGTGCTTTTCCGGTCGTTTTTGTCGTAAGTGTCAATCAGCTTCTCCAATTCCCTATAAATCATCTTGTTGTGAACAAGAGACGATTTTGCGGGCTCATGCAACGAAATCGTTTCGTCAAACAAGTCCAAACCTACGGCATCGCGTTGCCGACGCATCAGCTCCATCAGCGACGCGGCAGCGTAAACAGAGAAAAACAACTTGTTAGGATGTTCGAAATCAACCTTTTGACGCACGGGAAAGCACATGCTCGAACTCTGGTCGATGACCAACTGGCAACGCAAGTTGGTTTCTTCCTCATAGCGTTTCACGAAGAGTTTCTCCGTGCGGCCATAGAGTTTCCAATCGATATGGCGAATCGGTTCGCCCGTGTTGTAGAGGCGATGTTCGGCAAACTCGACAGAAAAACCGTGGAAGGGGCTTTTGTGCAAGCCTGTGATAAACCCTTCCACGATTTGTCGCGCTAAAAACTCAAGGCTACCGAACTGCGCGAGCCGGTTCCTGTCTATCGAAAAGTCCAATTAGAACAACTTTTCCAGTTTCTCCACAAACACCTTCTTTGGGGCAGCACCCACGTTCTTGTCGACGGGCTGTCCTCCTTTGAAGAACAAGACGGTTGGAATGTTCATGATGCCGAACTTGGCGGCGGTGTCGGGACATTCCTCAACGTCGCACTTCACGGCGATCATCTTGCCCGCATATTCCTCGGAGATTTCCTCGACAATGGGTTCAACCTTTTTGCAAGGACCACACCAGGTGGCGCCAAAGTCCACCATAACAGGGAGTTCTGATTTCAGGACGACTTCTTCAAAACGGTCGTCAGTCATTTGAATTACTGCCATAATTTGATTCTTTTAATGTTGTTTCCTATTCTTTTTAGAGTTTGCAAAAATAACAAATTTTTCTCATTTAGACATTTTTTCGCACGACAATCGTATTCTTACCGCCTCTTTTTGTAAATTTGCGCAAAATTCTGTTGGCATGGAAAAAAGTGATTGTATGTACAGCTCATACCTGAGCATTTTGAAAGAGGAACTTGTGCCCGCCATGGGCTGCACCGAACCCATTTGCCTGGCCTACGCCGCTGCCAAAGCACACGAACTGTTAGGTACTATGCCCAACCGCGTGGAAATCAAGGCCAGCGGCAACATCATCAAGAACGTGAAAAGTGTCATCGTGCCCAACACCAAGGGCATGAAAGGCCTAAAAGCCTCGGTGGCGGCAGGCATCGTGGCAGGCAATCCCAAGAAAGCCCTCGAGGTCATTTCAGAGGTGACACCTGAACAGAAAAAGGAAATCGCCGAGTTTCTCGACAATACGCCGATGAGCATTGTCCCACTGAATGTGGTGGCACAATTGGACGTTACAGTCACCTTATATAATGAAGGACATTCCGCCAGTGTGCGCATCGCAGGTTTCCACACCAACATCGTGCGGATGGAAAAGGACGACAAGGTGCTGTTCGACTCTGGTTATGCCGACAGTGGCTCAACCAAACTCACCGACCGTAGCTGCCTCTGCATGAAAAGCATCTTCGACTTCGCCAACACGGTTGATATTGAAGACCTTAAGCCTATCATCAAGCCGCAAATCGAATGCAACAAAGCCATTGCCATGGAAGGCCTCAACAACGACTGGGGGGCCAACATCGGCAGCACCATATTAGGTTTCGGCAATGATGTCCGCATCAAAGCAAGAGCTTGGGCTGCAGCGGGTTCCGATGCACGCATGAGCGGTTGCGAGATGCCCGTCATCATCAATTCGGGCAGTGGCAACCAAGGCATGACGGTTTGTTTGCCCATCCTCGCCTACGCCGAAGAATACCATTGCGACTGCGACCGTGTCTATCGTGCCGTGGCGCTTTCCAACCTTGTGGCCATCCACCAAAAGACCGGTATCGGCAGGTTGTCAGCCTATTGCGGTGCCGTCAGTGCGGGATGCGCCTCGGGTTGCGGCATTGCCTATCTGATGGGCGCGAGCCTTGACATCATCGAGCACACCTTGGAGAACGCCTTGGGAATAGCCGCAGGCATTGTTTGCGACGGAGCCAAACCCTCTTGCGCCGGCAAGATAGCCCTTTCAGTGGAAGCAGGCATTCTCGGATATGAGATGAGCAAGCAAGGAGACAACCTTCTCGGCGGCGACGGCATCATAGGCCGCGATGTGGAAGAAACCATCGACCACATCGGCTGCCTCGGTCGCCTCGGAATGAAAGAAACCGACGTGGAAATATTGAGAATCATGGTGGAATGATTGGTGCTTAAGGCTATCCAAACACTGCCTTCAGCCTTTTCATGGCCTCTTCCACCGTTGCCCTCGGGCAAGCCAAGTTGATTCGGAAGAAACCCCGACCGGCTTCGCCGAAGTCTTTGCCTCGGTTGAGTCCTAACTGCGCCTCTCGGGTCATCTTTTGCCAAAGGATCTCTTCATCAAGGCCATAAGCGTTGAAATCGAGCCACATCATGTAAGTGGCCTGCGGCTTGTGGAATTTCACCTTGGGCAAGTTCGCGGTGATGAAATCGGAAACATAATCAATGTTGCCTTGCACATAATCCAACAGTTGAGCGAGCCATTCGTCGCCTTGGGTCATGGCGGTCTGAGTGGCCACCTTGCCGAATATGTTGCCCAAATGCGCTTCGAGGGCCTCAACGTAATCGACATAGCGTTGGCGCAACTCCTCGTTGGGTAAGATGGCTGTCGAAGTGGCCAAGCCCGCGAGATTGAAGGTCTTAGAGGCCGCGTGGAAAGTGATGCTATTCAACGCGAACTGATGTCCCAACGTTGCGAAAGGCGTGTGTCGATAACCTTTTAACACCAGGTCGCAGTGGATTTCGTCGGAGATGACCAGCACGTTGTTTTTCAGGCAGATTTCGCCCAAAAGCAACAACTCATTCCGTGTCCAGCAACGCCCTACAGGATTGTGTGGATTGCAGAGAATCAACATCTTGGCACTCTTGGCTTGCTCTGCCAACTGGTCGAAGTTGAACTCGTAGCCCTCTCCCCTTTCAACCAAAGTGTTGTACACCAGTTTACGTCCGTGACTTGAAACCGCACTGTGGAAAGGCGGATAGACCGGCGGTTGGATGATGATTTCGTCGCCAGGCTCAGTGAAGGCCATCACCGCCATGGTAAAGCCGCACACCACACCTGGCGTGAACGACATCCAGTCTTTATGCACATTCCAATGGTGACGGCGCAATATCCACTTCCTGATCGACTCAAAATAAGCCTCGTCCTTGAAATGATAGCCATAAACGGGGTGCTCCGCACGCTTGATTACAGCCTCGCGGACGAAATCAGGGGTTTCAAAATCCATGTCTGCCACCCACATCGGCAGCACATCGGCATTGCCAAAAACCTGTTGGCGCAAGTCATACTTGACGCAATTGGTATTGGCACGATTGATAGGTTTGTTAAAGTCGTATTGCATAATTAAATAAGATTTAAGCTGCAAAGGTCGAAAAAAAATTCACTATTTTTCAAAGTGAAATGAAATTTTGTGTAATTTTGCCGCTTCAAAAAGAGAGCTCTTTGTTTTGGGGGAGTCGCATAGTGGCAATTGCAACAGACTGTAAATCTGTCCGGGTATCCGTTCGGTGGTTCGAGTCCACCCTCCCCCACAAAGGCAACGAAATTCGGAACAAAAAAAACACCTAAAATTAACAAAATGAAGATTTTTGTAGCCAAGTTGGCCTTCAAAACCACTTCCGAAGATCTAAGAGCTTTGTTTGAACAGTATGGAACTGTAGAATCATGCAAGGTCATCATGGATCACGAAACTGGACGTTCGAAATGCTATGGGTTCGTTGAAATGCCTTACGACGACGAGGCTTATAAGGCCATTGTCGAAACAGACGAAACCGTTTTCATGGGCAACGAGTTGCAAGTCAAGAAGTCGCGCCCACAGCCTGCAAGTGCAACCAGGCACGAACAGACATTCAAGCCAAAGCGTCTTCATAAGCCTTACGTCCAAAAGATTTATGAGCAGCCTGCAACGGAAACCGATTTTTTTGGCAACGAGGCTTGACATTTCGAAATTTTGCGTATCTTTGCAGCCTGAAAGGATGGTCTGGTAGCTCAGCTGGATAGAGCAACAGCCTTCTAAGCTGTGGGTCTTGGGTTCGAATCCCAACCGGATCACATTTCCAACGCAAACTGTTAGTTTTTAACGGTTTGCGTTTTCTTTTCAAACCAGTCCCTTGATCATGAAATAGATGCAGACACAGGCGTAAACCACCTTCAGGCCCGTCCCAAACAGGAAACCGACAAAAGAGCCGAAAGCCGCCTTCCATGCCTTGTGGTCCTCGGTACCCACCGATTTCTCGCCAAGATACGCACCGATGAAAGGCCCAAGAAGCACGGCAAGGAATCCAACAGGGAAAACCAATGTGAAAAGCAAGCTCAAAACCAGACCTATCGTGCTACCCCTGACACCAGCTTTGCTGCCTCCCAATTGCTTGGTTCCCCATGCTGGAACAATGTAATCCAAGGCAAAGACAACCGCCCCAATAACGCCCATAATCACCAGAAATTCAGTGGAATAACTCGAACCATCGATAAACGAAACAGCCAAAAGGCCTAGAAAACTGAAAGGTGGTCCGGCAATGCCTGGCACTATGGCACCGACAAAACCGACCAGCATCAAAACAGCTGCGACAATGATGAGAAAAACGTTCATTATTTTGGTTTTTTAGTTTGCGAAAGTAGCAAAAAATGTTCCTTTTCGCCACAAATTCTTTGTTTTTTTGAAAAACTCCATTAAATTTGCACCATCAAATTGTGTTTTATGAAACGAGTTTTACTGTTTTTACTCTTATACAACGCCGTTTCTTGTGTTTTCGCCCACGACTTCGTGAACCCCATCGGAGGCCGCGCGGCGGCCATGGGAGGCACTTCGGCGGCCTCGCGCGGGCTGTGGGCCATGCAAAACAATCCAGCCGGAATGGCCAACCTCAGCAAATTCAGCTTAGGCCTCTATTACGAAAACCGATGGCTACTACCAGAGACCGCCTACAAAAGCGCGGCCTTTGCCGCACCCACCAAATACGGATGCTTGGGACTGAGTTTCAACCAGTTCGGCTCTTCCAAATACAATGAAAACAAATTCGGTTTGGCCTACGCCAAAGACTTCGGCCCCTACCTGCAAATAGGTTTGCAACTGGACTATCTTTCCATCAACCTTGGCCAAGAATACGGACGGCAGAGCGCTGTCACCTTTGAATTGGGCATACAGTCGCAAGTAACCGAAAAACTGCGACTTGGAACCTACATCTTCAATCCAGTCAGTTTTCGATTGGAGCAAAGCATCAACCAAGAAAGGCTGCCCATCGTGTTTCGTTTTGGCATGGCCTACCAATTCACGAAAGACTTCATCGGGCAGTGCGAAATCGAGAAAAACACTGACCATGAAGGCGTTAGCTTGAGAGGAGGCTTGGAATACGAGGCCTTGAAGAACTTCTACCTTCGCGCCGGCGTACAAACCAACCCAGGGTTGCTCACCTTTGGAGTCGGCTATGAAATCAGTTTCGCCCGCATCGACGTGGCCGCCCAACTCCACGAAGTGCTCGGCGCATCCATCCAAGTCGGCATGATCTTCAGCATAGGGAAACAACAATGAAACGGCTGATCTTCACCATATTATCACTTTGTTTATGTCATTTTGCGAAGGCCCAGATTGCCATCGACACGATAAGTGCCGAAGCATTGAACGAACTGCTCATCGGACAAGTGGAACGTTTGGCAGAAGATGGAGATGAAGACGCTGATTATGAGGAACTTTTGGAAAACTACATCTTCTACAGCGAGAACCCAATCAACCTCAACAGCGATGAGATTGTGGAACTCCTCGAACTCCGCCTCATCAATGTATTCCAATATGAGGAACTTCAAAAATACCGTCGCTATTACGGTGATTTCCTGTTCATTGACGAATTGTCGATGGTGGAAGGCTTCGACGAGCAAACCATCACCGTCATTGCGCCCATCGTGCGAATCGGAAAGGACGACAGCAAGGACCGCCTGACTTTCGACAAGATAGCGCGTTATGGCAAGCACCAGATTGTGGGCCGCTACGAGCAATTCCTTGAACGTCAACAAGGTTACGAACCCATCACCGATTCGGCATGGTTAGCCAAGCCCAACTCCCGTTTCCTCGGCAGCCCGCAGCGCTACCAACTGAAATACACCTATAACTATAGGAACAAGGTGCGGGCTGGTTTCGTGTTGGAGAAAGACCCAGGCGAGCCGTTTTTCACTGACAACGTGAGCGATACGATTAAAGCACTCTTAGGCGACAAGTTCCATCGCGGCTTTGACTTTGCGGGTTTTCACCTCTATGCCAAAGATTTGGGCATAGTGAAGGCAGCCGTGGTTGGCGACTACCAATTGGCTTGGGGTCAAGGACTTACGATGTGGACCGGAATGAGTTTCGGAAAGGCAGGTGCAGGCAGTAGCGTGATGAAGCAAGGGCGCGGCATCACGCCCAAAGGCTCGGCGAGCGAGTTTGCCTTCATGCGCGGCGCGGCTGTCAGCCTCGGCGGCGGCCCATTCCGCGGCACCGTGTTCTACTCCAATCGCAGGATTGACGCCAACATTACCGAAACCGACACCTTAAACGAAGCCGAATTCGTCAGCAGCCTGCAAGAATCCGGCTATCACCGCACTATCGGCGAGATGGCCAACCGCCATGCCATCCGGCAACAAGTGTTGGGAGGCCATTTGGCGTATGCCGTGGCGCATCTCGAAGTGGGCTACACCTTGCACCACACATGGCTCGGCGCACCTCTGCAACTCAAGCCTTCCAACTACAACCAGTACTACTTCCAAGGCCGACAATTGACCAACCATGGCATTGATTTCAAATACGTCAAAGGCAAGTTCGCCGTCTTCGGCGAAGCGGCGATGAGCATGAACCCCGACAGCACCGCCATGACGGGTCCAACGGCCCTCACCCGCTTTGCCGGCTTGATTGGAATGACGGTGAAACCTGCCGGTTATCTGGACTTTACGATTCTTTACCGCGACTATGGCAAGGCCTACCAAAACCTCTTTTCCAACGCCTTTTGCGAAGGCAGCCGCAACCAAGGACAGCGTGGCGTTTACCTTGGTGTGGAAGTGGCGCCGGCCCCCTATTGGAACCTTTTGGCCTACGCCGACCATTTCCGTTACACTTGGCTCAACTCGCAGGTGAACGCGCCCAGTTGGGGCCATGACTATTATGTGCGCCTCAGCCATAGCTTCAATCGCCGCACCAATGCCTACCTGCAAATCCGCTCGAAAACCAAGATGAAGAACTCAACCGACGGCTCTGTTTTCAGCCACTACCCTATCTTCTACACCAAAAACTCGGTGAAGTTCAACATCAATTACGGGCTTCGCAACGGACTGGTTTTCAGCAACAAGGCCGAGTATGCGCATTACCGCAACGACGACGGCAAAAACAGCAAGGGCTTCTTCATTTGCCAAGACATATCCTACAAGACTGAAAACAAGCCATTTAGCCTCACTTTCCGCTATGCCGTTTTCGACACCGACGACTATGACGCCCGTGTGTACGCCTACGAAAGCGATGTGCTGTATTCCTTCTCGGTGCCAGCGCTTTACGGCAAGGGAATGAGGATGTATCTGCTCGGAAAATGGAAGCCTTTCGGCAACCTGACCCTCTATGCCCGCCTTGGAAGCACGATTTACCGCGACCGCGACGAAATCGGCAGCGGCCTTGCCCTAATCAAAGGCAACCACAAGACCGACTTGAAGGTGGAGGCGATTTGGAAATTATAGCCTCACCGCAAATCAAATTCCACAAACCTTGAAAATGGTGCTTTCTCCAACAGCGGAAGCACATCTTGCGCATTGATGCCTCCACGTGCCGGAGTCATGTTGCAGGATTTCTTGCCCAACAGGTCATGTAGATGAATCTTATAGTTCTGCTTTCCAGGGTTTCCCTTGATGGTTTCGATGAAGCCTTTCATGTCCTCCTCGTTCATCTCCGCCACATTCAGCTTGATGTAAACCGTCTTGTTGGTGGATTCGAGAAGTGCATCGAGCAGGCGCACTTCGCCAAAACGCACTTCAAGGGTGGTTGGGGCGGTGCTGGGGTCTTGCCCTGCACGAGGGAAAGGCCGGTCGAGGGTGCCGTAGAGCATCACAAAGGAGTTTACGGTCAGCAAATTACGGCAATTCAGATAGTTTTCCTTGAACAAGGCAAACTGCAAGGCTCCGCTTTGGTCCTCAATGGTGAAGCGCCCGTAAACATTACCGTTTTTGGCGGTAAACTCCTCTGCACGAGTGATTTGACCACCAAGACGCACAGAGCGTTTCTGATTCCTCTCCACATCGTTCATGGCGTTTTTCAGGCCTTCCACGTTGCAGTTGGCGAAGTATTTCAACGGCAAGTGATAGACATCCATCGGGTGCGACGAGATGTAGAATCCCAAGGCCTCTTTCTCCATCTCCAGCTCCTTCATCTTCGACCAAGGCTCGCAGTCGGGCAGCGGCATGGAGAAGGTTTCTTCTGCCGCGCCTTCGTCGCCAAAGCCGAAAAGGTCCATCTGCGACGAGTTCTTCCTGTCGTTGAACGAGGCCACCATGCGCAGGGCTTTGTCGGAGAACGACGAGGTTTCGTTGGGCGCAATGTAGAACAGCATGGCGCGATGGAATCCTTTGAAGCTGTCGAAACAGCCCGCCATGCCCATGCTTTCCAACGCCCTGACGTTGAGTCCTTTGTCGGCGATGCGCATCACGAAGTCGCCGAAGTCCTTGAACTTGCCGTTGGCCTCACGCTCGTCCACGATGCCTTTCACTGCCGCCTCGCCCACGTTCTTGATGCCTCCCATGCCGTAGCGGATCTCGCCTTTTTCGTTGACCGAGAAAGTGTAGTCCGACTCGTTCACGTCGGGACCCAACACAGCGATTTTCATGCGTTTGCATTCCTCGGTCATGAAGTTCACCTGCTTGATGTCGCCCAATTCGTTGTTCAAGACTGCCGCCATGAACTCGGCGGGATAGGGTGCCCTGTGGCAAGCCGCTTGGTACGCACC
>CAMOCK010000051.1 GCA_946610645.1 uncultured Bacteroidales bacterium
CCTGGGCTATGGAGAATGCGTGCATCATGGCGGCAAGCCACGAGGAAAGCGCAAACCCGACCCAAAGCCAAGTCGTGGGCTTCTTGGTGTCGAAAAGCACGCGATTCCAGAAATAGACTTGCAGCAGCACGAAAAACAATCCCGCAGAATAAGGCCGTGCCAATTGGCTGTAAAAGATAGTGAACTCGCTAACTCCAAAGAAAGCCGCCGAAAGCAATCCCACAGTTCGGTGGAACCACTGCCGCCCTATGGTATAAATAAGGTATACCGAGCCAATTCCCATCAGTGCGAAAGGCAGCTTGACCCAGAAAGCATTCCATCCAACGATTTTGACCCAGTAATAAAGGAAAACCTGCACGCCTGCAGGATGGGCATCGGGAGCGACACCGTTGCGAATCAAGTCAAGGAAGCTATCGTAATGGAGGCGCGTGAAGGCGCTGAACTCGTCGTGCATGAACGGCACCTGCCCGAGATGCCACAGCCTTAGTACAGCAGCAACGAGCATGATGATGCCAAGCAGGATGTAATCCATCCGCTTGCTTGGCACGTTGTGGATTTTGCGCAGGTGGTTTTTACGGGTTCTCATTTCGTCACCAATGTTCCGATGTTCTCGCCACGCAAGACCTTCATCAGGTTGCCGCGCGTGTTCATGTCGAAGACGTACATCGGCATGTCGTTTTCCTTGCACATCGTGAAAGCGGTCATGTCCATCACCTTCAGGTTGCGCTGGTAGGCCTCGTCGTAGGTGATGTGCTCAAACTTGGTGGCCGTGGGGTCTTTCTCGGGGTCGGCGGTGTAGATGCCGTCCACACGGGTGCCTTTCAAGATAATGTCGGCCTTGATCTCGACGGCGCGGAGGGCCGAGCCGGTGTCGGTGGTGAAGAAGGGGTTGCCCGTGCCGGCGCCCATCACCACGATGTGGCCTTCCTCAAGCAGACGGATGGCCTTCGCGCTGCTCATCGTGTCGGCGATGCGGTCGATGTAAAGGCCTGCCAAAAGCGTGGCTTTCTGCCCCTTGCTCTGCAAGGTCGATTGCATGGCCATCGAATTGATGACGGTGGCGAGCATACCCATGTAGTCGCCTTGGATGCGGTCCATGCCTTTTGAGGCACCTTGTAGGCCGCGATAGATGTTGCCGCCGCCGATGACGATGCCGATTTGCACACCGACCTTTGCCGCTTCGATGATTTCGTCGGCATATTCGTTGAGGCGTTGCGGGTCGATGCCGAATTGTTGGCTGCCCATCAGGGCTTCGCCGCTGAGTTTCAGGAGTACTCTGTTGTATTTCATTTGAGATTCGAAATTTAAGATTTAAAATTCAAGATTCGTGATTTGTAAGAGACTACAAAAATACGGATTTTATAGATTGCTACAGAATAATCTTTGATTTTGTAAAAAAGTGTCCACGAAGAGCCGAAAAACTGTTTTCGTGGACACTTTTTTATTTAAAAGTTGTCCACGAAAGCATAAAAATTGTATTTCGTGGACACTTTTTTGCGTGTTTTGTGTCTATGAAATAAATAAATGTGTATTTTTGCGGCATAAAACTCAATATTATGCAAGACATTATTGGTAGAAAACCAGAAAGAAAAGAGCTGGAACGGCTTTATGAATCGGGGCGGCCAGAGTTTGTGGCGGTTTATGGCCGGCGGCGCGTGGGGAAAACTTTTCTTGTCCGCGAACATTTCTCGGGCCGTTTTTCATTCTATCATACGGCCATTTCGCCCGCCGACTATCAAGGCAGGAAAAAGGATTTGAAAAACGAACAACTACGAGCCTTTTGTTCAAGCATTCAGCAATTTGGCGGCGATTGGGACACGATGCCTACTGATTGGTTTGAGGCTTTCGCTTGTCTTCGCTCGTTGTTGGAACAGCGGGGTGATTTGGGGCGCAAGGTGGTTTTCATAGATGAGTTGCCTTGGATGGATTCGGGTCGGTCGGGGTTTGTGTCGGCACTCGAGCATTTCTGGAACGGCTGGGGCGCAGGGCGCACCGACTTGATGCTCATCGTTTGTGGCTCGGCGGCCTCGTGGATGAACGACAAAATCATCAACAACACGGGTGGACTCTATGGACGCCTCACTTATGAAATGCACCTCTCGCCGTTCTCGTTGGCGGAATGTGAGCAGTTTTACGAGTCGCGTGGCATCAGCATGGACCGTTACGACCAAGTGCAAAGCTACATGGTTTTTGGCGGAATCCCTTATTATCTCAACTACCTCAAGCCGGAATATAGTCTTGCAGAAAACATTGACAATCTGTTTTTTGCAAAAAATGGTCGCTTGCAAAAAGAGTTTGACCGTCTTTACGATTCCTTGTATTCCAATTCGGAAAAATACGTTGAGATTGTGCGGCTATTAGCCACCAAGCGAGGCGGATTCACGCGAAAGGAAATCGCCGAAAAGACCTCCATAGCCTACAACGGACGTCTTTCCAAGATGCTGCAATCGTTGGAAAAGAGTGATTTTGTGGTCAGTTACACCTATTTTGGCGGTAGTCTGCGAAATGTCTATTACAAGTTGGTGGACAGGCTTTCGCTGTTCCATTTGGCCTTCCTTGACGGGAAGAAACCCATCCGCCAAGGTTTTTGGACGAAAAACATCCGCACGCCCGAATTGAACACGTGGCGCGGCTTGGCTTTCGAGGAAGTGTGTCTACAGCATGAGGCACAAATCAAGAAGGCGTTGGGCTTTGGCGCGGTTGATGCGGTGGTTGCACCGTGGCGCAGCAAGGAAGGCACTTCGCAGGTGGACTTGCTTTTTGACCGCAGCGACCGCGTGGTTAATCTTTGCGAAATGAAGTTCGTCGCCGACGAGTTTTCCATTGACAAGGATTATGATGCCGAGCTTCGCCGCAAAGTGGAACGTTTTGTTGAGGATACAGCTTGCAAAAAATCGGTCCATTTGTCGTTGGTGACCACATATGGTTTGAGTAAAAACATGTATTCCAATCGTTTTCAGTCGGTTATTACATTAAGCGACTTGTTTGCCCAAGAATAAAGTGTCCACGAAATGTTTAAAATCCGTTTTCGTGGACACTTTTTTATTCAAAATATGTCCACGAAAACATAAATATAGTATTTCATGGACACTTTTTTTTATTTTATGTCTAGGAAAAATAAGAAAAGAGTAGAATTAGGTTCAGGTTTGTGCAATTATTGGGAATTGTTGCAACAAAACACACACTTTTTTCTTCAAATGGCTTGCAAATGATTCTTTTTTCCTATTTTTGCCATCGGATTGGTTTCGGCCAGTCCGTAATTTATTGTTAGAAGCGTTATGCTTGTCTTGTAAGTCGAGAACCTGAGAAATTCAATGACTACAATAAAGACGGTTGGCATAATAGTTTCCGCGTTATGCGTGGAATGCTATTTAGAGCCATATTTGTCTTTATTGGGTAATTCTCAGGACCTTCGACTTGCGAATATGGCATACAGTTCCACGCTTCTTTTTGTCGTTTAACTCCTTTTGGGAACTGAAAGGATTATAAAGTTGGCTTACAATTAACATTAATCTAAATCTTATCAACATGAACAAATTTGCAGTTTTTGCAGTCTTGATGGCTGTCGCCTTTGGGGTTAAGGCGCAATCCCCTACAGTTGTTAAAACTGAAATGCCGACCGATAGTGTGTCATTGATGTTTCAAAGTTTACAAAATACCAACACTGAGATAATTAGACTGAATCAGGCTTATCAAACTAATGCGACAATGATAAGCATTGGTGGCGCTTTACAACTCATTGGGACAGGCATGACACTTCTAAGTTCGAATGAATCAATGCAAAAAGTCGGAATGGTTTCTTCTTTGGTTGGAATGGGATTTGTTGTCCTCTCCATTTTGCCCATGCCGAAAGGTGTAAGCGTTGATGGACGAGGGCTTGTCGTTGATTTGCCGTCAAAGAAAAAGAAGTAGAAAGCATCATTTTCTACTATTGAAAAACTGTCCATGAAAAACAAGAACCGAGCGGAATCCAACTAGATTCCGCTCGGTTTTCATTAGGTTGAATGCCGCTTATTCAACTCTTTCCAAGTGTCTATGGCAGTTCTTGAAACTATCAAAAACTTTCTTATCTTTGCGCCCTGAAAATCAACCATAACAGTATGGCTCTCTTTACTGACATCAACGATTTGCTGAACAAGCGCAAGGTGGAAGACAACCGTATCGAGTTCAAACGCGGCTGGAATCCAGAGAACATCTACCATAGCATTTGTGCTTTCGCCAATGATATTGACAACCTTGGCGGCGGCTACATTCTTGTGGGTGTGGAAGAAGAAAACGGTGTGGCCAAACGTCCCGTTCTCGGTCTGCCTGAGTCTCAAATTGATGCCATACAAAAGGCCATGCACGGTTTCAACCAGAGAATCAACCCTTATTACTTGCCAAGGACTTCTGTCGAAAACGTCGACGGCAAGTATGTCTTGGTCATTTGGGTGCCAACAGGTGTCAACCGTCCTTATTCTGTCCCCGTAAACATCAACACAAAAGGATTCAGCAAGGAGGAGTTTTATATTCGCAGTGGCTCTACAAGCATTCCTGCGCGAGGCGAGGTTCTCGATGAACTTCGCGACATGGCCTCCCGACTTTCTTTCGATGAGCGTCCCAATCCCGACATCAAACCTTCCGATATCTCCATTACCCTGTTGAGCGACTATCTGGATCATGTGCATAGCAGCATCCCCGCAGAAGAAATCTCATCTGCCAATAAGATGAACCTGCTCGACCAGATGGAACTGCTTTATGGCCCTTCCGAAAATCGGATGATTCGCAATGTGGCAGCCATGATGTTCTCCGAAAACCCGCAACAGTTCTTCCCATATAGCCAAGTGGAGGTGGTCATCTTTCCCGAAGGACGCATCCAAAACCCTGACAGTATGATAGAAGTTCCTCCGTTCATTGGTCCCATCACCAAAGTGATTTCCGACACGCTTTCCTATTTGCGAACCAATGTCATCAAGGAACGCATCGTGAAGCCCGCTAATGACGAACATTCCATCCGTTATTTCAACTATCCATACCAAGCCTTGGAAGAAGCCGTTGTCAATGCCATGTACCACCGTGACTACCAAGTGTACGAACCCGTTGAAATCACCATCGAGCCTGACATGATTACCATTTTGAGTTTTTCAGGCCCCGACCGTTCCATCCCAATGGATGCTATACGCCAAGCCGATTCCTTGAAGTCGCGCCGCTACCGCAACCGACACTTGGGTGAGTTCTTCAAAGAGTTGGAACTGACCGAAGGTCGTGCCACTGGCATTCCAACCATCCAACGGCAATTGAAAAATAACGGCTCTCCTCGTGCTTCCATTGAAACAGACGAGAACCGTACCTATTTTATGATTGAGATTCCTTGCCATAAGGATTTTGTCGGCAAAGTCATCCTTGCCAACGAAACCCAACCTGCCGAGCCTTCTGCCTTGCATCGTTTTTTGGCTTCTTTGTCAGAAGTGTTGTCCCAAGATGTGTCCCAAGATACCGATTTGGATTTCAGTAGATTACAAATTTTGTCCCAAGATGTGTCCCAAGATGTGTCCCAAGATGTGTCTCAAGATGACGAAAAGATTTTGGCGGATTGGCTCAACACAAATTCCACGAAGCAAGTATGGTCGATTCTCAAACTTGCAGCCGAACCATCCGAAATGCGACAGCTGCAAGAAACAGTGGGAGAAACCAACAAGCGCCGTTTTGCCTTGAAATACATCAAACCCCTTATCTCCATAGGTTGGCTCGAAATGACCATTCCTGACAAGCCTACGAGCAAACTTCAGAGATATCGTCTAACCACCCAAGGGAAACACATTCTTTCCATAATAGGGAAATAGCCAACAGTTGCCAATTTGGATGACAAAAACAAAAAACCGAGCGGAACCCAACAAGATTCCGCCCGGTTTTCATTAGGTTGGATGTCGCTTATTCCATAGCGTTTTCAAACCGTCCGTGGCAGTTCTTGTATTTCTTGCCGCTACCGCAGGGGCAGGGGTCGTTGCGGCCCACTTTCACCTCTTTGCGGATGGGCTGGGTGACTTGCTTCTGCTGCGTGTCGCTATGCGACTGCGCCAGCAGGTCTTGGCGCTGCTCGCGGATCTTCGATTTGTCGATGCCTTGCGGGCCGCGCGACTCGCGCACGGTGTTCGGGTCTTGCGTCGGGATGTCGGCACGCATCAGGAACGAGATGACGTCTTCGTTGATCTTCTCCAACATGGCCTTGAACAGGTTGAACGACTCCAACTTGTAGATGACCAACGGGTCTTTCTGCTCGTAGGTGGCGTTTTGCACCGATTCCTTCAGGTCGTCGAGCTCGCGGAGGTGTTCCTTCCAGGCGTTGTCGATGAGACCGAGGGTGATGCTCTTCTCGATGCAGAGGTTCACCTCGCGGGCACCGTTCTCGACCGCCTTCTTCAGGTTGACGATGACGTTCATGCCACGCTTGCCGTCGGTGATCGGGATGGCGATGTTCTCGAAGTGGGTCTGGTTTTCATACACGTTCTTAATGACGGGCAGGGTCTTTTCGCCAATGATGCGGGCCTTGTCGCGGTAGTGTTCCAAAGCGGCATCGAAGAGTTTCTGCGACAGTTCGTCTGTCTTGCCACGGTTGAATTCCTCTTCGCTGAAGGGCACGTCGATGCCCATGCTCGAAAGGAGCTCCATCTTGAAGCCCTCGTAATCCTTGGCATCCTGATATTCCTCGATGAGTTTCTCGCCGAAGTCCATCATCATGTTGTTGATGTCGATGGAAAGACGCTCGCCAAACAGGGCGTGACGGCGTTTCTTGTAGATGACCTCACGCTGCGAGTTCATCACGTCGTCGTATTCGAGCAAGTGCTTACGCACGCCGAAATGGTTCTCTTCGACCTTCTTTTGTGCCTTCTCGATTTGCTTGGTGATCATCGGATGCTGAATGACTTCGCCTTCCTGCAAGCCCATACGGTCCATGATGCCTGCGATGCGCTCGGAGCCGAACATGCGCATCAGGTTGTCCTCCAACGAGACGTAGAACTGTGAGCTA
>CAMOCK010000052.1 GCA_946610645.1 uncultured Bacteroidales bacterium
TCATTGGTGGAAGGCAGTGAGATTGAGGAAGAGCAATTGCTGAAACGTTCCGCCGAGTGTGAAAAACTTGTGGAAGACCGCCTGCTTGTGGCCTACAAGCGCATCCGCAAGAACGCACGCAACGGTTTGGCCGTGGTCGGCATCTTCGACGAAGCCTGCGGCGGCTGCTTCAACCGCATACCGCCCCAACACCAGTTGGACATTTGCACGCACAAGAAAATCATCGTGTGCGAATATTGCGGACGCATCTTGGTCGACAAGGGCATCATCGATCAGTATCAAGCGTAAGATTTCAGGTTTTGCAACGTAAACATTAGCCACTTCGCGCAAGTGGCTTTTTTTTTGCTACCGATAGCGCAACGAGACTATCAGGAGGCTCTTGGATTGGCTTTGCTCGACGGGCTGAATCGGATCGTATTCGTAAAGCCTGGCCAACTGCTTGCCGATGCTCAGTTCGTAGGCAAAATCGAAAATGACTTCGCCGGCAGGGAGGCTGATTCCTATCGATGCTTTCTTGACGCTGCCGTTGGGTTTCCCGAACCCGAAAGGGCTGCCGTAATAGCCGGCTCCCACTCTGAGATAGGGGTTGCCGGTGCGCCATTCGCTGCCGATTCGGAAATTGAACGAGGGACCGAAAGCGGACTTGATGCTTTCGTTGGTGGCATCATAGTCCCAGTCGTCGGCACGGAAGCGGGCCGAACCATAGTTTTGGTATTCTGCATCGAAACTGACGATGGCCTCTTGCCCGACGACGAAAGCCATGCTCCCGACCCATTTCAGCGGCTTGATGAACGTGTATTCGTAGTGTGATTCGGGACTGATGTGCTTGTTGAGGAATTGGTTGATTTCCGCCTCGGTTTCGGTTTGCCATGTTTCGTTGAAATTGAAAATGGTGGGTGAGTGGAACGCCGCTCCGATGCGTAGCCAATTGTTGGCATGATAGATAAAACCGGTTTTGATGTTGCCGCCCCAGCCTGTTGATGCGATGCTTTCCGTAAAGCTCCATTGGCTGAAACCGGTGCCTTCGTTTGCGTCTTCGGGCATCCATTCCTCGAAAACGCGGGTGCCGGTGCGTTTGACGTGGCTCAACCCGATGCTGACACCAAGGAAGAGGTCCTCGTTATAATTGGCGCTGCCAGCGAAGGTCCACTCTTCGGAGCGTCCTTTGAACGTGTTCTCCCGCCCTTGCCAAATGCCGCCTTGTGGGACGGGGCTGCCGTAATATTCCCCCTCGTCGTCTTCGTAAATGTCAATGAGATAGGTGCTCCATGCAGGGAATATGTCGTATGGGAAGTCGTTTTTGATGTCTTGGGGCGAGTATCCGTCGATTTGCGCGAGGTAACTGTCGATTTTCGAGCTGCTGGGATTGATGCCCCTTGCGAGGGCGTGCTCGTTGAAATCGTTGGTGCGTGTCAGGGCAATGCCGAATTGGGTGAAACGCAGGTTGCGGTAATTGCTTCGTTGCTTGGCATTCACATAGCCTATGTTGGGTAGGGTCAGGCGCAATGTGTTGGCGTTGGCCGTTGTGCCGTAGTATGTCGAATGGCTGAGGTTGTCAAACAATCCGAGGCTGGCTGCGAGTTCTTTGCCCCTGTAAAGCCCCATGCCAGCGGGATTGACGCACAAAGCGGTCATGTCGCCGCCTACAGCGCCCAAGGCATTGCCCATGCCCAAGGCTTTGGCCGTACCCTGATAATAGGTTTGTGAAAAAAGACAGGCATCGTCAGTGCCTTGCGCAAAAGCCGCGACGAGCGGAAACAGGAGGGCGACTATGGTGATGATTCTCTTCATGACAACAAAAAAAAGACTACCTTACAATGTGACTGCAAAGGTAGTCTTTTTCTTGAATCCGTTCAAGGATTTCGGAAAAACTTATCTTCTCCCGCCTCCGCTCGAACGGCTGCTACTGCTACTTGAGCTTCTGCTTCCACTGCTGTAGCTACTGCCACTGCTTGAGCTTCTGCTGCTGCCGCTGTAGCCGCTGCTTGAGCTTCTGCCGCTGTTGTAGCTTCCGCTTGGGTTACGGCTGTTTGAGGAACCGCTTCGGTTGTAACTTCCCGAGCTGGATGGCCTGCTTGTTCCTGCCGATGAAGGTCTGCTGTTCGGCTGGCTTTGCGGGCGTACGTATTCCGAGCTTGAGCGCGATGGACGCGTAGTGCTTGGTGAGGTATAGGTTTGGCGTTCTCCGCTTTGGCTGCTTGGACGGGTTGTGCTGCTGGCGCTGGGGCGCGAGCTGACGCTTGGGCGGCTGGCTGTGGCGCCCGTGCGATTTTGCGTGCCTGCTGTCGGTCGCGTGCTGCTGCTGGGTCTGGCCGTGGCATTGGACGAACCGGTTCTGCCTGAAACAGAGTTGCTCATGCTGCCAGTGGTGGGGCGGGAGGCTGTGGTCGTCCCGCTCATCGAGCCGCCAGTGCGGCCATTGCCGATGTTGGCTCCGTTGCGACCGCCGTTAGGCATGTTGTAGCTCATTGAGCCGCCATTGCCATTGCCATTGCGTCTGACGCTGGCCACATAGTTGCCGAAACCGCTTCCGCCGTAGCCACCGTGGTGGTGCCAGTCATGGTAGTGATGGTGATGATGGTGATGCCAGTAGCTGTTGTGCCAGCCATAGGACCAGTACGGACTCCAGCCCCAGTAGGAATAGTAGTAGGGGTAGCCCCAATAGTAGTTCCAACTCCAGTAGGTGCTCCAATAAGGACGGTAGCCCCAATTCCATCCCACATAGACGCGGGGATAGTAGTCCCAATAAAACGGGTCGTAGTTGTTCACATAGATGTAGGTGTCGCCACCACCAGTGTAGTAGTCGTCATAATAGCTGCGCGACGACGAGGCTTGGCTTCCGAATCGCTTGATGCGGGCCGCATAGTCGGCGTCGTAGTAAGTCTCCGTGGTGGTGTAGACCACTCCGTTGGTGTCGGTCACCGTTTCGGTGGTTTGATAGACGGGTTCGGCGTTGCTGACATAGTTCTTGCTGTCGGAATAGTAGGATTGGTAGTCATATTCCGAGTTGCTGCTGACCTTAGGCGTGACGTAAGAGCCGTTGCCAGCCGTTGCGTGACGAGTTTGGTTGCCGTAGGGCGAGTAGTAAACATCGTCGCGGGTCATTTGCTTGTTCGAAGTGCAGCTTGTGATGGCAAACAGGGCGACAATCGGTAAAATCCTGAACGTTTTCATGGTATTAAGGTGTTTGTTGGTTCGTTTAATAGGGTTTGTTTCGCCTGAAATCATACAAATTCTGTACCAAACTGAAGCGATTTTTCATTTATTATTGCATCGGAATGATTTTTCCTTCGCCTTCCACCGCTTCCGGAATGATTTCCGGTTCGCCTTTGTAGTAAACATTGCCGATACTGTAGAGCCAGACGGTGAGTCTAGACCTGGCCCAAACATAGGCGTTGTTGGGTGAGTGCGACTGCACCCTGACGAAGTTGGAGTTGAGCTCTTCGGCATGGACTGCGCCGTAGCTTCGCATGATGATTTCCGTGTAGGCCGACTTGCCTCTAAAGGTCACTTTGGAGGTGCCGTTGCCGAAGTTGTTTTTCAGCACGTCGCAATTCAAGGTAAGATCAATGTCGCCGCAGCCTTCGTTGACGTTAAGGTAGAAAACGCTCACCGTGGAGTTGACGATGTCGGTGTCGATAGTGTCGATGGACAGCTCTCTGACGCCTCTGATTGTGTCGGTGCTTCTCAATTCGCCGATGGAGGCAAAGTTCACCTCGCGCAAACTGTCGTAATACACCGTAAGGTCAATTCGGTAGTCGAAGCTGCGAAGCCAGTTGAAGTCGTTTTCGTTCTTGATGAAAAGGGTGTCGCCAACCGTTTCTGTTGTCACATTCTCGATGAGGTTCTTCGGACATGTCAGTTCCAATCGCGGATGGCTGTCGTGCACAAGAGTGACATTCACGTTGTTGTGCATGCAAATAATACGGAAAGGCTGGCCAACGCTACGTTGTTCTGTAACGGGATCGCCATTCGAGAACTTGCTGCACGAGGCCAAGGCCAGGCTAACGAGGAAAAACAGGACTGCGATGAGGTTTCTTTTCATGGCGTGGCAAGTAGTATTTGTGCTTTATGTGGTATCCTATGCCGAAGCTGATGAAGTCGGCCTTGATGTCGTATGTGGTGAACGATAGCGTGGCAAAAAGGTTGTCGTTGAAATAGTATCGGGCACCCACTTTTTGGTAGAGAAGGAAGGCGTCGGCGGGAAGAGGGTTGTTGTTGCGAATGCCTAAGTTGAACATGAAACTGACGCGGTCGAGCATCATTTCATAGGCAATCAACCCACCGATTTTGTCTTTGGTTCGCTCCTCCGAGTTGTCGCGGATGTACTCAATGCCAATGCCAAGCCTGTCGCGTTCCGAAAGTTGAACCATGAAATGCCCGGCAAGGTTGTGGATGAGGTAGAAGCTGTGTGTGCCTTGTTGCTGCGACATGTCTTTGTAACCGATAGTATATTGGATGTCGGTGGCAAAATGGCGTTTGCCGTCAAACTCGAAAGCGTAGGGGACTGGGCGCATCTTTTTATCAATGAGCGATTTCGGCGGCAAAACATACCATGAGAAACCCGTTGCGACACTGAAAATGTTGATGCCCATGTTGGGAGTCATCGTGCTCCCGTTTGAGAAGTGCGTCAAACCTGCCGAAGTCACCCAATGCAGCCGTTCCAAGATGCGCTGTCGGTATTCAAACGAAAGGTTGATGGCCGCATTGAGATGGGAACCGATGGCGAAGTTGTGGTAGTTTTCGGTCGGGTGGTATTTGTTGGTGAGGTACGACAAGCCTACGCCCAACTTGAAGGTCAGTTTGCTGCTTTCGGAGCCCACCACATGGAAGTTGATGTAAGGATACAAGGCAAAAGCCTTACCGAGCTCCTTGGATACCTCATTGTTGCGAAATGGCGAATAATAGAAGGTGAGGCCGATGGAGGGGTAGTTGTGGACCACCTCCCAGCGATGTTGCCCGTATGTGTTGCGGTGAAACGAAAACTCGTAGGCAGGGGCATGCATACTGTAACGGCCCAGCGCCGAATGGTATTGGTCGTTCTGGAAATACAAATAGCCGAAATGCGCCCTCGCCTCAATCTCGTAATTCTTGTGGATCGGTTGCGCAAATGACGTTTGTACACCTAACATAAATAAGGCAAACAGCCATTTCCAAAACTTGATTTGTATTTCTCTTTCCATTTCGAACTGCAAAAGTACAAAAAACTTCACTATCTTTGCACCTCCAATGAAAACCAAACGACATGGACGAAAGACTTATTGCCTTCCAACGCTTGCTCGACATCATGGATAAGGTGCGTGAAGGTTGCCCTTGGGACAGCACCCAAACCCTCGAAAGCCTTCGCCATCTCACCATCGAGGAGACCTATGAACTGAGCCAAGCCATTCTGAATGAAGACCTTGACGAAATCAAAAAGGAACTCGGCGACCTGATGCTCCACATCGTTTTCTATGCCAAAATCGGGCAGGAAAAGGGCGCATTCGACATCGCCGATGTGCTCAATGGCATTTGCGATAAAATGATTGTTCGCCATCCCCATATCTTCGGAACCGAAAAAGTGGAGAATGCCGAGCAAGTGGAACAAAACTGGGAACGCATCAAGTTGGAGCGCGAGCACAACAGAAGCGTTCTTGGCGGTGTGCCGGAAGGCTTGCCCTCGCTGCTGAAAGCCTATCGGATGCACCAAAAGACGGCAGGCGTGGGCTTCCGTTGGCGCAATGCCGAAGAGGCCTGGATGAAAGTGGACGAGGAGAAGAAAGAATTGTTTGAAGAACTGCAAAAGACTGACAATCAAGAAAAAATAGAATCAGAATACGGCGATTTGCTTTTCGCACTCGTCGCATACGGCATCTATATCGGCGTGAATCCCGACGATGCATTGGAAAAAACCGACATGAAATTCCGCCAACGGTTCAACTACCTTGAGCAAAAAGCCAAGGAAAGCGGAAAAGGCGTGCAAAACCTATCTATAGAGAAAATGATGGACTTATGGAAAGAAGCAAAATCAATAATTTAGAGACCATGAAGAGAAACTTTGTTGTCATGGCGCTCCTCCTGTTGGCTTGGCCACAGGCATGGGCGCAAAAGGAACGATCTGGCGGGTACTCTCCAGTGTTTTGCCCTACGATGAAGTCTGAGCTGCCCGATGATGTGCGCGAAACATCAGGCCTGTTTTTTCATGGCGGAAAGTTATGGACGCACAACGACAGTGGCGGAAAGCCCGTGCTTTACGGAATTGATACCGTGGATTTTAGAATAGTTCAAGAAGTTACCTTGGCCAAAGTGGACAACAATGATTGGGAGGATGTGTGCACCGACGGGACAAATGTGTTTGTGGGTGATTGCGGCAACAACAAAGGCAACCGCGACAACCTGAAAATCTACACCTTCCCATTGTCGGCCATTCCCGACAATGGCGACGCGACGGTGAACGTTGAAACCATCAGATTCCGTTTCGGCGACCAAACCGAACTGAAGAAACGAAAGATCCATGACTTCGATTGTGAGGCCTTATTTGCCACCGATGACGCCCTTTATCTTTTCAGCAAAGGCTGGGAAACAGGCACTACGCGGCTTTACCGTCTCCCAAAAACACCTGGAAACCATATTGCCGAGGTGGTGAACGGCTTCGATTCGCAGGGATTGGTAACGGGTGCCGACTACGACCCCAAAAGCGGTACATTGGTGGTGGTGGGTTATGTGAAGTCGCTCCACAAGCCTTTCCTGTACTTGATTTACGGTTTCGATGAGGCAGGCGAGAGACTGCCGCACCATCGTTTCGAAATGCCGCTATGGCCTGGCCTCCAAACCGAAGGCGTTTGTTTCTTTGGCGATGGCCAATGCTTCATTTCTGCCGAAGGCACACCCGCTTATTCCACTCGTGTTTTTCAGGCGAATTTTAGGAGTTTTATTTCTAAACATCTGAAAAACAAATAGATATGAAAAAAGTTTTGGCCTCTTTGTTGCTTTTTGTAATCGCTTTTTCGGGGTTTGCGCAGCATCCCAAAAAAGCGACGAAAGCGTATGAGGCAGCCGAGGCGGCTTTCTATCTTCGCGACTACAAGAAAGTTCATCAGCAAGTGCTCAGGGCCTTGGCTGAAGACCCCAATTATGCGGAGGCTTGGCTTCTGGAGGGTGAAATAGGGATAGAAACAAAGGATTATGAATTGGCCGTTTTGGGCTTCGAGAAGGCATTGGCCGTGGACTCGCTGTTGTTTCCTCCGGCCGCACTCACACTTGCAAGGTTGTATGACCGCAACGGCGATTACAAGCGGGAAGTTGCCTTGTTGCGCTGGTATCAGTCAAAAGGCTTCGGTGTCGCAACCCATGATACCACGGCTGCCGAGATGCTCAACGTTGCCACATTCCGTGACTATGCTTTTGGACATCCCGTGAGTTTTGAGCCAAAATCGGTGGGGAATAAGATAAACACCGCTTCCGACGAATACGTCAATATGCTGGATTTCGAAGGATCCCAGATGCTTTTCACTCGCAAAATGGACATGGGAAACGGCTTCCAAAAGGAGTTCCTGTTTGTCTCTCATCACGGTGGCGAGGCTTGGAGTGAGGCACGACAACTTGAGTTTGTCGGGTTTCCTCCAGATGTCGATCTCGCAGCGGCGTTCATTTCTGCCGACGGACGCAAACTATACATGACGGGTTGCGGATGGCAGCGTGACAGCGGTTGCGACCTCTACGTTTCTGAATGGGACGGCAGTCGCTGGGACGTGCCTGTGCGTTTGAATGGCAGTGTCAATACAAATAGTTGGGAATCACAGTCCTGTGTAAGTGCCGATGGGAAGGAACTGTATTTTGTTTCGCGGCGCAACGGCAATGCCGACATCTATTGCGCCATCCGCAACGCTGACGGATCTTGGGGCGAACCGCAAAACCTCGGCGCACCTATTAATACAAAAGGCACAGAAATGGCACCCTTCCTCCATCCCGACGGACACACGCTGTATTTCTCGTCAGACAAACATGTCGGAATGGGCGGTTTCGACTTGTTCGTGAGCCGCAGGGGAGAGGACGGACGATGGCAAGAGCCTGTCAATCTGGGATTTCCCATCAATACGAGTGGCGACGAAATCAATTTTTTCGTGGCGGCAGATGGCAAGACGGCTTTCATCTCTTCTGTGCGTGAGGGCGGACAAGGAGGCTTTGACATCTACACCTTTGAACTGCCCGAGGAAATCCGCCCCGAAGAGGCCAACTACTTGTCCACGGTGGATGTGGTGGAACTGGCTCCAGGCGATGTGCTTGTGTTGCAAAACATTCAGTTTGAGTTCAACAGCTCCGCTCTGACCGCCGATTCGCAAGCAGGTATACTGATGCTGGTTGAGTTCTTGCGTCGCAATCCCGAACTGAAAGTGGAACTGGCTGGCCATACCGACAACGTTGGCAACGAGTCCTATAACCAAAAACTCTCATCCAGCCGTGCCGAATCGGTTCGCAAAGCATTGATTGAGAAAGGAATAGAAGAAAATCGACTGACTGCTAAAGGTTATGGCGCGTCTAAACCTTTGGCTCCTAATGACAGTGATGAGAACCGCGCCCTGAACCGTAGAACAGAAATGATTGTAATAGATTGAATATGAAAAGATTATTGTTTGTCTTTGCTTCGGTAGTCCTTTTGTCGTCCTGCGAAAAGGCACCAGTTAAACCTCAAAATATCCGTTTTTCCATTTTGGGCGACAGTTTTTCTGCCTTTCAGGGTTATGTGGAACCTGCCACAAACGACGTTTGGTATTGTCCTCCGCCTAACAATTACATTGACGTGACAAGTGTCGAACAGATGTGGTGGCACAAGGTGGCAACGAAAACGGGTTGGGCACTCGACGTGAACAATTCTTTCTCAGGTTCTTTGATAAGCAATTTTTGGGGCTTCAATACGGGCCTTTACTATAGTCCACATTCCTTCATTCGCCGCATGGACAATCTCGGCAATCCCGATGTGATTCTTGTCTTCGGTGCCACGAATGACATATACAAGCGTGCGGCTTTGGGCGATTATGTCTTTGCCAACTGGACCGAGGAAGAGCTATGTATGTTCCGCCCGGCGATGGCCTACATGTTCGACTACCTTAAGCGTAATTACCCCACAGCCGAAGTGTATTTCATGCTCGACATGGAACTTTGCATCAACGACACGAGCATTGACGACGCGACAAGGCAAGCTTATATCGAGTCGGTGCATTATATCACGAGCCATTACGATGTGGGTTGCATTGATATTTACGGCATCCATAAAGATGCGTGGCACCCCAATGTGGCGGGTCAAGAGGCAATCGCCCGTCAGTTGATAGACGCAATTGAGGTCGATTTCAATGTCTGAACCTATAGCGTATGGTCAATTCGTCATTGGAAGGCATGGGCACATCCCAATAGGGTTTTTCCTCGGATGTTGAGCCTGTAGAAACATCGCTTTCCTCTTCTTCGTCCTCGTCTTCATCCCAATGATGGACTTCTTTTTGAGGGCCTTCTTTTCTGAGAAGGAAAGCCAGCACAACGCCAATGATGGCTCCGCTCAAATGGCCTTCCCATGAGATGTTTTGCAACACGGCCAACTCGGGAATCATGCCCCAAACGAAGCCGCCATAAAGAAACACCATAATGAGCGAGATGACGATAAGCGTACGGTTGCCCCGGATGAAGCCGCTCGCGATGAGGAACAGGTTCAGCCCGTAAACCAAGGCACTCGCCCCAATGTGGGTTGAATAGGGACTGCCAAGGCACCATGTTAGCAATCCGCTGGCCAGCCAAGTGATGACGAAAACGCGGTTGGCAAGGGTGGGATAGAAGTAGTAAAGTGAGGTGCCCAAAACGAGAATAGGGACGCTGTTGGAAAACAGATGCTCCCAACCGCCGTGCAGAAACGGCAGGGTGAGGACGCCAAGCAGCCCTCGCGTGGTTTGCGGCTGAAGGCCGTAACGTCCAAGGTCGAGGCCAAACGACACCTCGGCAATCTTCACCACCCACATCACCGCCACGATGATGAGCGGGATGATGATGCTGCCCATGAATTTCTTTTTTTCTGCTTTGTCGTCCATACCGGTAGTTTTATCAAGAATCGTTCCTTAGTAAAGTGCTGAAAAATTGGCAGTTTTAATTGATGACAACGAATTTTCGGGTTGTCTCACCAATCCTAAGGGTGTAAATGCCTGATGGTAAGTGAATGGGCAGAATAAGTTCGTATTGCCCCGCACCAAAGGTGTGCTCAAGACTCATGTGTACTCTTCCTTTGAGGTCGATGATTTGAACATAGGTGAGAGCGGTCTTGTCAAAATTCGTCTGAATATGAATCTCATTTTGGGCGGGAGTTGGGAACAGGCCATCAATGCTATAGCTGTAGTCGTCAGCAAAGAAACGCTCTTGCATTTGCGCTACGACATAGCGTTCCCTGAGTGATAGGAATGCATCGATGCCATCCATGTGTTGTTCCCAAAGTTGCAGGCTGTCGGGATTGTGGAAACGGGCCACCTGGTTGGGGATTTCGCCCTCCAGCTTCTCAAAGGCCTTGTCTTTCAGTGGCTTGGTCGTTTCGTAGGCAAATGCTGAATGAAGGAGTTGGTTGAAACGGTTAAGGAAGGCCACCTTGAACGATTCATTTTCCAGCAGTTTCCTGAGGAATAGGGTAGAAGTCGAGCTTGCCGGATAGGTGCTCGGTCCGTCGTAGGTGGCATTGGCGAAGGCATCGTATTCTTTGGTGATCAGCCCGATGTCGCCGTCGAAGAAGATCCAACGCCAAGGTCCGTTCCCTGCTTGCCAGCAACGCATGTTGTTGGCAGGCCAGTCGAGGTTGGCAGAGAATATCTCAAAAATTTGATAGTCAATGAAATTGCTTATGTCTATATGGTTTGCCACATACGAATAGGCATCAGCATTGCTCAGGTCGTTGTTGGCGATGAAGTCATAGAGTACGAGGAAGTTGCCATTGCTTCCAGCCTCGCAGGTCCCATCCCAGTCTTCGATGAGGTTGATGTCATTGATGTCGATATGGCAATGGTCTTCAAGGTAGTTTTCGTCAGGTCTTTCGTGGATGTAATAGATGCCCCAGTATTCTCCGTTGAGATAGAGCGCTACAGGCCTTGAGGCCAAAGTCTCCAAGTCCAGTCGTGAGGCGATTTGGTTGCTGACATAGTCGTTGATTCCCGACTGCGTCCAAGAGGATGTGAAAGGCTTGAGTATCAGATGTTTGAAGCTACTGTCGGAGATGGTCTCGAAAAACGGGTGATTGAAGCGTTTTTTGCCGTATTCCTCACGGGCATAGATTTTCACGCATTTTTGTTGTAACTTGCGTCCGTTGCCTCCGTGGGTCCTTAATCCTGCTTGTTGGTTGACACCTTTGTTGTCCGTTTCATAGAACTCGAAGTTCATGGGTCTTTCCCATTCTCTTCCTGACTGATAGTAATTGCCAGTGCCTTCGGGGTTTGAAGGGTCTTGGTATGCTCCTGGGACGAAGATGCCTCGCTCGTAATCAAACAAATCCAACGAGTCGGCGCAAATCGAGACCGCTGGCAATCCGTGTGTGTCGCAGCCGAGCGATTTGATGAGGTAGGTGTTGGTGGTTACTTTCCCACTTAGGCTACCGTTTTCATCGAATGCTGCCGCCCTGATGACGATGCACTTTTGGACCGATGTGGGCAAGAACCACATACTTTCAGGGCAGTTGAGGATGGTGTAGATGTCGGAGTGGGAGTAAAGGCTTTCACCCAAAAGCAATGGTTCCCCAAAGACAGGGTCGTTGGCCGTGGGTGTGTTGCCGTTGGTGGTATAATGAATGACCTTGTCCCGCTGGTTGCAGGACAAGGTCAGTTCAAAGGGGTTGTCGTAAAACCCGCCAGGGGTCGAAAACGTCACCTCCTGTGCGTTTGCAGAGGCAATGCATAGCAACAAGGTTGCTGTCAGGAGATGACAGAGACGCATCATGGCAGGAACGGCATCTTGACCACGACGGCCTTGACGAGTTTGTTCCTGATCTTGATGAAGATTTCGGTGTCCTTCTTGCTGAAGGCTTTCTTCACAAGGGCGGTGCCGATATTCTTGCCTGTGGAGGGCGAGGGGCTGCCCGATCGCACCATGCCGATGCAGTTGCCTTCGGCATCGCACACTTCGTAGCCGTTGCGCGGGATGCCACGGTCGATCATCTCGAAGCCGACGATCTTCTGGCTCACGCCATTGGCCTTTTGTGCGGCGAAGATTTCGCGGTTGAGGAAGTCGTTGCCGTCCACGAACTTGGTGATCCAGCCCAAGCCGGCCTCGATGGGGCTGATGGTGTCGTCGATTTCGTGGCCGTAGAGGCAGAAGCCCTTTTCAAGACGGAGGGTGTCGCGGCAGCCCAGACCTGCGGGCATGATGCCGAACTCCTTGCCTGCCTCGAAGACGGCGTCCCAAACCTCCTTGGCGTGGGCCACGGGGATGTAGATCTCGCAGCCGCCCGAGCCAGTGTAGCCCGTGGTGGAGAAAATGACGTTATCGACTCCGGCGAAGTTGATGATTTGGAAGGTGTAGTATTCCATGTCGACCACGTTGGCCTTGGTGAGTTTCTGCATGGCTTTCAGGGCGTTGGGGCCTTGCACGGCCAACTGTGCCCATTCTTCGCTCTCGTTCTTGAAGTCTTCGCCGAGTGTCATGCCAAACTTTTCGGCAATCTGGCTCATCCAAGCCCAGTCCTTGTCGATGTTGGCGGCGTTGGGCACCATGAAATAGTGGTCGTCGGCGATGCGATAGACGAGCATGTCGTCGACGATGCCGCCTTTGCCGTTGGGCAGGCAGGTGTATTGCACTTTGCCATCGCCAAGAGCGGCCACGTCATTGACCGTGCAGTATTGCATGAACTGCTTGGCCATAGGGCCTTTGGCGCGGAACTCGCCCATGTGCGACACGTCGAACACGCCGACGTTGTTGCGCACGTTGAGGTGCTCTTCGACGAGACCGGTGTATTGGATAGGCATGTCATAGCCGGCAAATTCGGCCATCTTCGCGCCCAAATCATGATGGATCTGATTGTAAGGGGTTTTCTTTAATTCGATGTTTTCCATTGTACAGGATTAAAAAAATTAATATTTTAAGTTTAAGATTCAAAACATTAGAAAAAACAGAGCAATAACTCCCAACTCCTAACTCATCTAGTAGTATCATGCAGTCCTTTCTTGAAAGTCGGGCCGAAGTAGAGCCTCGTGTATTTGAGGTCGTAAACGGTCACTTCGCGTGGTGCGTCGTAGTTCACTTGGCGTTTCAGCGTGCAGCCGTTGGCGGGGTCCACCCAGTATTGGACGACATTCCCGTCGGGTTGTTCGACAAAGAATTTCCAGCAGTCGAGGTCGAAAGGTTTATTGGAACCGCCGACCGTGAGCTTTTCGTTACCGACATAGTAGTTGGAGAGGTTGCTGTGGTCCACCTCGTTGGCGAAGGCGTTGAGCGGGAAGAAGCTGGTGCCGAAAGGTTGGAATTCCCATTTCACGTCGTCGGTCCAGCCTTGGGCTTCGGGACGGTAGTACCAGTTTTCGCCGTTTTTGATGTTCCAATAGCGGTCGAGGCCTTGACCGTCGTTGAAGGCTTCAATGTCGCCAATCTTGACGTATGTTTCGCGTGAATTGCTTTCTGGGTTGTAGATGGTTACGAAGAAGTTGGTCGCGGGCGGATTGAATTTGTAGTGACCGCTAAATGTCTGTGTTGCAGGTTTTTCGGGTTTCTTTCCAGCCATGGGCGGTGCTTCGTAGGGCTTTTTCACCTTGATGACAGCTTCGGCGGTGGTGCCGTTGTCTCTGCAGGTGGCTACGATGCGGCTCTCGCCAGCTTCCTTGGCGATGATTTGGATGCGGTCGCCATACTTGATGGGCTTGAAACTGATGACTTTAGGCCCTGAAATATTGTAGCCAATCATGTCACAGTTGCTGAAAGGCTTCCAAATGACAGTGTCGCCAAGACTTAGCTCGAATTCTTTTTCTTTGCTTTCTTGTGCTATGGCCAAGCTGCCAATGCAAAGCATGATGGTGAGGATGGTCAGTTTTTTCATTTCTTTTAGGATTTGATTTGCGCTGCAAATATGCGAAAATTATGCCAAATGATAAGCACTCTATGCAAAAATGTTTTCAAAGGCGTTCTCGAAGGCTTCGCGTAGGGCGTTCTCGTCGCGGATGATTTGGCGCAATTTCTCCAACCTCTGTGCGTTGTCCGACTCGGGAAGCCAAAGCTTCAGATAGCCTGTGTCGGAGTATTTTTCCATAAGATGTTGGCGGAAGCGCTCATATTGTTGTTCTTTGTCGTATTCGGGGAAATGCTCTTGGGTGTATTGTATCGTGCGGCGGATGACCTTTTCAGGCGTGATGAGGCGGTCGGCTTCGGCCACGATTTTGCCGTAGATGGAGCGCGGCTCGCGGCCCGAAGAGGCACGATGGTCCTCGGCGGCCTGCGCCATGGTCTCGATTTGGGCTTCGTTGAACCATTCGCGTAAACGCTTGTCTTCACGGATGATGCGCCCAGAAACGAGGTGGTGTGTGTCGCGACCTTCGCGAAGTCCAGTGTCGTGATAGGCGGCAATGGCATACACCATATTGGCATCGACTTCGTAATGCTTGGCCAAGGCTAGGCTTCTGGCGATTACCTCATCGGCGTGGTTGCGCTGGTGTGCGGCATCGAAGTGGGCGTATTGAGGGAGGATTTCTCGCTCAATGTAGGCAATCAGGGTTGGGCTTACCATCCGCCACCTCCTGCATTCACAGTGGTTAGCATAGAATTGACGTTCACCGTGATTTGGCTGCCGCCGGTGTAGGTGACGTTGCCCGTGTAGTAACCGTTCCAGTTGGTGCCGCCGCTGATGGTGCCGTTGTATTTCACGGTGTACGATTGTCCGGTTTGAAGCTGCGGGTCGGTGAAGAGCATCACCAAGCCGTTGCCGCCGCCTGGCCAGCCGCCGCCACCGCCGCTCAAAGTGGGGCATTGGTAGGTGCAAATCACGGTGCCGTCCGACTTCAGGATTTGGATGGCGTAGCCCGACTGCGTGTTGGTTTTCAGCGAAGGCTGGGTGCATACACTGGCGGTTGGGTTGCTCGTAGCGCCGCCGGTGCCAATGTGGGTGCCGCCCGTGATCTTGAACTGGTTGTTGTCGCAGTCGAAGCCTTCCTCGGGCTGGCGCGCACCGTTGGAGATGACGAAGCCTCCGTTGAGGAACAAGGTGCCGTTCGAGTCGATGCCGTCGTTGTTGTCGCTGTGCGAGTAGACGGTGCCGCCGTTGATGGTGAGGTTGGTCCGTGCGTTGATGGGGTCGTCGGTCTTCGAGTAGGTCTCGATGTTGCCTCCGTTGATGGTCAGCGTGGCCTTGCTTTCGATGCACTCGCCGCCTTCGTTGTTCTGCGTGCAGTTGACGGTGACGGTGCCGCTGTTGATGGTCAGGTTGCCCCGGCTCTTGATGCCCTTTGGGTTGGCATAGTCGCCGCCACCCCACCATCCGCCACCGCCGCTCGAAATGGTGATGCGCTCGCCGGTGGTGGTAACGTTGAGGATGAGGCCATCGTCGGTGCCGCCTTCGGTGCCGAGGGTGAGGGTGGAAGTGGTGTGGTCGTCGTCGCCCACGTTGATGCCTTTTCCGCCGGTGCCCGAACTGGTTAGGGTGATGTTGCCCGAAAGGATGCTCATGTTGCCGTCGGAACGTAGGCAGGCCGAGGTGTAGGCGTCCTTTGTCGAGCCGCTCACGGTGTACGACGCGCCGTTGCCTTGCGTGGTGATGTTCATCGTGGCGCCGTCGATGGTGAGGTTGCCGTCGGCGCTGATGCCCTTGCCGCCGTGGTTCGTGGTGGGCAAAGTGATGGTGAATGTGCCGCCCGTGATGTTGATGTCGGTGTCGCACTTGATGGCCGAGCAGTAGGAGGGGACGTTTTGTCCTTCCACCGATTCGAGCACGGTGCTTCCCGAGGCAGTGATGTCGATGGTGCCACCGCTGATGTTGATGGCTCTGTCCACTTTGAGGCCTTTCGACATGTCGCCCGAGTTCACGATGGTGAGCGTGCCGCCCGTGATGTTGAGGTCGCTGTCGGCTTTGATGCCTTTACTGTCGGTGCCGCTCGTGTTGATGTCGAGCGAACCGCCGCTCATGGTGAAGAGGCCCGAGACCTTGAAGCCTCTTTGCTCGTCAGCCGTGGTATTGATGCTGAGGTTGCCATTGTGGATGGCCACATTGCCCGAAACATCCATGCCATCGGAGCCTGCTGAAGCGATTTCAAGCGTACCGCCGTTCCAAGTCAGGTTGCTGCTGCAATGGATGCCGTCGCTGTTGCTGCCAAGGATGCGGATGGTACCCGAGTTGACGGTAACATCGCCGTCGAAGTTGATGGCATGTTTGGCATTGCCCGTGACTTGTAGCGTTCCAGGACCTTCGATGGTAAGGTCCCAAGGTACGTCCATGGTGGCTGTCTGGCTACCGTTTGCACCGTCTGTAAGTGTGGATGTGCCTTTGAGTCTCAGCGTGACGGGGACGATGACACCTGCACCGATGGCGGCACTTGCGGGATTTGACAATGTGAGATCATCAAATGTCAAGTGGAAAGGTGTCATGCTGTAAAATATGAGCCTACCATTGTCTGAACTGCCTGAAACCACATAGGGCACATTTTCTCTGTAAGACTGAACGTCGACAAAAGCACCGTCAATGGTGATTTGAACCAAATCATTGGCAAAAGGATTGTCTACCGTGACGGAATTGCCGTTGTAGGTGATGTAAACCGTGTCGCCCGCAGGCGGAGTTTGTGGTCGGCTGAAGGTGATGCTGTCGAAGGCGGTGATGGGGAAAGTGGAGCCGTTCCCGTCGTTGATGAGCATATTGGCGGGCAGGTTGCCTTCAAATCGGATTTCCTCGATGGCGTTCACGTCGTTTTGGTAAACCACCGAACCCGACTTGTGCAAATTCAGTTGGTAGTTCTGTGCTTGAAGCCCAAGGCAGCCTGCCATGATGGCCCATAAGAAAACGGTCTTTTTCATAGCTTGATCATTTTGAGGGTGGCACTTTGGGTTCTGACGAGATAGACTCCAATGGGCAATCCTGAGACATCAATGGGCTGTTCTCCGTTGGTTTCCAATGATTTGACAAGCCTCCCGTCGATGGCGTAGATGCTGACGGGTTGGACTTCGCCAAGGTTGCTCAGCGTCAGCACATCGTGCACGGGATTGGGGTAGACACAGGGCGCGTTTGCCTCGTCTTCTTCAAGGCCGACAAATTCCCCACAGGTGATTTTACGGATGTCAGCAAGGGCGATTTTGACCTCGTTCTTGGTGAGGATGTCCCCGTCGAGAACGAGGAAAGTGTTGTCCTCGAAATAGATACGGTCGGTATGCGACAACATGAATGCTTGCTCCGAGCCGTCTTGCATCGTGATGTTGATTTGAGCGGATTGCGCGGCCAATTGGAGAAACACTCCGAAAACCAAGGCCAAAAGTGGCAGTCCTCGTTGGAAAAGTCGTTTCATGGTAGGAATGAATTAAGGTCAAAAAAGGAATCCGCAAAAGTACTTTTTTCTGCGAAATGAAACGCCCTTTTCTTGGAAAAAAGTGTCAAAAGGATGTGAATCAACAGTTTTCGCCACTCAAATACGGACTCGTGATGGAGGTTTCGCACTTCGTCATTTCCTTCGGCGTGCCGCTGAAAACGACCTTGCCGCCCATGTTGCCGCCGCCGGGACCGAGTTCAATCAGGTAGTCGCACTGCTTCAGCATCTCCAAGTTGTGCTCAATCAGGAAGATGGTGTTGCCCGCCTCGACCATTTTGCCAAAAAGATCCAAAACCCGCTTGATGTCGTTGAGGTGGAGGCCGTCGCTGGGTTCGTCCATGATGAAGATTTTGGGATGTTTAATTGTTGAGTTGTTTAATTGTTTAATTGTTGGGTTGTCACGACAACAGTTCAACGATTCAACATTCAACGATTCAACAAGGTAAGAGGCCAACTTGATGCGTTGCAGCTCGCCGCCCGAGAGCGTCGAAAGCGACTGGTTGAGATGGAGATAGCCCAAGCCGACCTTGCGCAAAGGCTCCAGTTTTTCGGCGATGACGGTGCCGCTGAACACTTCGGAGGCTTTGTTGGCGGTCAGGTCCATCACCTCGGCGATGTTCATGCCTAGCACCTTATATAATAGCACCTCTGGCGAATAGCGCAGTCCGCCGCAAGCCTCGCAAACGGTCTCGATGCTGTCCATGAAGGCCATGTCGCTGACGATGACGCCCTTGCCTTGGCAAACGGGACAGCCGCCTTTGCCGTTGAACGAGAAGAGGTCGGCCTTGGTCTTGTTCGTTTTGGCGAAGAGTTTGCGGATGTCGTCGGCCACTTCGAGGTAGGTGGCAGGCGTTGAGCGCAGGCTGATGCCGATGTTCTTCTGACTGATGTAGACGATGTCTGATGGTTGAATTGTTGGATTGTATAATCGTTTAATTGTTGGGTTGTTGTCGTGACAACAGTTCAACGATTCAACATTCAACGATTCAACAGCCTTGACAAAACACTCCATCAACGAGCTTTTGCCCGAACCGGCCACGCCCGCGATGCCGCACATCACGCCCAAGGGCAGGTCGATGGTCAGGTCTTTGATGTTATGCAAAGTAGCGTTCTCCAAATGGAAAAACGACTTGGGTTGGCGCACCGTCTCCTTGATTTCCGTGGTCGCGCTGAGCGATTTGCCTGTAAGCGTTTGGCTGTGGAGCAGTTCGTCGTAGCTGCCTTCAAACACGATTTCGCCGCCGGCCATGCCCGCGCCCGGACCCATGTCGATGATGTGGTCGGCGATTTTGATCATGTCTTTGTGGTGCTCGACGAGGATGACCGTGTTGCCGTGGTTCTTCAGTTTTTGCACCGACTTCTGCATCAGCAGGATGTCGTGGTTGTGGAGGCCCACGCTGGGTTCGTCGA